>CANQWL010000102.1 GCA_947627555.1 uncultured Clostridia bacterium | reverse complement strand
GAAGCGCATAAAATTCTCCAGGGTTTAATCTACTTGGTACTAAATAATCTCTTGCTCCCTCTGGTGATGAATTTGCTAAAATTGGAGTTTGAATTTCAGTAAATCCTAATTCATCCATTTTATCTCTTAATGTTTTTAATATTTTAGAACGCAATAATATATTATTATGCAATTTTTCGTTTCTTAAATCTAAAAATCTATATTCTAATCTTAAGTCTTCTCTTACTTCTTGATCTGTATTAATTTCAAAAGGAAGTACATTTTTGCATTTTCCTAACATCTCTATTTCTTTTGCAACAACTTCTATTTCTCCTGTTGAAATTTTTGCATTTTTACTACTTCTTTCCACAACTTCTCCGTAATATGTGGATACAACTCTCTGTATTAAATTCTTTTGCTTGTTGTTGTAATTTCTCATCATTAATTACAACTTGTGTAATTCCAAATTCATCTCTTAAATCTATGAATATCATTCCACCTAAATCTCTTATTTTTTGTATCCATCCAGAAAGTTCTACTATTTGATTTATATTTTTGATTGTTAATTCTCCACAATTTTTTGTTCTATACATTTTTTCCTCCATTATAATGTGTTTTATGTATTATATAATAGCACATTTATATGTAAATATCAATAATTTATAATTTTTAGTTTTAATTTGATTAAGAGATATGTTCCTTTGGTCACCCTTGGTCAAAAATTTCCTCTTGAATTTTAATTATCTTAATGTTATTATTAATTTAATACTAAATAAAGGAGATTATTTATGGCAAACGATACATTCGATTTTTATGATAAAACAAGTTTAAAATCATATAACTTAGATCAAAGTATGAGATATCAATTAAATATGCTAGATAGTTTAGATGTATTCACAAGAAAACATTGTGAAAATGTTGCAAGTCTTACATGTAGACTATGTGAATATTTACATTGTGATAAGGGATTTACTCAATATTGTACAATTTGTGCATATTTACATGACATTGGAAAATTATTTATTCCTTCTTCAATTTTACAAAAACCTGGAAAATTAACTAATGAAGAATATGATGTTATGAAAACTCATACAACTTTAGGATATAATATGTGCATGAAAGATTTAGAACTTAGACCTTATGCCAATGGTGCATTATATCATCATGAAGCATTAAATGGAACCGGATATCCAAATGGATTAACTAAAAAAGATATTCCATATGAAGCTCAAATTATTCGTGTAGCTGATGAGTATGATGCAATTGTTAGCAAAAGACAATATAAATCACATATTGGAATTTCAGATACTTTAAAAATATTAATTGAAGATACAAAGCCTTTATCAAAAACAAAAAAATCAGATGCTTTAACTACAGTTGCAGAAAATACTAAATTAGGAAAAAATAATCCTGTAATTGTTAGAACCTTATTCAAAGTTGTTATTGATGATATAGGATATGAAATTTCTCTTACTCAAAGCTACATTGATGAATTAAAACAAAATATTAAAAGATGGGAACAAATTAATAAATATATAGATAAAATGAATCATGCAAAAAAAGATAAAGATAAGAATTATTATTATGAGGGTATTAAATTATTACTAAAACCTGATGAAACTTTAGAAAATGCCAATGTTATTTATGAACAATATAAAGAAGCTTATAAAACTAGAAAGCAAATAATTGATAATTTATATAATGAAATTAAAATTATAAAAAAATTAAGAGTATGAGAGAATGGGAATTTTCCCCATTCTCTCATCTCTTTTTTTGTTTATACCATTTTATAACTCTTTTCTTATTATATTCGTTATATGTTATAGTGAATCGCCTGTAAGTGTTCAGTTCTACTTAATGTAAAGTGCGACTCGGAACCCGAAGCGCGTGTAAGGATAGATAGCTGCGCTGTAAGCACGGTAGCATGCAGGGTGACTTGTGTATGAGTCATTGAAAGACTCACCTCGAGGCATATAGTTTCTAGTTTGACTACTATAATTATAAAATGCTGCTTCTTGTGACCATTCCCATAAGTTTCCTGCCACATCATATAAATTCTTTCTTTTTACTTGTTCTGACGAACCTGTTGTTAATAAGTATCTTGTGTTTTTTATTGTTTTAAATCCTAAACCATCTGTCCATACCTTTGATGCCGTTTCTGATCCATCGCTTGATATTTCTCTATATTTTCCCGATTCTAAGGTTATTTCTGTATCTATATAATTTCCCCATGAACTTGATGTTACTATTCCATCATCATCTGCTATAAATTTCACCATTGCATCCCACATTGTTCCTGTTATTAATCCACTTTGTACATAATCTGTTGTATACATATTATTTGACATTTGTACTGCTGTATCATAATCTGCATGGTAATATGGTGTCTCATCTGCTTTACTAGATACTTTTCCATCTATTGTATTACTATTTATTGACCAATTTGAATATTCCCATCCTGAATGTGTTATATTATCTCCTATTTGTTCACCACTACCAAATCTTATTGTTCCTTTTCCTGCTTCATATCTTCCTATATAAAATCCACCATATTTTTGTATTTGTGATAATTCTGCAGCTGTTGTTGATGTGTCATAAAGTGCATTTCTTTTATCCTTTCCCCAATCTACCTTTTTGTAATTTTCTATACTACATGGTATCCACACAAATTGATTTCCTTCTAAGTCATTCTTTGGTATACCTTCTTTTACATCTTCATTATTTTTATAATTAACATATTTATTTTTATCTTTTGGATTATCTGATATTACTACTCCTGTTTCTAATGTTCCCCCTACATAGTAAAAATTATATGGCACTGGAATCTTATTTTCTTGCCCATCTGATACTGCATATACTGATGCTGTTTCTACTATCTCTTTCTCTTCTCCATTTGTTGTATCTACATATCTTATTCCTTTTGTTTTCCATTTATCTTCTATTTTTACTTCTTTACCTGCTTCTGTGTTTTCATCTATATCTGCTAGTTCTCTTTCTCCTGTTACCTCTCCTAATTTTCCTATTGTAAATGGATAGCTATCTACTATTATATCTAATGGTCTTCTTGATGCATCGTCAACGTCGAGCTGACGTCCGACAACGCCGCAGAAGTGCAAT
>CANQWL010000101.1 GCA_947627555.1 uncultured Clostridia bacterium | reverse complement strand
AACAATTTTACAAAGTATCTCAGAATTTTTATCCACAACAGATATTCTTTATTCTCGTGGTTGTCCTATATTAGAAACAGATGAAATAAATAATATTTTATCTATGGAAGGAAAACCTCCTGTTCCTAATGAAGAAAAAACAATTAAACAACAAATTGAAGATGCAGTTGTAGTTGCTAAACAATCTGACATCATAATTTTAGCAATTGGAGAACATTATAAACAATCAGGAGAAGGTGCATCTAGAAGCAATATTGAAATTCCAAAAATTCAACAAGATTTACTAGATAGCCTTTATGCTCTAAATAAGCCTATTGTTGCAATTATATTAAGTGGAAGACCATTAGCTTTAAAATCAATAACAGAAAAAGTATCTGCTATGTTATGGGTAGGATTTCCTGGATCAGAAGGAGGCTCAGCAATTTGTGATATATTGTATGGTAAAACAAATCCTTCTGGAAAGCTTAATATGACATTTCCACAAGTAACTGGTCAATCTCCTATTTATTATAATCACTATTCTTCTGGTAGACCTGCAATTATTCCAAATTATCGTTTTACATCTAGATATCAAGATATCTCCGAAACACCATTATATCCTTTTGGATACGGACTATCTTATTCGAAATTTGAGTATAGTAATTTAACACTAAATAAAAATATTATTACTTCAACAGAAAATGATTTTATTGAAGTTTCTGTTACAGTTAAAAACAATTCTGCTTTTTCGGGTTACGAGGTTATACAACTTTATATACAAGATTTATTTGGAAATGTTGTAAGGCCTATAAAAGAATTAAAAGATTTTAAAAAAGTATTTTTTAATGAACATGAAGAAAAAGTAATTTCATTCGAAATTACTTTGGATATGTTGAAATTTTATAATGATAATATGAATTTTGTTGTAGAACCTGGTGAATTTAAAGTTTATGTTGGCAAAAATTCTATAGACAATTTAGAAGCTAGTTTTTGTCTTAAAACATTTTAAAAGTAATAAGTCTTTTTGTCATGCTTTTTTTTTATCATAATAAGTAATATGATATAAAAAATATAAATTAAATAAATTTATATATTCCCATTTTGCCTATTGCATTATATGTCGTTCCATTTGCTGTATACCCTGATATAGAAACAGTTAATGATTTTGTTTCTGTAAGTGTTACTACATATACTGCTGTTTTACCAGATCCTCTTCCGTGAGTGATAACCATCCCTATTTTCTTCACCGTTACCATTATAAGATAGCATTGGAGTAATTTCTCTTATAGAATCATCTCCTATTAAGCTTATTTCAGGTTTATAATCGCTAATTTTTGTACTTACAATCATTAAATATTTACCATTTTGTAATTCCACATCTTCTTTAGCAGCTGTTGCACCATTTGATATTAATATATTAGTTTCTTTAACATATTCTATTAATTTCAAATCATCATTTGTATTAACATTTCTACTAGTAAATAAATCTATTTCACTAGATAAATTATTTACTTTTTCTATTTCATTTGCTTGAGCATTTTCATATTTTTCTTTTGCTAATTTTGCTTTTTCAAAAAGTCCATTTCCTGTTAATTGTGCTATTGTTACCCCTGCTAAAATTAATAAAATTATTATTGTTATTACTAGTGCTATTAATGTTATTCCTTTGTTTGAAAATTTATTATTTTTTTCAATTATTTCTTTAAAAGTTAAATTGTTTTGTTTCTTCATTTGTTTCCTCCATTTTTTATTAGATTGCTTTTTTCCATCTTTTAATCTAATAAAATTTTATCTAATTTTATTTACATATTCAAGGAATACAGCTGTTTTTGTTGATAACTTTTTTACATAATATATGACCAAGAGATAATCCCTTGGTCAATTTATTGTTTATTTTATTATATTTAATATAAATGTTATTTTTCTACTTAATATAAAGTGCAACACGAAAGCCACCGGCCGTGTCGCTATTAGTAGCTGCGTATGAAACACGGTAGCATGCAGGGTCACTCGCGTATGCGGCGTTGAAAGACCCACCACGATGCATATAATTTCTAGTTTGACTACTATAATTATAAAATGCTGCTTCTTGTGACCATTCCCATAAGTTTCCTGCCACATCATATAAATTCTTTCTTTTTACTTGTTCTGACGAACCTGTTGTTAATAAGTATCTTGTATTTGTATCTGTGTTTGCACTTAATTCTGTAAATTCTTTCCATAAATTTGAACTCGTTTCTGAACCATCATTTCCTATTATTCTATATTTTCCTGATTCTAAAGTTATTGCTGTATTTAAATAATTTCCCCATGAACTTGAATTTATAACTTTATCATCATTTCCTTTTATAAAATTCATCATCGCATCCCACATTATTCCTGTCACTAGTCCACTGCGCACATAATCAGTGTCATACATATTATTTGACATTTGTACTGCTGTATCATAATCTGCATGATAATATGGTATTTCATCTGCTTTACTAGATACTTTTCCATTTATTGTATAATCGTTCACTGACCATCCTTGATAAGTCCATCCAGTATTTGTTATATTGCTTCCTATTTCTACATTACTACTAGAAATTATTGTTCCTTTCCCTGCTTCGTATCTTCCTATATAGAAGCCTCCATATTTTTTTATTTGTGGTAATTCAGAAGCTGTTGTTGATGTGTCATAAAGCGCATTTCTTGCATTACCTCCACTTGACAATTTCCAATCTACTTTTTTGTAGTTTTCTATATTACATGGTATCCACACAAATTGATTTCCTTCTAAATCATTCTTTGGTATACCTTCTTTTACATCTTCATTATTTTCATAATTCACATATTTATTTTTATCATTTTGATTATCTGATATTACTACTCCTGTTTCTAATGTTCCTCCTACATAATAAAAATCATACGGTACTGGTACTTTATTTCCTTCTCCATCTGATACTGCATATACTGATGCTGTTTCTACTATCTCTGTTTCTTCTCCATTTGTTGTGTCCACATATCTTATTCCTTTTGTTTTCCATTTGTCTTCTATTTTTACTTCTTTTCCTGATTCTGTGTTCTCATCTATGTCTGCTAGTTCTCTTTCTCCTGTTACCTCTCCTAATTCTCCTATTGTAAATGGATAACTATCTACTATTATATCTAATGGTCTTCTTGATGCATCTGCTACTTTTTCTTTTAAGCCTTCTATGTTATTTACATTTTCTTTTAATAAATCATCATCTAAATTTCCATCTGTTCCATATGAGCCCATTACTGCTAGCTTTACTTTTTCTTCTG
>CANQWL010000100.1 GCA_947627555.1 uncultured Clostridia bacterium | reverse complement strand
AATGGATTGCTTCGGAAGGGCACAAAATGCAGCAGAAGAAAGTAGATATAAAAGAGCAGAGGAAAAAGTAAAGCTAGCAGTAATGGGCTCATATGGAACAGATGGAAATTTAGATAATGAATTATTAAAAGAAAATATAAATAACATAGAAGGCTTAAAAGAAAAAGTAGCAAATGCATCAAGAAGACCATTAGATATAATAGTAGATGGCTATCCATTTACAATAGGAGAATTAGGAGAGGTAACAGGAGAAAGAGAACTAGCAGACATAGATGAAAACACAGAAGCAGGGAAAGAAGTAAAAATAGACGACAAATGGAAAACAAAAGGAATAAGATATGTAGATACAACAAATGGAAAAGAAACAGAAATAGTAGAAACAGCGTCAGTATATGCAGTATCAGATGGGCAAGGAAATAAGATTCCAGTACCGTATGATTTTTACTATGTAGGAGGAACGTTAGAAACAGGAGTAGTAATATCAGACAATTCAAATGATAAAAATAAATATGTAAATTATAAAAATCCTGAAGGAGAAGATAAAGGCATACCAAAAGATTTAGAAGGAAATCAATTTGTATGGATACCATGTAGCATAGAAAACTACAAAAAAGTAGATTGGAAATTGGCAAATGGAAATGATGCAGGGAGCATACACGATATATCAACAACAGCTGCAGAATTACCACAAATACAAAAATATGGAGGTTTTTATATAGGAAGATATGAAGCAGGAAAAGGAACAATAACTTCTAGCAGTAATGTAGAAATAGGAAGCAATATAACAAATACTGGATGGACTTATCAAGGATGGTCAGTGAACGATTATACAATAAATGGAAAAGTATCTAGTAAAGCAGATGAAATACCATATTATCATGCAGATTATGATACAGCAGTACAAATGTCAAATAATATGTATACAACAGATTATGTACAAAGTGGATTAGTAACAGGAACAATGTGGGATGGAATGATGAAATTTATAGCAGGTAATAATAATGAGATATTAACATCAAGTCCATGGGGAAATTATTTAGATAAAGCGATAACTTTAGAATCAGGAAAATATAGAATAATAGAAAGTGATGGTTCAGAAAAGACAGGAAATAATTGGACTGATGTTGGAAATGGAGAATTTAAAACAAACACAACTACAATATATTTACTAACAACAGGCTCATCAAAAGATGTAAAACAGAAGAATTTATATGATATAGCAGGAAACTTATGGGAATGGTCACAAGAAGCAGCATTTGTTAATAATTCAAATAGGTATTTTATGCTTCGTGGAGGGGATTCTAGTCACAAGTATTCTGGTTTCCCTGCATGCTATCGTGCTTATCGCACAGCTCCTAATACTAATACTACCAATGGATTTCGTGTAGCACTTTACATTAAGTAAAACAATAAGTTATAAAAAGATACATTTTTTACTTAAAAGAATAAATTAAAATATAAAATGACCAAGGGCGTGCTCTTTGGTCATTATTTTGTTATACATTATGTAAAAAAGTTATTAACAAAAACAGCTGTATTCCTTGAATAAGTAAATGAATTTATATAAAATTTTATTAGATTAAAAGATAGTGTGAAGCAATTAATAAAAAAATGGAGGAATACAAATGAAGGAAAAAAAGAATTTAACTTTTAAAGAAACAAATGAGAAAAATAATAAATTTTCAAACAAAGGAATAACATTAATAGCATTAATAATAACAATAATAGTATTATTAATTTTGGCAGGAGTGAGTATTGCAACCTTAGCAGGAGAAAATGGATTGCTTCGGAAGAGCAAATAATGCAGCAGAAAAAAATAATGAAGCTACTGCAAGAGAAAAATTAGAACTTGTTTTGATGCAATTAGTATCAGATAAGTATACAGATAAAAGTTATAACCCTAATGAATATGTAGATAATAGATTAAGTGAAAATGGTATGTTAGTAGCAGATGAAAATATAGTAATAGTTGATAGTTGGAAATTTGAGATAGATAGAGAAAAATTACAAATTGTAAATTCTTTTGGAAAAGGAACAGAAAGTCAAGAAATACAAATTGAGTCAAGTGTAGAATATAATGAAGAACTTTCACAAGCCACTATTACATATACAATAATCTATGATGGAAATTTAAAGACAATAGTATCAAATAGACAAAATATAGAAATACCAGAGAAAAAAGAAGGAAAATATATTATAAAAATAAATGTAGATAAAAATGGAACTTATAGAATCCAGGTAACTGATAGTGATGATAGTTATAAATTAGGAAGTGCGGTAGTAGAAGGATTAGTGACAAATTTAACATCTAATAGTTTGATAGAAATAGCAGAAGATATATCTACAACTTCTCAAATGAATTTGAATATAAATAATGAAGTTTATAGTGCAAATTGCATAGTATATAATGGAAATCTAGTTTTAGATGGAAGTATACAAGTACCAGGGTCAGTTCTAAACAATAATGTATATGAATTTGGAGATAAATCTAAAGATGTAGCAAAAGAAAATGAATATGCAAAAAATATGGTAATATTGAAGGTTAAAGGAAATTTAACTATAAATGAAGGAGTAACACTAGCTGCATGTAAAAGTGACAATGGATATGGAGGACCAAAAGGATTATTTGTATACTGTACAGGAACTATAACAAACTATGGAACAATAAGCATGACAGGAAGAGGAGCATATGCTCAAGGACAAAATGTATATTTATTTAAAAATGCTAGTGGTGCTTACGAATATGTCCCTGCTGTTGGAGGAACAGGTGGAAGTGCTATAAATGTTCAACGTACCACTAAAGATGGATCTCATGAAGATGGTAAAGATGGAGAATCTGTGGAGAAAAATTCAAGACAAACAGGTGGAGGTGGAAGTGGTAAAGTCTATTCGTATACAAATTATACTCATTATGAAGTTAAATCTGGAAAAGGTGGAAATGGAACATCATATTCAGGAGGCTCTGGAGGAGGATCAAATAATGCATATGATAGAATAAATGATATTACTATGAATGGAGATGAAAAAGGGGGAATAGGAGGAAAATCCTATATATATACAACGGGTTTTCCAATTGCTGGAGGGGTAGGAAATCCCGGAGGACTTTCATTCGGATCTCAAGAAGTGACAAGAGGAAAAAATGGAACAGGAGGACTTTTAATAATTTCAGCAAATTCAATAAATAATACAGGAAAAATAGAAGCTAATGGAGTAGGAAATGGAAGACAAGATGCAGGAGGATCTTCAGGAGGAGGATCAATCAATATTTTCTATAAAGAAGAATTTACTAATACAGATGAAAATAATATTACAGCAAAAGGAGGAATTTCTACAAATTATGCAACATATGGAAAAGCAGGAGATGGAGGAAATGGCTCAGTTACAATAGGAAGTATAGCATCTGGAACATTTGTGGAAAAATAAGGAGAAATATTTATGAAATTAAAGAATAAAAAATTCCTAATTTTTATAATTTTATTAGTAATTTTTGTAGTTATTTTTTGTTCACTAATAATATATAAAAATATAGATTATATAACTACAAATATAATAAATAAAAAAAATGAAACTGAACAAGAAACTATAAGTATAAATGTAGAAATAAAAAGTATACAAAGTAATATAAATAAGTGCCTTGTAACGTTTATTTCTAATGATGAAAGTGAAAAAATAAAAAGTATACAATATCCAGGAGAAGAAAATAATATAATAAATATTAATAATGGAGAAGGAAAACAAAAAGTAGCAATAGATTATGATATAGAAACTGGAAAAGAGGATAGTACATTTAAAGTTACGACAACAAGTGGACAAGTAATAGAAAAAAGAACAGGATATACAATTCATTATGATGTAAATTCAGAAGATGCAAATATAAATAATAGAACTAAAAGTGAAATTATAAATAGAAACGCAAAAATAGATGAGATACCAACAAGAGATGGATATACATTTTATGGTTGGTCAAAAAAAGATAATTCAATAGTATCTGAATATGAAAGAATATACACATACCAAAAAGGAGAGGAAGATATAACATTATATGCAGTATGGAGAAAGAATGCAGATAATATAACAACGGCTAATAGCTTAATTGAAGCAACAGAAGCAATATCTGAAACTTGTCAAGTAAGTTTAAATATAAATAATGTAACTTATGATACTGATACAATAGTATATAACAGAGCTCTAGTTTTAGATGGAAATTCAGAAGTAGAAGGCTCAATTTTAAATAATAAGGTATATGAATTTGGAAATAAATATACAGATGTAGCAAGAGAAAATGAATATGCAAAAAATATGGTAATATTAAAAGTTAATGGAGACTTAACAATAGGGGAAGGAGTTACATTAAAAACATGTGCAAGCGAAAATGGATATGGAGGACCAAAAGGATTATTTGTATACTGTACAGGAACTATAACAAACTATGGAACAATAAGCATGACAGGAAGAGGAGCATATGCTCAAGGACAAAATGTATATTTATTTAAAAATGCTAGTGGTGCTTACGAATATGTCCCTGCTGTTGGAGGAACAGGTGGAAGTGCTATAAATGTTCAACGTACCACTAAAGATGGATCTCATGAAGATGGTAAAGATGGAGAATCTGTGGAGAAAAATTCAAGACAAACAGGTGGAGGTGGAAGTGGTAAAGTCTATTCGTATACAAATTATACTCATTATGAAGTTAAATCTGGAAAAGGTGGAAATGGAACATCATATTCAGGAGGCTCTGGAGGAGGATCAAATAATGCATATGATAGAATAAATGATATTACTATGAATGGAGATGAAAAAGGGGGAATAGGAGGAAAATCCTATATATATACAACGGGTTTTCCAATTGCTGGAGGGGTAGGAAATCCCGGAGGACTTTCATTCGGATCTCAAGAAGTGACAAGAGGAAAAAATGGAACAGGAGGACTTTTAATAATTTCAGCAAATTCAATAAATAATACAGGAAAAATAGAAGCTAATGGAGTAGGAAATGGAAGACAAGATGCAGGAGGATCTTCAGGAGGAGGATCAATCAATATTTTCTATAAAGAAGAATTTACTAATACAGATGAAAATAATATTACAGCAAAAGGAGGAATTTCTACAAATTATGCAACATATGGAAAAGCAGGAGATGGAGGAAATGGTTCAGTTACAATAGGAAGTATAGAATCAGGAACATTTGTGAGTAGATAAAATAAAAATAAACATAATTGCTATAAATAAATTTGACAAAAAAGACATATAGTAGTATAATTTTATAGTATTTTAAGAGAAGAGATTTAGGGACATTCCTTCCATTCCCTCGAAAGAGAGAATGAGGAACACACCTTTATTAAAGATATAAAAAGTAAAAAGGGGCAAAGAAGGAGTGTCCCTTTATCCCTGCAAAAATGCATTTTAAGGAAAGTTCCCTAATTCTCGAGAAAGAGGAGTAATAAAATGAACAACGAAAAAATAAGAAACATAGCAATTATCGCACACGTAGACCATGGTAAAACTACATTAGTAGATGCTTTATTAAAACAAAGTCATGTATTTAGAGAAAATGAACAAGTACAAGAAAGAATAATGGATTCAAATGATCAAGAAAAAGAAAGAGGAATAACAATACTTTCTAAAAATACATCAGTTATGCATGGAGATATTAAAATTAATATAGTAGATACACCAGGACATGCTGATTTTGGTGGAGAAGTAGAAAGGGTTTTAAAAACAGTTGATGGTGTTTTGCTTTTAGTAGATGCTTTTGAAGGTGCTATGCCTCAAACAAGAGAAGTACTAAAAAAATCATTGGCTTTAGGTTTAAAACCAATTGTTGTTATTAATAAAATAGATAGACCAGGAGCAACACCTGAAAAGGTAGTTGATCAAGTTATAGAATTGTTTATCGAATTAGATGCAACAGATGAACAATTAGATTTCCCAGTTGTATATGCTTCAGCTAAAAACGGAATTGCAAAAATGGATTTATCAGAAGAAACAACAGATTTAAGTTGTTTATTTGAAACAATTATAAACACAATTAGTGCACCTAATTGTGATGAAGAAGGACCAGCTCAAATGCTAGTATCTAACATTGATTATGACGATTATGTTGGAAGAATTGCAGTAGGAAGAGTAGAAAGAGGTTCTATTAAAGTTGGAATGCCAGTTTCAATTTGTGGAAAAGAGGACAAGATTACACAAGGAAGAATTGCAAAAGTATATACACATGTTGGATTAAATAAAGTAGAAGTAGAAGAAGGAAAAGCAGGAGATATAATCGAACTTGCAGGAATTCCAGATATCAACATTGGAGACACAATTTGTGATTTTAACCATCCAGAAAAAATACCATTTGTTGATATTGATGAGCCAACTGTTTCTATGACATTTAGTGTAAATAATGGACCATTGGCAGGTAAAGAGGGAAAATTTATTACATCAAGACATATAAGAGATAGATTATTCAAAGAATTAGAAAAAAATGTATCATTAAGAGTAAAAGAAACAGATAGTCCAGATTCATTTGAAGTATCAGGAAGAGGAGAATTACATTTATCAGTATTAATAGAAACTATGAGAAGAGAAGGATTTGAATTATTAGTTTCTCGTCCAAAGGTAATAATCAAAGAAATTGATGGAGTAAAAAGTGAGCCAATTGAAAGATTAGTAGTAAATGTTCCAGATGACTGCGTAGGAAATGTTATTGAAAAATTAGGAAAAAGAAAAGCTGAAATGGTGAATATGGAACCAGCTGAAGAAGGACATACAAAAATCGAATTTAAAATTCCAGCAAGAGGATTAATTGGATATAGAACAGAATTTCTAACAGATACAAAAGGAGAAGGTACAATGAATCACATTTTTGATTCATATGAACCATTCAAAGGTGAAGTTGTATCAAGAGTAAGAGGAACAATTGTAGCATTTGAAGCAGGAAAATCAGTAACATATGGATTATACAATGCACAAGACAAGGGAGACTTATTTATAGGACCAGGTGTTGAAGTATATGAGGGAATGATTGTTGGATTAAATTCAAGAGGAGAAGATTTAGCAATAAATGTATGCAAAGAAAAGCATTTAACAAATACAAGAGCATCAGGATCTGATGAAGCATTAAGATTAGTTCCACCAATTCAGATGTCATTAGAAAAAGCAATAGAATTTATACAAGATGATGAATTAGTAGAGGTAACACCACAATCAATTCGTTTAAGAAAGAAAATATTAGATACTAAAGAAAGAGAAAGAGCAGCAAGAAGATGAATAAAGAAGAATTAGAAATAATAAAGAGAAAAGCTTTAGATGAACATATACCAATTATTATGGATGACACTCTAGAGATAATGGAGAAATATTTAAATAAATTAAAACCTAAAAGAATTTTAGAGATTGGTGCGGCTGTTGGCTATTCAGCGATGTGTTTCTGCGAGTTTCTTGCAGAAGATGGAGTAATTGATACAATAGAAAGAGATGAAGAGAGAATAAAAGAAGCAAAAGAAAATTTTAAAAAAGTTGGAGTTGAAAATAAGATTAATCTTTATGAAGGTGATGCTGTAGAGATTTTGCCAACTTTGAATGAAAAGTATGATGCTGTTTTTATTGATGCAGCTAAAGGAAAATATCCATTTTTCTTAAAAGAATCTTTAAGAATGCTAAATACAGGTGGAATTATTTTTGCTGATAATATTTTATATAAAGGTTATGTTATGAGCGATTATAATAAGCATAAACAACGTACTGCTGTTAGAAATTTAAGAGAATATATTAAAGAGGTAAGTGAAAATTCTAATTTACAAACTGAAATTTTAGAGGTTGGAGATGGATTAGCAATTAGTAAGTTAAAATAATAAGTATAAATATAAATAATAAAATAACAGAATTCAATATCATATTTACAAAATAAATATTTGTAAGATATCAAATTCTGTTATTTTATTATTTTGAAAACGCATCATCTACTTCACTTTCACTAGATTGCAAATGTTCTATATTTTGTAGTTTTTTTTCTGCATAAGCTATAATATTTTTTTTAGATATATCTTTTGGGAGTCTAGAGGACATTTCTTCATGTTTTCTAACTATTTTTATACTTTCTTGTAAACTAGGTGAAAGATGCTCAAGAGAATCAGAGTCTAAATATTCATATTTTTCAATTAAATCTTCTAATTTTCTAATTAGCATATCTCTTAACAAAGTATTAGAGTCTTTTTTTCTTAAAACTTCAGAAAATTCGCCAATTACTTTTTTATGGTGAATACTTGCAGTAGTATATGAAGTATGACCAGAACTACATACATTCATATAAGGAGAGGAAAATAGAGCATAATCAACTAAATAATCATT
>CANQWL010000099.1 GCA_947627555.1 uncultured Clostridia bacterium | reverse complement strand
TTGCTACCTGTTTCGATTGTTTCTTTATGCTCAAATCCAGGTTCTCTTAAATGGCAGTGCATATCAATCATTCCAGGTATAATATTTAAATTTGTACAGTCAATTGTTTTGTCAGCTTCTGTTTTAATTTCTTTTCCAATTTCTTTTATGCTATCATCTTCTATTAGAATGTCATATTTTTCAAATGTATTTGTTTTATAGTCAATTAATGTTCCATTTTTTAATAATGTTTTCATATTATATTTTCCCTCCCTTAATTTTTACATATAATATCATTAAAAATAATTATTTTCAATATAATTAAAATATTATTTTTAATCTATTTTTTAAGTTATATTAAAATATATTGATTTTGAGATAATAATATTTTTATATTTGAAAGTGAAATTGTGGGGACCATTCAAAAATTCTCAAAAGTTTGCAAGAACTTTTGTTAGAATTTTTAGAATGGGGATAACGAAAAAATATAAAAATATTATTATTTGAAAATTAATATCTTATATTTATAATAAAAATCATATTTAAAAAGATTTACTTAAAATAATTGACATCAAAAACTTTTTTCGATAAAATGTGCACATAAAAATAAAGGAGGAATTATTATGTCTGATATTATGTCATATTTGTTTGAAACAAATGCAATAAGATTTTGTGAAGAAAATAAGCCATTTTGGTATACTTCAGGAAAAATAGGTCCATATTTTATAAATACTCATTTCGTATTTGGAAATGAAGAAGATGCTGTTAATTTCTTAAGTTTCATTGATGAATGTCTTAATGATAAAATAACTTTACCTAAAAAAGTATTCGAAAGAGCATTACAACAATATAATAACAATGAAATTTACAGAAATGTAATTGATACTATGAAAAAATACATTGAAGATAATATCAATGTATCAGAAATTGATTATGTTTCTGGTGGTGAAAGAAGAGATTGGTTTTTCTCTAATATTATAGCATATCTTTTAGGTAAGCCTCATATTTCAATTTATAAAGATTTATCTACAGTTGTAAGTAACAGTGATTTTTCTAACACAACTAATGTTAATAATTTAGATGATAAAAAAGTTTTACATGTTGCTGATTTAGTTACAGTTGCATCAAGTTATTTAAGAGCATGGATACCTGCTATTAAAAATTTAGGTGCCAAAATGTGTTGGTCTTGTGTTGTAGTTGATAGAATGCAAGGTGGAACTGCTAAAATTGAAGCTGAAGGTGTTAAAGCTCTATCTTTAGTAAATGTTGATAATAGTCTTTTTAAAAAAGCTTTAGATTTATCTATAATTAATGATTCTCAATATCAAATGCTTTGCGAATTTTTTAAAGACCCTGATAAAACAATGAAAGAATTTCTAGTAAATCATCCTGAATTTTTAGAAAATTCATTAAAATCAGATGAGAAAACTAGAAAAAGAGCTCAATTATTAATTGATAATAATTTATATGGTTTAAACTAAAACCTATCAATATTAAATAAATATAAAATAACTTAAAACTAAAATAAATTATAATAAATAAAAATATACATTTTAAAAAAGCCTATTTAAAAAATTTCTTTAATAACATTTTCTTGAACGAGCATTTTTTTAATGTATATTTTTATTTTAACCTAAAAATTAAAAATCTCAATATTTTTAACATTATTACTTTCTACATATGAAACTTTATAGTTTTCTTATTTAAACAAATTATAAATTGTCGCTCAACGCTTATTTTTTCTACTCTAGTTCTTCTACTGAAAAATCATCTTCGAAAAACCATTTATATGCTCTATTTCCTATTACTTTTGTTTCAAAAAAATCTAATCCTCCACCTATAACAGCACCTACAACAGGAACTGCTTTTGTCAAGTTTACTGTTCCTGTTTTTCCTGCTTTTGTTATAAATCTATAGCCAATTTTCTTGTTAATAGCTGTCATTACTTTTCCTGGTATTTTTTCAATAGTTTTATTAGCAACTTTAGTTCCAACTTCAATACTAACTTTTTTTACAATTTGATTAACAGAAACACCTGCTAAACAAGCATACACTAAAGTTTGCACTTGATCTGATTTTAAATCATAATCTGCCATATACGCAATTCCTGCAATCATTCTCATTTGAACATATAGAACGCTACCAATATTAGCAGGAACTGCTATTGGCAATGTAATTAAACCTCCTAAACCTGTTAAAAATCCTGAAGTCGTACATTTTACCACTTGATTGTTTATCATATTTTTAGCAGCATCTTCATTAGATTTTTCCTTCTTCAAATAATCTTCAGCAAATTCTTCAACACTTGGACTAACATTTCCAATACCTTTTAAAACCTTTGTATATATATCATCCAAAACTTTAAATATATCTTCTTGTGATATTGCCTTCTTTTCATTCATTTTTACTACCAATTTAACCTTTCTCTTTATCATTTCATCGTAGTGATAACTTACTATTTATCTTATAATTCTATTAAACTTTTTTCATAATCTTTTACATAGTATCTTATATTAGTTCTGCCTTTTTGAATAATGGTATGATAAAAAATTCCTCCTTCTACCTAAATTATATAAGATTATTTTATATATGCAATGAGGCAGTTTTATTTTTTATAAATATTTTTATAAAGATAACTTGTAATTTAGTTGCAGTCAAATATGGTTTTATTTACAATATATTTTCCATACTCACATTTCCATTGCTTATGTATCTCCGAATTATCAAATACTGTTAATGCAGAAGGAGTAAGTATCATTTCTATCATTAAGTCATGTCTATTAGATATATTCATATTTGATACATGTACTTCTACTTTATCAATTCCATCAATACTCTCAGCTTTATCAAATAATTCTTTTATTGGTTGTACTAATTCCTGTACTTTTATTGATTCATTAAATTTAACAATAATAAAATGTTTCATAATTATTCTCTCCTAAATTATTCACACAAATTGTAAGTTGTCGCTGAGATTGAATCTCAATCATTGTTCAAAAAGTTCATTACTAAATCTATTATTACATCTTTTTCTTTTGGATTTGATTCTGCTATTAATAATGTTAATGCTGTCAAAGTATTATTATCTATAGTTTGTTTTCCATCTTTATATAATATTCCATAAAAATTTAAAAAGTATATAAACAATGTTGCTGCAATTCTTTTATTACCATCTGCAAATACATGGTGTTTTTTCTAAATATTCTAATCTTCTTTGATTTACAGCATATCCTTTTAATGTATATTCCTTTAAAACTTTGTTTG
>CANQWL010000098.1 GCA_947627555.1 uncultured Clostridia bacterium | reverse complement strand
GCAGCTTCGGTATTCTACTCTTTTTCCTCTGTCGATTAACAAAATCTTTTTACTTGGATTCCGTTGCATCATTTCATATGAAAAAAATGCACCTGCTGGACCTCCTCCCACTACTATTACATCATAATGTTTGTTGCTTACATCTGCCATAATGATACCTCCTTAATACTATGATATTTTCAATTAGCTTCAAAATTAGAATATAGATAATATGCTAATTTTAAAAAGTACGTAATATAATTATACTATTTTAATTGAATTATGTCAATTTGACTTTTAAATCATAACTTTACTTTAACCATAAAGATTTAATTTTTTTACTTTTAAAAATTAAGATATAATAAATTAAATCTTTTTTAGTTTTTAAAAGTGTTCCAATATTTATCATCTTTTAAAACTAAATTTTTTATTTCATGTAAGTCGTAATTAGATACCATGTTTATAAATTCAATGGTATCTTCTAAATTTAAAATTTTTAATTTTCCTTCTTTATAAAAAACATTTTTTTCAACCTTTTTTGGAATATCTACATCGTATTTTTCTTCAAGATATTTATTTAGTATATCATAATCATTATAAATATCTTTTGAACAATAGTCTAAAAATTTATTATAAAATAAATAGTCTGTAACAAGATGTAAAAAATATCCTTTGTTATAACTATCTTCTATATTATTTTCTAATAAAAATTCTTTTAAATTTGCTTTACTACTTTTTTCTCCATAATGAGTAATCGATTTATCAGAAACACTATCAGGATAAATTACTCCTTCAATAAATTTATTATAATCATCTATCTGATTTTTGTGTTTTTTTGTATATTCTTTGGCAATTGCTAAATGTATTACATATCCTGGCATTCACATTTTCTCCTTTAATTAAAAAATATTATAATATATTTAATCATCCTCCAAAATAATGATATTCATTTTTGTCTGGATTAAATACAAAGATTTTTTTATCTAAATTTTCTTTATTAATTACATTTAATGTTTTTTCAACGCTATCAAGTAAATAAGTTTTTGAATCATATTCAAAAGTTAAACATCTCGAATATCTTTTTTCAATATTTCCTTTAACTTCTTTCCATATTTTTTCAATTTCTATTTTTTCATTTTCAATTATTGACCTCATATATTCACAAAATCCCTGTGAATCAATATTATAACTATTCAATATATCTACAACTTTTTTGAAATATTCAATAGTATTTTTATCTTTTAAATTCTGTTTTGCTTCTTCGACTTCTGCTAATTCATTAGGTTTATTTTTATTAAATCTATCAACAGCTTTCTTAAATTTTCCTGAATCATCTCTTAATATTTTTATTCCTTTTATTGTTAATCCTAATTTTAATCTTGTAAGATCTTTTATACTATTAAAATCATCTAAATCTAATATAATACTATAATCATTGCCTGTTAATCCAACGACATAATGTAAATTTTCTTTATCGCCTAACATAAAAGCTTCAAGATTCTGATTTACATCTAATAATTTATTGATTGATTTCGCAAAAAATCTAGCAAATTCATAACATACTCTTCTATTATGTTTTTTTCGATTTTCTTTCCATTTTTGATCAATTATTCTTCCATACCAATCTACCGCTATATATTTTATATTATTTGGATCACTTAAATCTTTTTTAAAAAAATATAAAACATTATCATCATATATATAATTGAGACATATGTATTGGTAAATATTTAAAATTTTATCTTCAAATTCAATAGTATCATTTTTTAATAATTTTCTTACTAAATCTTGAATTTGTTCATCTAACTCCCATTTTACTTGATCATATTCAATCCATTCTTCTGCAAGGTCTCTATTTGGTTCTAATATTATTTTATAGTCTCCTCCTAAAGTTTGACTTACCTCTTTATAAAAATTTTTTATATATTTATCACTCATTGTTTTTATCTTGCCTTTCTATTTTTTAATTTTAAAGAAAAATCCTTTATTTTCTGACATTATACCATAAAGAATATTAGCTTTAAAGTAAAATATTGTAATTTCGTATTTATTAGTACAATGATTTTGCGAATTATTTTTATTAATTCTGCTAATATTATTTAATTTTTTTATATTTTATGATAAAATGATTTCAATTTAATTTTGGAGGTAAGAAAATTGAAAAATGAACTAATATTAATATTAGATTTTGGAGGACAATACAATCAATTAATTGCAAGAAGAGTTAGAGAATGTAATGTATATTCAGAAGTAGTACCATATAACATTACAATTGAAAAAATAAAAGAAAAAAATCCAAAAGGAATAATTTTTACAGGAGGACCAGCAAGTGTATATGGAGAAGATGCGCCAAAATGTGAAGAAGGAATTTTTGATTTAGGAATACCTGTACTTGGAATTTGTTATGGAATGCAACTTATGACACATAATTTAAAAGGTATAGTTGCAAGAGCAAATAAAAGAGAATATGGAACAACAGATATAAAAATTGATAACACCTCTCCTCTTTTCCAAGGATTTGATGAAGATAACAAATTTTTAATGAGTCATACTGATTTTGTAGAAAAAGTTCCAAATGGTTTTAAAAATATTGGACATACTGACTCTTGTCCAAATGCTGCTATAGAAAATGCAGAAAGAAAATTATATGGAATTCAATTTCACCCAGAGGTAAATAATTCTATTAATGGAACTCAAGTTATAAAAAATTTCTTATTTAATATTTGTAATTGTTCTGGAGACTGGCAAATTACATCTTTTGTTGAAGATTCTATTAGAAATTTAAAAGAAAAAATTGGAGACAAAAAAGCTCTATGTGCTTTATCTGGAGGAGTTGATTCTTCAGTTGCAGCAGTTTTACTTTCTAAAGCAATTGGCAAAAATTTAACTTGTATATTTGTTGACCATGGCCTTCTTCGTAAAAATGAAGGTGATGAGGTTGAAGAAATATTTACTAAAAACTATGATTTGAATTTTATTAGAGTTAATGCAAAAGATAGATTCTTAAGTAAACTTGCAGGAGTTACAGACCCTGAGAAGAAAAGAAAAATTATTGGTGAAGAATTTATAAGAGTTTTTGAGGAAGAAGCTAAAAAAATTGGAACAGTAGATTTTTTAGTTCAAGGTACAATCTACCCTGATGTTATAGAAAGTGGACTTGGAAAAAGTTCTGTTATTAAAAGCCATCATAATGTTGGTGGACTACCTGACTATGTAGATTTTAAAGAAATTGTAGAACCTTTAAGAGATTTGTTTAAAGATGAAGTTAGAAAAACTGGACTAGAACTTGGTATTCCAGAAAATTTAGTTTACAGACAACCATTCCCTGGTCCTGGATTAGCTATTCGTATTATTGGAGATATTACAGATGATAAGCTAACTATTTTAAAAGATGCTGATAGTATATTTAGAGAAGAAATTGCAAATGCTAGTTTGCACAAAAGTATAAATCAATATTTTGCAGTATTAACAAATTTAAAATCTGTTGGTGTTATGGGAGATGAAAGAACTTATGATTATACAATTGCTCTTCGTGCAGTTGAAACTACTGATTTTATGACAGGTGTTTGGAGTAAAATTCCTTATGAAATTTTAGAAAAAGTTTCTTCTAGAATTGTTAATGAAGTAAGCCATGTTAATCGTGTTGTATATGATATTACTTCTAAGCCACCTGCAACAATTGAATGGGAATAATATTTTTAATTCTTATCAAAAATTGTCTTAAATACTCCTTGATCTATAAGACTTGAAAATATATTTTTAACAATAATTAAAACAATAGGACCTATCAATAAGCCAATTATTCCAATTATTTTAAAACCTGTATACATTGCAATTAAAGTAAAAATTGGATGTATTCCTATATTT
>CANQWL010000097.1 GCA_947627555.1 uncultured Clostridia bacterium | reverse complement strand
GTGGCAGTTCCAAGATAAAAGAAGAGGGCATTCCTTTTAAAATTGTTTTAGATAATATTTTTGATATTAATAAAGCTAAAAATATTCCTAATATGATAACAAAAATAACTGCTATTGTTGATATTATAGAACTCCCAAATCCACCATATGCACCAGCAATAAATATTGTTGCTATTGTAATTAGAAACGGAAATCTTCCGGTTACATGGTACAAAATTGTTTGTTAATATAGCAATTAGTCGTTCTCTAGGAGAATCAATTATTCTACATCCAACAACTCCAGCTGCATTACATCCAAACCCCATGCACATAGTAATCATTTGCTTACCGAGTACAACAACATTTCTTAAAAAACCCATCCATATTAAAAGCAATTCTAGGAAGATATCCTAAATCTTCTAAAAAAGTAAAAAGGGGAAAAAATATAGCCATAGGAGGAAGCATAACAGATACAACCCATGTCAGTGTTTGATAAATTCCAGATATTAGCATATCAGATAGCCAAGCTGGACAATGGACTATTTCAGCAAAGATAACTAATTTTCCTTGCAACCAACTAAATATAGCAAATAAAAACTGAGAAGGATAATTTGCACCAACAATAGTAATCCAAAAAATAATTCCTAAAAATAAAAGCATAATTGGAAAACCAAATTTTTTAGAAGTTAAAATTTTATCAATTTTCCTATCCCTTTTAGAATAACTTGTATTTTCAAAAATACAAACATCTTTACAAATATCTTCAGCTTTTTTCATAATACTACTAACAATATTATCTTTAAAAGTTTCAGAAGTAATATTATTTGATTTTAAATTTTCTTGAAGTTTTTTAGTTAAATTATTAATTTTAGAATTATCATGAAGATTAATAGCTAAGTTCTTTTCAATAGTATTTAATATTTTAGTTTCACCATCTAATATTTTTAAAGAAATCCAACGACATAAATTATTTGATAGATTAAAAGAATTCTTTAATTCAGATTCTAGTTCTTCAATACTTTCCTCTATTAAAGGAGAATATTTTATTTTAATAGGGGATGGAGTAATTTTTTTAGTACATACTTTTGTAATAGTATCCATTAAATTATTTAAAGTGCTTTTCTTTCTTGCAATTGTTCCAACAACAGGAATACCCAATCTTTCTGATAAAAGTTTCAAATCTACTTTTATTTTTTTCTTTTTAGCTTCATCTAATAAATTGACACAAAGAATAACATTATCTGTAATTTCCATTATTTGAAATACTAAATTTAGATTTCTTTCTAAACAAGTTGCATCAACTACTACAACAGTAGCATCAGGATTACCAAAACAAATGTAATCTCTTGCAATTTCTTCTTCTTCTGAATTAGACATAATAGAATATGTACCAGGTATATCAACAAAAAGAAAATCTTGATTTTTATATATGCATTTGCCGATAGCATTACTAACTGTTTTTCCAGGCCAATTTCCAGTATGTTGATGCATACCAGTTAAACTATTGAAAATAGTAGATTTTCCAACATTGGGATTACCGGCAAGTGCAATTGTATAGCCATTATCATTCTTGAAATTTTTGAAATCATTTTCTAATAATCCAGTACCAGTTGAAGATTTTGTAAGTCCCATAGGCACCTCCTTAATGATAGATATTATAGTTTATGAATAAAAAAATATATAGTTACTAATTATAATAAATTTCAATTAAAGAAGAGTCTTCATCTCTTATTGCAATTAAAGTTCCTCTAATATCAAATGCTTTTAATCCTTTTGAAGGACTGGATAAAATAGGGGTAATAGGAGCATTATTAACTAATCCTAAATCTAAAAGTCTTCTTCTTACATTTCCGATTACAATTTAATTTTTTTATAAAACCTTTTGTATTTAAAGGCAAATTATTTAAAGTATTTATTTTATTTTTCATAAGTATGCACTCCTAAAAGTAGTATATTAGTGTCATTATTAGTATTAAAACTTACAATTTATATTAATCTATAATTATACTAATTCATAATTGTATTAATTGATATTTGTATTACTAAACACTAACTTAATATATTATATTTTGTCGAAAAATAAATGTTACATTATGAAAATGAATAACAATTAAATATTATCTTTTGGAAGAAAGTAGAAGCTATTTTAATTACTGTTATACTTGACAATTTAATTTAGTTATGAAAAAATAGCATCATAAGATTTAATGTTCAATCATTTATAATAAGAGGAGGAATAAATATGGAAAAATTAAGAGGATTTGAAATAGCAAAAGGTTTTGAAGATAAAGAAATTAACTTACCAATAAGAAAAACTAAATATTCAGCAGGATATGATATAGAAGCAGCAGAAAATGTAATAATTCCAAGCTTTAAGAAAGGAACAAATCCAACACTTGTAAAAACAGGATTAAAAGCCTATATGCAAGATGACGAAATGTTATTATTATATAATAGAAGCTCAAATCCAAAGAAAAAAGGATTAATATTAGCAAATAGTGTAGGTGTAGTTGATAAAGACTATTATGGTAATTCAGATAATGATGGGCATATCATGTTTGCATTTTATAATATAAAAGATGAAGATATAGAAATAAAAAAAGGAGAAGCAATAGGACAAGCAATTTTTCAAAAATATTTAGTAGTAGATAATGATGTAGCAGAAGGAGAAAGAATAGGAGGATTTGGATCAACTACAAAATAATTATTTTATAATGTAAAAATTATATTTTATAATGGTTTTAGGAATAAAAAAGTATAGAAAATTAAGTATCGATTTCTATACTTTTTTTGTTTACAAAATAAAATACAAAAAAAATAAAAAAATTATATTCTTACATACGCAAGCGTTACAAGAAAAATATACATAAAAAATAAAAAAAAAGGGCTTTGACTTTTATCATTTTTTGTAGTATAATAAAAATGGTTAAAAAATCCAATAAAGTTATTCAAGTATTGACATAGCTTTATTATCTTTTTTTGACAAAATATATAGAAACGCTGAAAGGAGATGACTTACATGTTTAATGTAGGTGACAAAATAGTATACCCAATGCATGGAGCAGGGGTAATAGATTCAATAGAGGAAAAAGATATATTAGGAGAGAAACAATCTTATTACATATTGAAAATGCCAGGAGAAGTAAAAATAATGGTACCAACAGCAAAAGCAGAGTCAGTAGGTGTAAGAAATATTATAGATAAAGGTTCAGCAGATAAAGTAATTGGAATACTAGAAAAAGATGAAACAGAAATGGACAAAAACTGGAATAAAAGATATAGAGATAATATGGATAAAATGAAGAGTGGAGACATTTATGAAATTGCAGATGTAGTTAGAAACTTAAGTTTTAAACAAAAAGAAAAAGGATTATCAACAGGAGAGAAAAAAATGCTAACAAATGCAAAACAAATTTTAGTTAGTGAGTTAGTATTAGCAGAACATGCATCTCAAGAAGAAATTGAACAATTAGTTGATACAAAGATAAATACATCATATATGATGTTTAGAGCAGATGATGTTGCTCAAGAAAGTGTTGTAAATAAATTTATTCCATTTGATAGCACAGGAACATCTGATAATGTATAAATAATAAATAGATGGTAGATTTTTCTACTATCTATTTACTTTGAAACAATATTTTATGTATTGTTTAATCTATAAGAAAGTTTTGATTTGAAATGTAAGTAAAATATTAATTTTTGTAAGTAGTATAAATTATTTTAAAAAAAATGTTGACAAATTAAAAGTAACATATTATAATACTAATTGTCGTTAAGATACCAGTTTTATTTAATATTTTTATGCAGATGTGGCGGAACTGGTAGACGCACAGGACTTAAAATCCTGCGGTTGAATAAACCGTGCCGGTTCGATTCC
>CANQWL010000096.1 GCA_947627555.1 uncultured Clostridia bacterium | reverse complement strand
TTTATCTTATGCAAAAGCATTAAGTTTTTCAACAGGAAAGCCATTAGTAGGAGTAAATCATATCGAAGGGCATATTGCAGCAAATTATATTACATATAAAGAATTAGAACCACCATTTATTTGCATGATGATGTCAGGAGGAAATACACAAATCATACATGTCAAAGGTTATACAGAATTCGAAATATTAGGAAAGACAAGAGATGATGCAATTCGGAGAAGCATTTGATAAAGTAGCAAGAGTAGTTGGATTAGGATATCCAGGAGGACCTAAAGTTGACAAGTTAGCCAAAGAAGGACAACCCAATATTACTTTACCAAAAACACATTTTGAAAATCTAGACTTTAGTTTTAGTGGAATTAAAACTGCAGTTATTAACTTACACCATAAGGACCCTGAAATTAACAAAGCAGATTTATGTGCTAGTTTCGAAAAAACAGTAACTGAAATCTTAGTAGAAAATATCAAAAAAGCAATAGAACAAACAAATGTAAAAACAGTTGCATTAGCAGGAGGAGTATCAGCTAATAAATATATTCGAAATGAAGTCCTAAAATTAGAAGATGAAGGAATAAAAGTATATATGCCAGACTTAAAGCTATGTACAGACAATGCAGCAATGATAGCTTCAAGTGGATATTATAATTTTATCGAGGGAAAAAGAGATTCAATGGATTTAAATGCTATTCCAAATTTAAAGTTATAGAATCAAATTAAATTTTAATAGAAAATTATAAGTCAATTTTAAAATGTAAAATAAGATTAAATAAAAAAATATAAATATATAAAGATAAAAAAACAATAAATATTAAGAAAAGAGGAATTGAATGTCAATATTTGTAATAGGAGACTTGCATTTATCCTTCCATGAAAACAAACCAATGAGCATATTTGGAGACAATTGGCAAGGACATGAGGAAAAGATAAAACAAGATTGGAAACAAAAAGTCAAACCAGGCGATTTAGTAATATTGCCAGGAGACTTTTCATGGTCTACCTATTTAAATGATACTTATGAAGACTTTTCTTATTTAGCATCATTACCAGGAAAAAAAATCTTATTAAAGGGAAATCATGATTATTGGTGGACAACTGTTACAAGCATGAAAAAATACTTAAAAGAAAATAATTTTGAAAATATAGACTTTTTATACAATAATTCTTACGAATATGAAAACTATATATTAGTAGGAACAAGAGGATGGTATCAATCAGAAGAAGATGAAGACAAAAAACTACTAAAAAGAGAAGCAATAAGATTAGAATTATCAATCAATGATGGAATTAAAAACTATGGTAACGAAAAAGAAATAATAGCATTTATGCATTATCCACCAATTACTCAAGCAAATATCATACATAATGAAGAAAATGAATTCATCAGAATATTACAAAAATATAAAATAAAAAAATGTTATTATGGACATTTACATGGAATATCAATTAAAGAAGCAGTACAAGGAGAATATTTTGGAATTAATTTTGAGTTAATAAGTTGTGACAATCTAAACTTTAAATTGTTAGAAATTTAGGAGAAATTTAGGAATGTTCATTGTTTTCCATTTTGGGAGGAAAAATAGATGGATTTAAATAAAGATGTAAAATATATAAAAGGTGTAGGTCCAAATAGAGTAAAGTTGTTAAATAACTTGGGAATTTTTACCTTAAAAGATTTAATTACATATTATCCAAGAACTTATGAAGATAGAAGCAAACCTAAAAGTATTTGCGAATGTGTAAATGGAGAAGAAGCATTAATTGAAGGGGTTGTATGTAGTAGATTATCTGATGTAAGAATACCGCATAAAACAATGCAAAAGCTAATTGTAAGAGATGAAACAATGTCAGCTACAATTACATGGTTTAATCAAAGTTATTTGAAAAATAGATTTGAAGTGGGAAAAAAATACAGATTTTATGGAAAAATTAGTAATCAATATGGAAAAATTACTATGACATCTCCTGTTTTTGATGATATTGATAAAACTCAAAATACAGGAAGAATTATACCAATTTATCCATTAACTTTTAATCTTTCTCAAAACATATTAAGAAAAATTATAGAAGCGGGACTAGCAGAAATAGAAGGAAATTTAAAAGAAACTTTACCAGATGATTTATTAAAAGAATATAAATTAGAAGAAATTAATCAAGCAATAAAAAGCATACACTTTCCACAAGAATTTGAAGATTTTAATAAAGCAAGGAATAGATTGGTTTTTGAAGAACTATTTATTGTGCAGTTAGCATTATTAGAATTAAAAAACAACTATATGACACAAGAAAAAGGAATTAAGTTTGATGAAAATGCAAAAATGTCAGATATTATAAATAAATTACCATTCAAACTAACAAAAGCACAATTAAGAGTATTAGAAGAAATTGATGAAAATATGGAATCTGAAAAATCAATGAATAGGTTACTTCAAGGAGATGTTGGCTCAGGAAAAACAGTAGTTGCTATGTGTGCAGCATATAAAGCAGTAAAGTCTGGATATCAAGCAGCTATAATGGCACCAACTGCTATTCTTGCAACCCAACATTTAGAAAACTTTAAAAAGATTTTTGATGACTTAAACATAAAATGTGAATTATTAATTTCAGGAATTACTAAAAAGAAAAAAGAAGAATTATTAGAAAAACTAAAAAATGGCGAAATTGATATTATAATTGGAACACATGCTTTGATAGAAGAAAATGTTATTTTTAAAAATTTAGGACTAGTAGTAACAGATGAACAACATAGATTTGGGGTTAAACAAAGAACTAAAATATCAAAAAAAGGACAAAACCCAGATGTACTAGTTATGACAGCAACACCAATTCCACGTACTCTTGCATTAATTCTTTATGGTGATTTGGATATTTCAATTATTGATGAATTACCACCAAATAGAAAGAAAATAGAAACATTTGCAGTTAGAAAAAATATGACAGATAGAATTAATCATTTTATACAAAAGCAAATCGAACAGGGAAGACAAGCATATATAGTATGTCCTTTAGTAGAAGAAAATGAAGAATTAGATTTAAAATCAGTAGAAAAAATATATGAAACCTATAAAACCGAAATTTTTCCACAGTACAGAGTAGAATATATACACGGAAAAATGAAGCAAAAAGATAAAGATAATATTATGAAAGAGTTTAAAGAAGGAAAAATAAATATTTTAATTTCTACAACAGTAATAGAAGTTGGAGTAGATGTGCCAAACGCAAATATTATGGTTGTAGAAAACGCAGAAAGATTTGGACTAGCACAATTGCATCAATTAAGAGGAAGAGTTGGAAGAGGAGAATATGAGTCTTATTGTGTACTAAAATTTGAAGGAAAAAGTGAGAATGTAAGAGAAAGAATGAAAGTAATGTGTGATACAAATGACGGTTTTATAATTTCTGAAAAAGATTTAGAATTAAGAGGAGCTGGTGATTTCTTTGGAACAATGCAACATGGACTTCCAGAATTTAAAATTGCAAACTTGTTTGAAGATATTTCAATTCTAAAGCTTGCTCAATCAGCAGCTAATAAAATAGTATCACAAGATCCAAAATTAGAAAAAGATGAAAATAAGAAACTAAAGGAATTAATTAAAGATAAATTTTCTAGTAGAATAGAGATATAAAAAAAGCTGTAAATATATATTCTTGGCAACGAATTGTTGACTTTTTCTATTTAAAATAGTATTATGAAAAGAGAATGAAAAGGATGTTGATATTATGTTACAAATAATTGTAAAAATTGTCTCAATATTAATGGTACTTGCAGGAATTGTTATGATATATGATGCAAGAATATTAACAAAAAAATTTTTTGGATTTGGAGATCAAAATGAAGCTTCAAGCGGATTAAAAATTTTAGGTTTTTTGATAGCAATTATAGGAGGACTTATTTTCTATTTTAACGACAAGTGAAAAGTTAAATGCAATTCTGTAAAGTAAATGCAATTTGTATGAGAAAAAGCCATTTGAAAGCAATATT
>CANQWL010000095.1 GCA_947627555.1 uncultured Clostridia bacterium | reverse complement strand
ATACCATTGCAGGAATTTCTCCTCCTGTTAATATATAGTCGCCAATTGATATTTCTTCATCAACTATTTTGTCAAGGACTCTTTGATCAATTCCTTCATAGTGCCCACAAAGTATAATTAAATGTTCTTGTTTAGCTAAATCTTCTACTTTTTTTTGATTTAATTTTGCTCCTTGTGGTGACATATAGATTACTTTTGAATTTTCTGTTTTAACAGATTGATAAGCTCTATATACAACATCTGGCATCATTACCATACCAGCTCCTCCACCATATGGAGTATCATCTACTTTTTTATGTTTGTCTGTTGAAAAATCTCTAATATTTACTAAATTAATGTCTATTAGTTCTCTTTCTTGTGCTTTTCCAATAATGCTTTGTTCTAAATTCTTAAACATTTCTGGAAATAGTGTTAGAATATCAAATTTCATATTGATTTATATCCTTTTCTTAATATTTACATTAATCCAGGTATGATATGAACTATTATTTTACCATTTTCGATATCAACTTTTTTTATAACATCATCTATTCCTGGTAAAAGAACTTGTTTACCTAGTTTGTCTTTTACGACATATATATCATTACTACCAGTGTTAAAAATATCATCTACTTTACCAAGTAAAACACCTTCATCTGTATAAACTTCTAATCCTAATAAATCTACAATATAGTAAGTTCCTTCTTCAAGAGGTTTTGCATCTTTTCTATTAATAACCAGGTAGCTACCTCTTAATAAATCTGCATCTTCAGGATTTTCAATTCCTTCAAATTTTATTAGAACCATTTGCTTATGATATTTTACTTCTTGTATTTTATATTCTTTTTTTCCATTTTTATTTTTGATATATATTTTTTCTAATTCTCCAAATTGTTCGATATTTTCTGTAAATGGTTTTACTTTTACCATTCCTTTTATACCAAATGTATTAACAATTTGACCAATTTCAAAGTATTCTGTCATAATTTATCTCCAATTATAAAATTTATCCAATAAACTCAACTGAAACTTTTTTGTGTTCTTTTCCAGCTACTGATTTCATTACAGTTCTAATTGATTGTGCAAGTCTTCCTTGCTTTCCTATTACTCTACCCATATCTGACTCTGCAACTTTTATTTCAAATATAATTGATTTTTCGCCTTCAACTTCATTAATTTCGACAGCATCTTTATCATCTACCAAATTTAAGATGATTGTTTCTAAAATTTCTTTCATATTTTCCTCCGTCTTTCTATAATGTAATTATTTGCTTTGAGCTTTTTCGATTAAATCTTTGACTGTATCTGTTGGCTTTGCACCATTTTTGATCCATTTTTCTACTTTTTCATTATCTAAAACTATTGTAGCAGGATCTGTCATAGGATCATATGTTCCAAGTTGTTCAATAATTTTACCATCTCTTGGACTTCTTGAATCTGCAACTACAATATGGTAAAATGGAGCTTTTTTCTTTCCTTGTCTTTGTAATCTGATTTTTACCATTTAATTCACCTCCTCTTGGAATAGTTTTTAATTTAATATTTATATATGATTTTACACAAGTTATCTGTTTCTTATTTGTTTACACAGCTAACTTAAATTTAATAACTTAATTAATTGTAATTTTAATGTTTAATTTATTTACAACTTTAAATTTAGATGTATATTTAGATTTTAAAGTTTTTTAACGTATTTTCATCAATACCATTTAGTAACTTTTTCATTCCGCCTTTATTGTTCTTCATTTGCTTCATCATTTTTTGTGTCATTTCAAAAGATTTTATAAATTTGTTTATATCTTGTACTGTTGTTCCACTACCTTTTGCTATACGTTGTCTACGACTTGCATTTAATAGCTTTGTATCTTTCTTTTCTTGTTTTGTCATGGAACATATAATTGCTTCAATTTTTACAAATTCTTTGTCATCTACTTTCAAATCTTTTATTTGATTCATTCCTGGTATCATTTTTAGTAGTGATGAAAAAGAACCCATCTTTTTTACTTGTCTTAATTGTAATAAGTAATCATCCAAGTCTAATTCTTTCTTTTTTAATTGTTTTTCTAATTTTTCTGCTTGTTCTAAATCAAATGATTCTTCTGCCTTTTCGATAACTGATAGAATATCTCCCATTCCTAAAATTCTTTGTGCCATTCTATCTGGATGGAATATCTCTAAATCACTCATTTTTTCACCTGTTGCAGCAAACTTTATTGGTTTTCCTGTTACTTTCTTTACTGATAAGGCTGCTCCACCACGAGTGTCACCATCTAGCTTTGTTAAAACTACTCCATCTATTCCAAGGTCTTCATTAAATTTTTCTGATACATTAACTGCATCTTGACCTGTCATGCTATCTACTACTAATAATATTTCGTGTGGTTTGATATTTGATTTTAAATTTTTTAGTTCATCCATTAAAGCTTCATCTATATGTAAACGTCCTGCTGTATCTAGTATTACTACATCATTCAATTTTGATATTGCTGTTGACATTGCTTGTTTTGCAATATGCACAACATCTTTTGATGTTTCATTACTAAAAACAGGTATGTTTAATTGTTTTCCTACAACTTGTAATTGTTTAATAGCTGCTGGTCTATAAACATCACATGCAACTAATAGTGGTTTTTTTCCTTGTTTTCTTAAAAGGTTTGCAAGTTTTCCACAAGTTGTTGTTTTTCCTGAACCTTGAAGTCCTACTAACATGATTACAGTTGGTGGATTTGGTGTAAAGTTTATTTTACTTTCTGTTCCTCCGAAGTAGTTCTACTAGCTCATCTTTAACTATTTTTACTACTTGTTGACCTGGTGTTAGTGATTTTAATACATCTTGACCAAGTGCTTTTTCTCCGAATGGTTGCAATAAATTCTTTTACTATTTTATAGTTAACGTCAGCTTCTAAAAGTGCAAGTTTTACTTCTCTTAACATATCTTTTAAGTCAGATTCTGTTATTCTTGCTTTTCCTCTCATCTTTCTTGTTATTTCTTGTAATCTAGATGATAATCCTTCAAAAGCCATATTTTTTCACTCCCATTCTTTCTATAATTTTTTATACTAAACAATTTAATTCTTTTTTAATATCTTCTAAAACATTTGCTATTTGTTTATCTGAATATTCTTTTTGTATTTTTGTTAATTCTGATAAAGCTTTTTCTATCTTCTTTTCTTGATTTAATGTCCTTTTCATAAACATTAGCTTTTCTTCATATTCGAAAAGTTTTTTCTCTCCCTTCTTAATTATGTCTCGTACGGCTTGCCTTGTTATGCCATTATTTTCTGCAATTTCTGATAATGACAAGTCATTGTTATAGTAGTCATTAATGAATTCATATTGTTTTTTAGTTAAAAGCGTTCCGTAAAATTCACATAGCATGCTTATTTTTACTTTTTCCTCCATCTGACTACCTCTTTTCTTAATTTTTGCATTGACTTATTCACAATTTATTATATAGTTGTATTTTGTAATGCTAATATACTTTACACTATTTTTTTCCATTTGTCAAGGGGTTTTTGATTTTTTTTACTTTGTTAATTAATATTTTTTGATTTCTTCTTTTTAAATATGATTTCTATATTATTTTTTTTACTTATTGTTTTACGATAAAATCTTTGATTTCTTTAAATTTATAGTTTAATATATAATTCATCTTAAAATTTTTGTAATTGACATAAAATATAATGTATGATATAATATTTATACATTATGCATTTTTGTAATGTTAGTCCGAGACCATACATTCAAAAGGAGGTTTCATAACATGAGATCTAAGGTAGCTATTATTGTGGGAAGTGATTCAGATCTTCCTACAATGGAAAAGGTAGCAAAAACATTAGATGAACTGAATATTTTTTATTCAAAACACATCTATTCTGCACATCGGACTCCGGATGAGCTTTCTGCATTCATCAAGGAAGAAATAAATTTAAGTTCTTCATATAAAGTTATTATTGGAATAGCTGGCATGAATGCAGCATTGGCAGGAGTTATAGCCTCTTACACAATTAAACCCGTTATCGCGGTTCCGTTGTCAGGAGGCAAATATAATGGAGTCGAAGCTATGTTATCGACTTTGGAAATGC
>CANQWL010000094.1 GCA_947627555.1 uncultured Clostridia bacterium | reverse complement strand
AATTAGAAATAGTATTTGTTATCCAAACTTGAACGTAAAAATATGTGCAACTCATTGTGGAGTTACTGTTGGAGAAGATGGTGCAACACATCAAATGTTAGAAGATTTATCATTAATGAGAACATTACCAAATATGATAGTAATTTCTCCATCAGATGATACACAAACAAAGTGGATAATCAAAGAAATAGCAAAAATACAAGGACCGGTGTATGTAAGATTAGCGAGAATGGAAACTCCTATTATATATGAAGAAAATACAAAATTTGAGATAGGAAAAGGAATTCAAATTGGTGAAGGAACAGATGCAACAGTATTTGCAACAGGAGTGACTGTTGCAGAAGCGCTAAAAGCAAAAGAAATTTTAGAACAACAAGGAATACACATTAGAGTAATTGATATGCATACTATTAAACCAATAGATGAAGAAATAATTATAAAATCAGCTAAAGAAACTAAAAAACTAATTTCAATAGAAGATCACAATGTAATAGGAGGTTTAGGCTCTGCTATTTCTGAAGTTTTAACTGAAAAATGTCCGGCAAAATTAATTAGATTAGGAATTAAAGACACTTTTGGAAAATCTGGCAAAGCTGATGAATTAATGAAATATTTTGGAATTACAGCAGAAGATATTGTAGAGGTGATAAATAATGGCAAAGAGTAAAACAATTTTTGTGTGTAGTGAATGTGGCAATGAATCAACTAAATGGCTTGGAAAGTGTCCAGCTTGTAATAGTTGGAATACTTTTTATGAACAAAAAGTGGTAGAAAGTAAAAATAGTGCTTTAAAAGCTAAAGATACAAAGAGTAATATACCACAAAAATTAAATTCATATGAAGCAAAAGAAACTTTAAAATCATCAACTGGCTTTTTAGAACTAGATAGAGTATTAGGTGGAGGATTAGTTAAAGGTTCACTAATTTTACTTGGAGGAGAGCCAGGTATTGGAAAGTCAACTTTGATTTTACAAATATGTGATAAAGTAAAAGGAGAAGGGAAAGTTTTATATGTTTCTGGTGAAGAGTCAGCAGAGCAAATTAAATTAAGAGCAGATAGATTAGGAATTAATAATGAAGATATTTTATTTTTAGGTGAAACTGATATAGATATTGTAAATCAATCAATTATAGATATTAATCCAAAATTAGTAATAATTGATTCTATACAAACAATGTATTCAGATGAAATAACGGCAGCTGCTGGTAGTGTAAGTCAAGTAAGAGAGATAACATCACAAGTAATGAGAGTATGTAAATCAAGAGGAATTACAACAATAATTATAGGACATGTAACTAAAGAAGGAAATATAGCAGGACCAAGAGTTTTAGAACATATGGTAGATACTGTTTTATATTTAGAAGGGGAAAGATATTTTTCGTATAGAATTTTAAGAGGTGTAAAAAATAGATTTGGTTCTACAAATGAAATTGGTATGTTTGAAATGAGAGAAGAAGGAATGTGTGAAATTTCAAATCCTTCAGATGTACTTATATCAGAAAGGGAAGATAATCCAGCAGGTTCATGCATTGTCTCAAGTATAGAAGGAACAAGGCCAATTTTAGTAGAATTACAAGCATTAACTGCACAAACAGTTTTTGGATATCCTAAAAGGACAGCAAATGGAATTGATTTTAATAGGTTAGCACTATTAATTGCTGTATTAGAAAAAAAGTCAGGAATTATGTTAGGTTCACAAGATGTGTATTTAAATGTAGTAGGTGGTCTGAAAGTAAATGAGCCATCAATCGATTTAGGAATTTGTATGGTAACAGTGTCAAGTTTTAAAAATATACCTATTCCAAAAGATATGGTAATTATGGGTGAAGTAGGATTAACAGGAGAAGTAAGAAGAATTAATTTGATAGAAAAAAGATTAAAAGAAGCGGAAAAATTAGGGTTTAAAACATGCATTATTCCAGAAAGTAATAAAAAAGACTTGAAAGATAATTATAAATTAGATATAATAGGCGTTAGAGATGTAAATGAGGCAATCAAAAAAATAGGCTTAAAATAATGAAAATGCATTCATGGAAGGGAGATAGACTGTTTTGAGAAAAGGAAAAGAAGACAATATAACTGAAATCTTAAAATTAATTGCACCAGGAACCCCAATTCGTGATGGTCTAGAAAATATCTTAAGAGCAAGAACAGGAGCACTACTATTAATTACAGATAATAATGATGTAATAAAACAAATTGTAGATGGTGGATTTATCATTAATGAAGAGTATACATCAGCAAAATTATATGAACTAGCAAAAATGGACGGAGCAATTGTATTAAGTGGAGATTTAAAGAAAATTTTATATGCAAATGCACAATTAATACCATCACATGATATAAGTACATTAGAAACAGGAACAAGGCACAGAACAGCAGAAAGAACAGCGAAACAAACAGGAGAACTAGTAATTAGTATTTCACAAAGAAGAAGTATCATTACAGTGTTCAAGGGAAATGACAGATACATATTAGAAGAAACAGAAGCATTATTAAACAAAGCAAATCAAGCAATACAAACACTAGAAAGATATAAAAAAGTATTTGATAACAAATTAAACATATTAAATGAATATGAATTTAATGATATTGTAACACTACAAAATGTAATTGTAGCAATTCAAAGAGCTGAAATGGTTATGAGAATTGTAGAAGAAATACAAAGACAAACAGATGCGTTAGGAAATGATGGAAGATTAGTAAAAATGCAACTTGAAGAATTAATAGGAGGATTAGAAAAAGAAGAAACACTAATCATAAAAGATTACATAGTACCAGGAAGAAAAAGAAGAACTCCGGAAAAAGTAATAGAAAATTTACAAGAATTAGAATATGAAGAATTATTAAAAGAAACAACAATAGCAAAAATATTAGGGTATGAAACATTTGAAGATTACGATGAAATTGCAGTATATACAAAAGGATATCGTATTTTAAACAAGATACCAAGAATGCCAACAAATATCGTAGAAAATTTAGTAGATTCTTTCAAATCATTCCAACACATTTTAGCAGCAGATATAGAAGACCTAGATGAAGTAGATGGAATAGGAGAAGTAAGAGCAAAGGCTATAAAACAAGCATTAAGAAGAATGCAGGAACAATTTATTTTTGATAATTTAATTTAATGTAGTAAAATAATGTCAAAAAGATTTGATTCTTTTGACATTGAAAAATAAAAAAAAGAAAGGAAAAGAAAAAATGAAAAATGTAAAAAATATAATTTGGATAATTGCTTTAATTTTGGTAATAGTATTAATAGCAGTGATAGGATATGGATACTATAAAAAAGCAACAATGGAAGTGAAAAATCCAGTTGCGACAATGGAGGTAGAAAATTTTGGAACAATAAAAATTGAATTATATCCAGAGTTAGCACCTCAAACAGTGGCAAATTTTGTTGCACTTTCAAATCGTGGATTTTATGATGGATTAACATTCCATAGAATAGTAAAAGATTTCATGATACAAGGTGGAGATAAAGAAGGAACAGGACAAGGTTCTGCTAGTATAAAAGATTTAAAAGATGATGGAGAAGATACAGAGTATTCTATTAAAGGGGAATTTGTATCAAATGGAGTAAATAACAAATTAAAATTTGAAGAAGGTGTAATAGGAATGGCAAGAAATGACTATACACAATATTCTTCAACATTAGCAGAAGAATCATATAATTCAGGAAGTTCACAATTCTTTATAATGACAAAAGCAAATTCATCATTAAATGGAAACTATACTTCATTTGGTAAAGTAATAGAAGGAATGGATATTGTTCACAATATAGAAGCAGTAGAGGTAAAAGCAGCTGATAATTCAGAAGAAAGTGGAAATACAGAAGTAAGTACACCAGTAAATCCTCCTAAAATTACATCTATAAGAGTAGAAACATATGGAACAGATTATGGATTACCAGAAACATTAACACCTTTTGATTATACAACATGGATGTATAAACAATATGGAATAGATCCAAGTAGTCTTTCAGCAGAGTAAAAAAATATGAAAAAATGGTTGACAAATAGGGTGGAAATTAGTTATAATATTAAATGTGTTTAAAACTCACATTTAATGATGGTGGATGTGGCGTAGCTGGTTAACGCGCCAGTTTGTGGCACTGGAGATCGTGGGTTCGAGTCCCATCTTCCACCCCATTTAATAATATAATTTAATATTGGGCTGTAGCCAAG
>CANQWL010000093.1 GCA_947627555.1 uncultured Clostridia bacterium | reverse complement strand
AGTTGAAGAAGCAGGTCGGTAAAGTTACTGATTTGTTTGGAAATGAACAAAGATATGACCAAAGTATAAATGGTGCAATAATAAGCAATGGTAAAGTCCATGATGAAGCTGTTAATACAATTAAAAAATATATTATTGAGGAGTAGATTATGAATAAATACATTATTGTAACAACACTATGTGATAAAGAAGAAATAGCAAATAAAATAATAAATACATTACTTGAAAAAAGATTAGTAGCTAGCAGTCAAGTTTCTAAAGTTAATTCTAAGTATTGGTGGAATAATAAATTAGAAGAATGTAGTGAATATAAATTAGAGTTTAGAACAAAAGAAAGCAAATTTACTGAAATTGAGAATGAAATAAAGAAAATACATAATTATAAAATTGCTGAAATTTCAAGTTATGAAATAAAATATGTAAGTAAAGAAATTTTAAATTGGATAGATGAAAATGTAAAATAAAAGGAAGTGATTGAAAAATGGAAAAAAATTTGACAAAAACCAACATTAACTGGTACCCTGGGCACATGGCAAAAACAAGAAAACAAATAATGCAAGATTTAAAATTAGTTGACATTGTAATTGAAATACTAGATGCTAGAATACCAATATCAAGTCAAAATCCAGATATCGCAGAAATAACACATGGTAAGAAAAAGATAGTAATACTAAATAAATGCGATTTAGCAGAAGAAAATCAAAATAAGTTATGGATAGAATATTTTAATAAAAAAGGTATTCAAGCAGTATTAACAGATTCGAATTCAGGAAAAGGAATAGAAGAAAGTATTAGAAAAATAGAACAAGTTATGGAAGAAAACATAAAAATGCAAGCAGAGAAAGGTAGAATAGGAAGAAAAATAAGAGCAATGATACTAGGTATTCCGAATGTAGGAAAATCTTCTTATATAAATAGAATTTCAAAAAGAACAACAGCTGGAGTTGGAAATAAGCCAGGAGTAACTAAACAAAAACAATGGATAAGAATTAACGAAAAAGTAGAGTTATTAGATACGCCAGGAGTATTATGGCCAAAATTTGAAAGTGAAGAAGTAGCATTACATTTAGCATTTACAGGTACAATAAAAGAAGAAATTTTAGAAAGAACAGAGATTGCTTATTATTTAGTTAAATTTTTGATAGAAAATAACAGAAAACAACTATGTGAAAGATATAAAATAGAAAATAAATATATTGAAGATGTTTTAAAACAAGACCGACCAGAAAATGAAAATATCTATGAAATTATGCTAGAAATAGGAAGAAAAAGAGGTTGTATTATATCTGGTGGTAATATAGATGAAGAAAAAACTGCTAGAATAATATTAGATGAATTTAAAAATGGAAAACTAGGAAGAATTACAATAGAGAAAGCCAATAAACAATAAATATAAAAATTAGGAAAGGAACAAGTCATTGGAAGAATTTATAGAAATAGAAAGAAATATTGATGAGATTAATTTGATGTCCCCTTTAACATGGGCATATATAGGAGATTGTGTATATGAATTATACATAAGAACACGGATTAATAAATAAGACAAATTTAAAACCACACAAATTACATATAGAATCAATCAAATATGTGAAAGCAAGTGCACAAGCAAAATTTTTACAGCAAATATTTGATGAATTAACAGAAGAAGAAAAAGATATTGTAAGAAGAGGAAGAAACACAGAAAATCACCATTTACCTAAAAATTCTAATGTGCAAGAATACATGTATGCTACTGCATTTGAAGCATTAATTGGATATTTATACTTAACAAAACAGAATAAAAGATTAAAAGAAATTTTAGATAAAATTAAACTTATGTGACTAAAAAAAGTATTTTTTGTAACATAAATGTAAAATAAAAACTATTGAAAAAAAATTATTAATTAGGTAAAATAGAAATTAGATTTAGACAAATTTATAGGGGGAGTTATAAATGTTAAAAAAAATTTTATTTAGTATTTTAATTTTAATTGTTATATTATCTGTATTAATCACTACTACATGTTATGCCAGTTCAGTACCAGTAACAGATGAAAATTTAAATACAGCACTTCAAAAAGTTGTATCATTAGCAGCATTAGAAGGAAAAGAATGTAAAATGTCAGCAAAAAATAATGTTATTACAATAAATTTAGAAGGAAAAGAATATACTGTAGATTATGATTTAACTGATAAACCTACTTTTACTACGACAATTCCTATTACAGAAGGAATGAGCTACGATGCTTATGAAAAACAAACGCAAAAGATAATTTTACCTATGATAGGATTTATAGCAATAGCTAATATCCAAGGTGTTTCTATTGAAGATTCTTGTTCATACTTTTTATTAACATATATGGAGAATGCTTTTGATAGTAGTGATTCTTACGTGATAATAGATGACACAAAACTTGGTGAAAATGCTACAATAGAAAAAAGTGATGATTCAAAAGTAATATATGCATCTGAGTTTGGAGATAAAGTAATGGAATACGTAAATAGTGTTTATAAAGATAAACAGGTGATGACGGATTCTGAAGATATGAATTTTTATGAATGGTCTGTTGAGAGAACAGATGTAAAAGAAGATTCTTGTAATTTAGTATCTAAAATAACTATTAATACAAATTCCAATTTTAAAGGACTAGAAGGTTATGCTGAAAAAATTGGAGATATATTTGGTGATGATGATAACGATACATCGAAAGATTCTTCTAAAGATAACAATGCAGTAGTTAATAATAATTCTAAAAATAGTAACTCAGTAAATAATATAAAAGATATTTCTAGCCAAAATAGTAGTGCTGATGATACAATTTCGACAAAAACATTACCACGAACAGGAATTAATGGAATAATATTTGCTATAGTTTGTATTTGTATAATTTTAATTGTAATCTATAGAAATAAATTAAAAGAGTATAAAGATATTTAAATTATAATAGTTGACAGGAATTAAAAAAAATGATATATATAAAAAGTACTAATAATAGTACTTTTTATAATTTTATGGCCCGTTGGTCAAGCGGTTAAGACGCCACCCTCTCAAGGTGGAATCATGGGTTCGATTCCCGTACGGGCTACCAAACATTATTATATAAAAATGAAATTGAGTAATAATTTAAATATTTTTTAATATAATCATTATATAAAATTAAAAGGGAGTAGCTTAAAATTACTAATCAACAATCGCGATACAAAAGTATCTGGTTAGTAAGCTATATGCTTATAGTTGGCGAGACTTTTAAAAGGAAAAATAAAATCCTTTTAAAAGTCTTTTTGTATTAGATTATATTTAACATTACAAAAATTAAAGATAAAATATAAAAAGGAGTTGATTTAAATTGGAAAATGATGAATTACAAAATGGTAAATTACAAGACAACAAATGGTATAACAAAGATTTACAAGAAGTAGAAAAAGCCTTAAATACAAATATTGAAAAAGGATTAACAAGTGAAGAAATAAATAAAAGGCGAGAAAAATATGGACTAAACGAATTAAAAGCAAAAAAGAAAAAATCATTATTTCAAAAGTTTCTAGAGCAATTTAAAGACTTTTCTATTATTATCTTAATAATTGCAGCAATAGTATCAGGAATTGTTGGAGTAGCAGAAGGAGAAGGAATTACAGATACAATTATAATTTTAATTGTTGTAATAGTAAATGCTATTATTGGAGTAACACAAGAAGCAAAAGCAGAAAAGTCTTTAGAAGCTTTGCAAAAATTGACAGACCATGCCTCAAAAGTAGTAAGAGATGGAGCAGTAACAGTAGTACCAGCAAAAGAATTAGTACCAGGAGATATTGTAGTTTTAGATACAGGAGACTATATTCCAGCAGATTTAAGAATAATAGAAGCAGCTAATTTAAAATCACAAGAATCTTCACTAACAGGAGAGTCAGTTCCAGTAGAAAAAAGTATAAATAAGATTGAAGAAGAAGACATTGGAATTGGTGATAGAGTAAATATGTTGTTTTCATCTAGTTTAGTAACATATGGTAGAGGAAAAGGAATAGTAGTTGAAACAGGTATGAAAACAGAAGTAGGAAAAATTGCAGGAATGTTAGATTCTACAGAAGAACAAATAACCCCTCTTCAAGAAAAGCTAAATAAACTAGGAAAGACACTTGGAATAGCAGCCTTGGCGATATGCGTATTTATTTTTATTGTAGGATTATTACAAGGAAAAGAAGCAATTCATATGTTTATGACAGCAGTATCATTAGCAGTAGCAGCAATACCAGAA
>CANQWL010000092.1 GCA_947627555.1 uncultured Clostridia bacterium | reverse complement strand
TTTAAAACAAGAACAGAAGAAATATCAGTACATGCAAAAGAAGTAACATTACTTTCAAAATCATTAAGACCATTACCAGAAAAATTTCATGGACTAAAAGATGTAGATTTACGTTATCGTCAAAGATATGTAGACTTAATTATGAATCCTGAAGTAAAGAAAACATTTGAAATGAGAAGCCAAATTGTAAGTGAAATTAGAAAAATTTTAGATGAAAAGGGATATCTAGAAGTTGATACACCAATGCTAAATACTATATCTGGTGGAGCTACGGCAAAGCCATTTATTACGCATCATAATGCTTTAAATATTGATATGTATTTAAGAATTGCTACAGAATTAAACTTAAAAAGACTAATTGTAGGTGGGTATGATAAAGTATATGAAATGGGAAGAATTTTTAGAAATGAAGGAATGGATATACGCCATAACCCAGAATTTACTACTATAGAATTATATGAAGCATATGCAGACTATCATGATATGATGGATATGGTAGAGGAACTATTTTCAAAATGTGCTATCAAGGTAAAAGGAACAACAAAAATAAATTATCAAGGACAAGACATAGATTTAACACCTGGATGGAAAAGAATTAGCATGATAGATGCTATTAAAGAGGCATGTGGAATAGACTTTAATGAAATTAAAACAGATGAAGAAGCAGTTGCTCTTGCAAAGGAAAAGAACATTGAAATACCAGATAAAACAAAGAAAACAAGAGGAGATATTATTAGTTTATTCTTTGATGAATATGTAGAAAAAACACTAATACAGCCAACATTTGTTTATGACTATCCAATCGAAATATCACCACTAGCTAAGAGAAAAAAAGAAGATCCAAGATTAACAGAAAGATTCGAAGTATTTATTGGTGGTAGAGAATATGGAAATGCCTTTTCAGAATTAAATGACCCAATAGATCAATATGAAAGATTTAAAAAACAAGTAGAAGCAAGAGAAGCAGGAGATGAAGAAGCAGGTATGATGGATGAAGATTTCATACAAGCTCTAGAAATTGGAATGCCGCCAACAGGTGGTTTGGGAATTGGAATTGATAGATTAATAATGCTTTTAACAGATGCAGCTTCAATAAGAGATGTGTTGCTATTTCCAACTATGAAGCCATTGGCTTAAAACAAATAATATATTTAAATTATTTTACTAAATTTTTAATAGGAGGGATTTATTTTGGAATATTCAAAAAAAATTGATGAAAAATGGCAAAAAAAATGGAAAGAAAATGAAACATATAAATACAATATGAATGATAAAAAAGATAAATTTTATGTATTAGAAATGTTTTCATATCCATCTGGAGCGAAATTACATTTAGGACATTGGTTCAATTATGGACCATCAGACTCTTTTGCAAGATTTAAAAAAATGCAAGGATACAATGTATTTCATCCAATGGGATTTGATGCATTTGGACTTCCAGCAGAGAATTATGCTATAAAAACAGGAATACACCCAGAAGATTCTACAAAAAAGAATATAGAAACAATGAAACGTCAATTAGAAGAAATGGGAGGAAGCTACGACTGGAACTATTCAGTAGAAACATGTATGCCAGACTATTATAAATGGACACAATGGCTTTTTATAAAATTATATGAAGCAGGACTAGCATATAAAAAAGAAGCTCCAGTTAACTGGTGTGATAGTTGTAAAACAGTTTTAGCAAATGAACAAGTCATCGGAGGACAATGCGAAAGATGTGGTTCTGAAGTAAAAAGGAGAAAACTAGCTCAATGGTTCTTTAAAATAACAGATTACGCAGAAGAATTATTACAAGATTTAAAAACTTTAGACTGGCCAGAATCAACAAAAAAGGTTCAAATAAACTGGATTGGAAAATCAGAGGGAAGCGAAATAAAATTTACAACTGAAGATAATAAACACGAAATAACAGTATTCACTACTAGAGCTGATACATTATGTGGTGTAACTTATATTGTCGTTGCACCTGAAAGTAATCTTGTTCAAGAAATAACTACAGAGGAATGCAAAGAAAACGTTCAAAATTATATAAAAGAAACATCAAAATTAAGTGAAATTGAAAGATTATCAACAGAAAAAGAAAAAACAGGTGTATTTACAGGAGCATATGCAATAAATCCAATAAATGGAGAAAAAGTTCCAATTTGGATTGCTGATTATGTATTAGAAGATTATGGAACAGGAGCAGTTATGGCAGTTCCTGCTCATGATACTAGAGATTATGCTTTCGCTAAAAAATATAATTTACCAATAAAACAAGTAGTAGAAAGTAAAGATGGTACGCAAGTAGAACTACCATATACGGAATACGGAATATTAGTAAATAGTAATAAATATAATGGATTAACATCTGAAGAAGGTAAAATTCAAATTACTGAAGATTTAAGCAAAGATAAAAAAGGAAACAAGACAGTAAATTATAGACTAAAAGATTGGCTAGTATCAAGGCAAAGATATTGGGGAGCACCTATTCCAATTATATATTGTGACAAATGTGGAACAGTACCAGTACCAGAAAAAGATTTGCCTGTATTACTTCCATATGATGTAGAATTCAAACCAGATGGTGAATCACCTTTAAAGAAATCAAGCGAATTTATGAATTGCACTTGTCCAAAATGTGGAGGAAAAGCAACTAGAGAAGCGGACACATTAGATACATTTGTATGTTCTTCTTGGTATGAATTAAGATATCCTGACTCAAAAAATTCAGAACAAGCATTTAACAAAGATATCATAAACAAAATTGCTCCAGTAGATACCTATGTTGGAGGAAAAGAACATGCAGCAATGCACTTAATATATGCAAGGTTCATGACAAAAGCATTAAGAGATTTAGGATATTTGAATTTTGATGAACCATTTAAAAGGCTGGTACATCAAGGTATGATTTTAGGACCAGATGGAAATAAGATGAGTAAAAGTAAAGGAAACACAGTATCTCCAGAAGAATATATAGAAAAATATGGAGCCGACATATTTAGAATGTATATAATGTTTGGATTTGATTATAGGCAAGGTGGACCATGGGACGAAAAAGGAATAGAATCAATGGTAAAATATTTCTCAAGAATTGAGAGATTAATTGAAAAAGTTAAAGAATTAAGAGAATCAAACTCTAAAAATTCAATAGAAATGAAAGAAAAAGAATTGCTTAGAATAAAAAATCAAACAATAAAATCTATGGGAGAAGACATAGATGACTTTAGATTTAATACAGCAATAGCAAGAAATATGGAATTATTCAATAAAATAAGTGAATATATAAGAGAAGGCGAAATCAATATTGAGGTACTAGAAAAAACACTAGAAATATTCATAACATTATTAGCACCACTTGCACCTCACTTTGCAGAAGAACAATGGGAAAAATTGGGCAAAGAAGGATTTGTATATAATCAAAAATGGCCAGAAATAATTGAAAGTGAAATGAACGGAGGAACTAAAGATATTCCAATTCAAGTAAACGGAAAATTAAAATTCTGTGTTACAGTAGATGCTGAAGCAAGTGCAGATGAAATTCTAGAGACAATAAAAAATTCAACAAAAGTTATAGACATTCTAAATAAATATGAAGTAATAAAAGAAATATATGTGCCAAGTAAAATATACAATATAGTAGTAAAAGGAGAGAAAAATGTTTAATTTTTCATTTGATAAAAGATTTGTTTATATTATTATAGTAGTTATGGTATTAACAACAATTGTACAATATATAACTAATCCATCAGCATTATTTTTGTTGTTAGTAAGTATACCAGGAGTATTAGTTGCTATTACATTCCATGAGTTTGCTCATGGATATGCTGCATACAAATTAGGAGATAATACTGCAAAGATGGAGGGAAGATTAAGTCTAAATCCATTAGACCATTTAGATCCAATAGGAACATTAATGTTATTATTTGCAGGTTTTGGTTGGGGAAAACCAGTTCGTGTTAATCCTTCTAATTATACTAGAAAAATATCTATGGAAAAAGGAGAAGCAATTGTATCATTGGCTGGTCCGTTAACTAATATTGTGCTTGCAATTGTGTTTACATTAATTTATTTTGCAATATACAAATTTGCAGGAATTGCATTTATTACTAGTACAACAGGAAATATTGTTATGCTGCTAATATCTGCAACTATATCAATTAACATTGGTTTAGGAGTATTTAACCTAATTCCATTACCACCATTAGATGGTTCAAAAATAATTATGCCACTTTTACCATATAATGCAAAACAATGGTTTAGAAATAATGAACAAATCTTTTATATTGTATTTGTTGTAATTTGGATTACAGGAATAGCAGGTATAATTATTTCACCAGCGATTAGTTTCATTTCTACTGGAATTATGAATTTGGGAAGAATTATATTTGGATTATAAAATAGATAGTAAAAGGAAATATTATGGAACAAAAAAGCATATTAACATTAGGAATTGAATCTAGTTGTGATGAAACCTCTGTATCAGTTGTAAGAAATGGTAGAGAGGTTCTATCAAATGTAATAGATACGCAAATTCCTATTCATGAAAAATACGGAGGAGTAGTACCAGAAATAGCTTCAAGAAATCATATTGAAGCAATTTCAAGAGTAACA
>CANQWL010000091.1 GCA_947627555.1 uncultured Clostridia bacterium | reverse complement strand
GACAGTCCTCATTTGTCTCATTAAATTGTAGAAAAATGTCGAATAAGATATATAAGTAATTAATAATATAATACGACAAAATGTGACAAAAATAATGAGACAAATGAGGACTGTCCCCACTGTCTCAGAAAGGAATGAAAAATGAATACTCTAAAGTTAAATGAAACACCAGTTAGAACAGCAAGAAACTTTAATATAAATAATATAAAACTAGAAAATATTAAAGTTCCAGAACAAATATCAGAATTTGAAAATATAACAATAACTGGTGATACATATAAAACAAATATTGAACAAAATGCAAATAAAATAGATTTAGTTTATGGACTAAGTAAAGATTTTATAAATCAAGTAAATACAAAATCAAATCAAAAATTTAAATTAACAATAGATAGTAAAAAAAATAGCCAAACTCAAATGGAATTTAATTTTGATGAAGAAAATAATACATTAGTTGAAAATATAGAAATAATAGCAAAAGAAAATACAAGGTCAACAATTATATTGAAATATTTAAGCGAGGAAGAGGTTAAGGCTTTTCATAATGGTATTATTAGAGTAAATGCAAAGGAAAATGCCAATATAGATATAATTTTAATTAATTTAATGAATACTATATCAAATAATTTTATTGCTATACAAAATACTTTAGAAAATAATTCAAAAGTAAATTACTATATAATTGATTTTGGTGGAAAAAATAGTGTCACAAATTATTATTCAAATTTAATAGGAGAAAATTCACAAAACACTTTAAATACAATTTATTTAGGAAAAGAAAATCAATTATTTGATTTAAACTATATAGCAGAGGCAAGAGGTAAAAAATCAAATATAAATATAGAAGTTCAAGGGGCTTTAAAAGACAATGCAAAAAAACATTTTAAAGGAACAATAGATTTCAAAAAAGGCTGCAAAAAGGCAACTGGAAATGAAAATGAAAATTGTATGTTGTTATCAGATACAGCAAAATCGATTGCTTTACCAATGCTACTATGTTCAGAAGAAGATGTAGAAGGAAATCATTCAAGTTCAGCAGGAAAAATTGGAGAAAAAGAATTATTTTATATTATGAGTAGAGGTTTTGAACAAAAAGAGGCTATGAAACTTATGGTAAGAGCGAAGTTTAATAAAATTTTAGATAATATAAAAAATCAGGAATTGAAAGATGAAATTTTACAAGAAATAGATAAAAGGATGGATTAGATAATAAAAAGGGGAAGAATAAATATGAAAATAGGAATAGATATAGATGATACAACATTAGTAACAGTAAAATCAATGATTAAATATGCAGATATCTATGATACAGAAATTTTAGGAAGAAAAGGAACAAATGGAAATTTAGGACTAATACAAAATAGATATTATTTAAAAGTTTTATATGGATGGGACGACAAAACAAAATTTGATTTTTTTAATACATATTATAAAAATGTATTAGAAGAATGTGTTGCTATGCCAAATGCTCCCGAAACAATAAAAAAACTAAGAGATGAAGGAAATGAAATATCATTTATAACAGCAAGACTCACACAAATAAAAAATTGTGATACGGAAAATATTACAATAAAAACTTTAAAAAATTATGATATTCCATACGATAAATTAATTATTAATGCATCTGATAAGCTAAAATATTGTAAAGAAGAGGGAATTGAAATTTTTATAGAAGATAGTTATGAGACATGTAAAGAATTAGAAGAAAATGGAATAAAAACATTTTTAATGACAACAAAGATGAATGAAAGTATAGATTCAGAAAATATTGAAAGAGTCAGAGATTGGAATGAAATTTATGAAAAGGTAAAAAATTACAATAAAATTGAAGGGATAGATAGGTAAATGAATATAAAGGAAATAAAAAAAGATTTTCCAATATTAGAAAATAAAAATATAGCATACTTAGACAGTGGAGCAACAACACAAAAACCAAAACAAGTAATACAAGCAATTGAAGCATTTTATGAAAAATACAATGCAAACCCACATAGAGGTGCTTACACTTTAAGTATGGAAGCAACTGAAATTTATGAAAATACAAGAACAAAAATTGCAAAATTTATAAATGCAAAACATAGAGAAGAAATCATATTTTCAAAAAATGCAACTGAAAGTCTAAATTTAATTGCATATTCTTATGGAATGGAAAATTTAAAGAAAGATGATGAAATTGTTCTTTCTATTATGGAGCATCATTCTAACTTAGTTCCATGGCAAAAAGTATCAAAAATTACTGGAAGTAAGCTAAATTATATGTATATAGATGAAAAATTTGAATTATCTGATGAAGAAATAGAAAGTAAAATAACGGATAAAACAAAAATAGTTGGAATTACTCATATATCAAATGTTTTAGGAACGATAAACAACATAAAAAATATAATTAAGTATGCACATAAAAAAGGAGCAATTGTAGTAGTAGATGCATCACAAAGTATTCCTCACATGCAAATAGATGTACAAGATTTAGATGCTGATTTTCTAGTATTTTCAGGTCACAAAATGTTAGCTCCACTTGGAATTGGTGTATTATATGGAAAAAGAGAAATTTTAAATAAAATGACACCATTTTTAATGGGTGGAGATATGATAGAATATGTATATGAACAAGAAACAACATTTGCACCATTACCAAATAAATTTGAAGCAGGAACACAAAATGTTGAAGGGGTAATAGGTTTAGGAGCAGCAATTGATTATATTGAGAGTATAGGATATGAAAAAATACAAAAAATAGAAAAAGAAATAGTAGAATATGCAAAACAAGAATTATCAAAATTAGATTACTTGACATTATACTTAACACCAAATGATGAAAATCATTCAAGTGTAATTTCTTTTAATATAAAAGGTGTGCACCCTCATGATGTTGCAAGTATATTAGATTCAGAAGGTGTTTGTGTGCGCTCACGGAAATCATTGTGCACAACCACTTATGAGATTTTTGGGAATTGATTCTACATGCAGGGCAAGTTTCTATTTTTATAATACAAAAGAAGATGTCGATAGATTAATAAGAGCTTTAAACAAGGCTTATGATATGTTTAAAAAATATATAATTAAATAAATTTATTAGTAAATATTGACTATAAAAATAATATATAATAAAATACTTTTAGTTTGGAAGTTAACTTTCTTCAAGCATAAGTGCATAGACTGGAAAGCCTATGAAAATGCTTGCTAGTCTATGCATTTATGCTATTATGCTATTGTAGCTTAAATGTAAATCGCATAAGAAGGAGGTTAATAGCTATGAAATTAATTGAAATTATATTAATTATAATAGCTTTCTTTTTAGGATTAGCATTTTTAGTACATATGTGCTCTAAAAAGAGATATGCATTAAGATATAGTTCTAAAAAAAGAAAAATAGAGATTTATCCTATAGATAAATCTCACCAAACACATAGATAAGGGCTTAACTCTTATCTTTTATATTATTATATTAACATAGATATCAAATAATGTCAATAATACTCTGATTAAATTTAAAATAGTAAAGGAGTACAGAAAGTGGAAGATTTAACAGATGTTTATAATGAACTTATTATGGAACATAGCATGAATTCATACAACAAAAAGAAATTAGAAAAAGCAGATTTTTGTGAAATAGGGCATAATCCAAATTGTGGAGATGAAATAACTTTAGAATTAAAATTAAATGGAAATATAATTGAAGACATGGCATTTTTAGGACATGGTTGTGCAATTTCACAAGCTTCAACTTCAATTATGATTGACACTTTAAAAGGAAAGACAATTGAAGAAGCAAAAGAAATTATAAAAAAATTTATAGAAATGATAAAAAGAGAGACAACAGATGAAGAAGATTTAAAAAAATTAGAAGATGCAATAGCATTTAAAAATGTATCAAATATGCCAGCAAGAGTAAAATGTGCACTTTTAGCATGGCATACAATAGAAAATATGTTATCAAAAAGTGATAAAAAGTGATAGACTTTTTTGCATTGACATAAATAGGCTTAAATGGTATAATTAATGGGTAATAATTAACAAATATTAAAGTACAGAAAGGAGAGAGAATATTATGTTAGATTTAACATTTTATTCAAAGTCAAAGCGGAGTAAATTAAGTAACAACTCAAATGAGTGCAAAAGGTGGGCAATAATTTGTTGCACAGATAGTGACTATAAAAGTAAATATTTTAGTAGCTATCAAAATCGTTTCAGTGAAATAGCTTGTGCTACCATTCCTGCTGTTTCAAAGACCCCTACTATCAAAGTACCTATTTTTGAAACAGAGGTTGATTTAAATTATGAGGTAAACAGCAGAAGGATGGGAGAATTAAAGGAGCTTATCAGAAAAAATAATTCAAAGGCTCTACTATTGTGTAATTTGGACTTTTTTAAAAGAGTTATACACTATTCTACTAAAGAGGAATTCAATTTTGAAATTGCTGTAACTGCAAACAGAAATTTAATTTATTTTGCGAATATTGGAGAGGACAGAAGCACACTACTAGTTGCTTTCGATGTCTTTCATGAAGAAAAGTAGATTCTATTAAATCTTATTTTATCTACAATGCATTGTTCTCGAATTTATAATTTCTCTTTTGCCCACTAAATCATCTTTATTGATTTAGTGGGTAATATTCATTAAAAAATATAAAAAAGATTAAAAGGAACATTATTTTTGATATAGAAGGAATAAAAAAATGGAAAATAAAAAAGTATTATTAGGTATGAGTGGCGGTGTTGATAGTAGTG
>CANQWL010000090.1 GCA_947627555.1 uncultured Clostridia bacterium | reverse complement strand
TTATAATCTATTGCCAAACTTTCTAAAATATGGTAAAATATTATATGTTATAGTTTAATATAGACTAAGAGGAGGTGCTTAATATGCCAAATATCAAATCAGCAAAAAAGAGAGTTAAAGTAATTGAGAAAAAAACTTTAAGAAATAATATGATAAAATCTGGATATAAATCAGCTGTTAAAAAATTTGAAGAAGCTGTAAACGCTGGAAATATTGATGAAGCTAAAGTTTTATTAGCTGAAGCTACAAAAAAAATAGATCAAGCATGTAGTAAAGGTGTTATTGTTAAAAATACAGCAGCTAGAAAAAAATCTAATTTATCAAAAAAATTAAATTCAGCAATAGCTTAAGAACATATAATAAAGATTATGCATAGTTTTTATTTAAAAGAGGATATTCTAATTAACTAGGATATCCTTTTTAAATATTTATTTTATCATCATTGTTTATTATAAAGTATTAATATTACTTATTACACATAGCAATTATTTCCATTGTTTTTACTTGTTTTTCATGTTACGATTATTATGTACAGATTAATTATAAAGAGGTGTATCATGATAAAAAAAATAATAGAAATTTATAAAGGTTTTGATAAAATTACATATAAGATAATGAATAATGGCTTGAAATTTTGTTTAATTATTTGTTTAGTTTCTGTTTTTATTTTACTTACATATAACTTTGCTTTTCAATCTCCTTTTATTTATTACATAGGAATTTCATTATTTAGATTAAGTTTGATTTTTGGAATTGAATTTATTATATGTGGTTTTATAGTAGAAGGAATAAAAAAACAATTTATATAAAATATGACAAACTATGATAAAACGCGATTTACAAATTAATTTTGAATTATTAAAATTACACAGAACACAATAATTAAGTTATCAATTATAAATTTATGAAATACTAAAATTTATTTATCATATAGCTAAGGTATTGAATAAATTTATAATTGATAACTAATTTTTTATTTATTTAATTCTTCTAAAAACATCTTATTTAACATTTGTGGATTTGCTTTTCCTTTAGTTTCTTTCATAGCTTGACCTACTAAAAATCCTAATGCTTTATCTTTACCACCTTTATAATCTGCAATAGATTGTGGATTTGCTTCTAATATTTTTAGTACAACCTCTTTAATTGCTCCTTCATCAGAAATTTGTATCCATCCTTTTTCTTTAATAATTTCTTCTGGATCTCTAGGATTTTCAAATAATTCAGTAAGAACTTTCTTTCCGATACTTGAACTAATTGTTCCTTTATCAATTAAAATAACTAATTTTCCTAATTGCTTGCTATCAAAAGGTATTTCTATTGGGTCCATTTCTGTTTCGTTTAAAATTCTTGAAATATCAGAAATAATCCAGTTGTTAACTGCCTTTGGATTATTACATACTTTGCTTGCTTCTTCAAATAAATCTGATAAATATTTTGAAGATGTAATTAAGTTTGCATCTTTTTCAGATAATTTATATTCTTCTAAATATCTTTGTTTTCTACTTTCTGGTAATTCAGGTAAACTCTTTTTAATGTTTTCGATGTATTCTTCTGAAAGCTTAATTGCAACTAAATCTGGATCTGGAAAATAACGATAATCTTGTGCATCTTCTTTATCTCTCATTGAAAAAGTTTTTCCTGATACATCATCCCATCTTAAAGTTTCTTGTTCTATAATTCCCCCATCTTCAATTACATCAATTTGTCTATCTACTTCGTATTCAATTGCTCTTACAATACTTCTAAATGAGTTCATATTCTTCATTTCTGTACGGGTTCCAAGTTTAGTATCTCCTTTTTTTCTAACAGATACATTAACATCTGCTCTTAGCGAACCTTCTTGCATTTTACAATCAGATACTTCTATATATTCAAAAATAGATTTTAATTTTCTTAAATATGCTTCCGCTTCTTCTGCACTTGATATATCTGGTTCAGAAACAGTTTCAATTAATGGCACTCCCGCTCTATTTAAATCAACTAGGCTTCCTCCACCAAATTCATCATGATTTAATTTTCCTGCATCTTCTTCAATATGAATTCTTGTAATTCTTATTTTTTTCTTTCCATTTTTTGTGTCTATTTCTACATATCCATGTTCACAAAGTGGTTTATCAAATTGAGAAATTTGATAAGATTTTGGAAGGTCTGGATAAAAATAATTTTTTCTATCATTTTTGCTATCTCTTGCAATTTCACAATTAGTTGCAAGACCAGCTTTTACTGCGTATTCAACTACTTTTTCATTTAGAACTGGTAATGTTCCTGGCATTGCCATACATATTGGACAAGTGTGTGTATTTGGTAGTGCACCAAATTCAGTTGGACATGAACAGAATATTTTTGTTTTTGTTGATAATTCTGCATGAACTTCTAATCCTATTACGACTTCATAATCTTCTCTTGACATCTATTTTCCTCCTTATAAATTTCACTTTTTTATATTACAAATAATTAAAGCAACAATTACTAATATAATTGCAATTATTTGATTTATTTTAGGAATTTCTTTAAAAAATATATAATTTACAATAACGTACGAAAATACTCCAACAGCAACATATATTAAAGTTACTGGTAACATTTCTCCTATACTTTTATATCCTTTACTAAATGTTAATGTTACTATGTAATTTAATATAAATGTAATAGGTATTATGCATATATTATATTTTAATAAATTTATTGCAGTAGGTTCAATATATTTGCTTTGGAAAAAATTAATACTTCCAAATCCTACATATGCAATTGTAAAAAATATTGCAATAATTATATATTTTAAAATCATATACTCTCCTTCATAATATCTATAACTTGCCTTTTGTACCTCACATTCGTTCAGATGACTTATTTAAATTCTGGTTTATAGTTTTCTCTAAATTTAATTTTTTGCTCAAATGTATATGCTGCATTTAATATTGTTTCTTCACAGAATTTGTTTCCAATTAATTGCATTCCTATTGGCATTCCTTGGCTATCTACTCCACATGGAATTGATATTCCTGGAAGTCCTGCAATATTAACTGATACTGTACATATGTCTGATAAATACATTTCTAATGGGTTATTTGATTTTGCTCCAATATCAAAAGCAACTGTTGGTGATGTTGGTGTTAATATTACATCATATTTTTCAAATCCTTTATTGAATTCGTTAATAACTAATGTTCGTACTTGTTGTGCTTTTTTATAATAAGCATCATAATATCCTGATGATAGTACATATGTACCAAGTATAATTCTTCTTTTTACTTCTGCACCAAATCCTTCATTTCTAGATTTCTTGTATAGTTCTTTTAAGTTTTTAAATTCTGGTGTTCTATATCCATAGCGTATTCCATCAAATCTTCCTAAGTTTGAACTTGCTTCTGCACATGCTATTATATAGTAACTTGCTAATGAATATTGTGCAATATCTAATGAAAATTCTTCTATTTCTGCACCTAATTCTTTGTATGTTTCTATTGCATTTTGTAATGATTTTTTTACTTCTTCATTAATTCCTTCTCCAAAGAATTCTTTTGGAACTCCTATTTTTAATCCTCTTACATCATTTTTTAAGCATTTTGTATAGTCTACTTTTTCTTTATTAGCTGATGTAGAGTCTTTTTCATCATGACCTGCAATAATGTTTAAAAGCATTGCACTATCTCTTACATCCTTAGTTATTGGACCGATTTGGTCAAGTGATGAAGCAAATGCTACTAACCCATATCTTGAAACTAGTCCATATGTTGGTTTTAGACCAACTACTCCACAAAAACTAGATGGTTGTCTAATAGATCCTCCTGTATCTGACCCTAGTGCCCATGGTACTAAATTTGCTGCAACTGCTGCTGCTGATCCTCCTGAAGATCCTCCTGGTACTTTATTTAAGTTCCATGGGTTTTTTGTCTTTTTAAAATATGAGTATTCTGTTGATCCTCCCATTGCAAATTCATCCATATTTAGTTTTCCTAAATCAATGATGTTTTCATTATTTAATTTTTCAATTACAGTAGCATTATATGGTGCGATAAAGTTTTCTAACATTTTTGAACTACAAGTTGTTTTTACTCCTTTTGTACACATATTGTCTTTTATTCCTATTGGAATTCCTGCAAATTCTCCTGTTATCTCACCTTTATTTATTTTTTCTTCTATTTCTATAGCTTGTTTCTTTGCTTCTTCTGTTAGAGTAGTTACAAATGCTTGTACATCTTTTTCTTTTTCGTTAATTCTGTCTACATACGCATTTGTTATTTGAGTTATTGTTAATTCTTTATTTTTTAATTTTTCTTGCAATTCATGAACTGTTAATTCTATGATGTTCATCAATTTACCTCCTTTATTTTTGTAATCTCATTATTTTTCTTTTATTAATTAATAACCTTTGGAATTTTAAACATATTTTGATCTTGTGTTGGTGCATTTTGTAACAAGCTTTTATTATCTTCAAATATTTTTATTTCATCTTTTCTAAATACATTTTTGGCTTCATTACTACCTATTGTAATATCTAATCCTTCAACTGGCGCATTACTTACTATATTTGCAAAATTTAAAATATCTTGTAAGTTTAATAAATATTTGTCAACTTCATTTTCTTCTAGTATTAAGTCTGATAAGTTGGCAATGTGTAAAATCTCTTCTTTACTTACTTTCATGTAATCATCTCCTATTTCAATTTGTTCACTATTATATACTTTTTTTACCAAAAAAACAAGCCATTTTAGGCTTGTTTTTGATATTTTTTTAATTTTTAATAAACTAAATTATTTTAATTCTACAACTGCTCCAACTTCTGCAAATTTAGCTTTTAAGTCTTCAGCTTCTTCTTTGCTTACTCCTTCTTTAACTGTTTTTGGAGCTCCATCAACTAAATCTTTAGCTTCTTTTAATCCTAATCCTGTAGCATCTCTAACTACTTTGATAACTTTGATTTTTTGATCTCCAGCTTC
>CANQWL010000089.1 GCA_947627555.1 uncultured Clostridia bacterium | reverse complement strand
CAACTAACTAGTTGCCATTTAAACCCGGAACCTTTGACAACCTCGGAGCCCTTGGCAAACCGGAACCCTTAACAACCTTGGCAACTTTTGACAAAAATAAATTTTAAAAAAAACTTGTATAATAAAACAAAGTATGATATAAATAAAGTATAAAAATAAAGCTAAATAGAAAGGCGGAGTTTTTGTGGAAGAAGAAATGGAAAGAGATGCAAAAACAATTTTAATTGTTGATGATGAACAACCAATTGTAGACATATTGGTATATAATTTAGAAAAAGAAGGTTATAATACAATTTCAGCAAGCGATGGAGTAACAGCAGTAAATATGGCACTAGAAAAAAAGCCAGATTTAATTTTATTAGATATAATGTTGCCAAAAATGGATGGTTTATCAGTATGTAAAAGAATTAAGAATTCTTTAAATGTACCAATTTTAATGTTAACTGCAAAAGATAGTGAAATAGATAAAATATTAGGTTTAGAATTAGGAGCAGATGATTATATTACAAAGCCATTTAGTGTAAGAGAATTAGTTGCAAGAGTAAAAGCAAACTTAAGAAAAGTAGAAGCAGTTACATCAATGCAAACAGTTAACCCAAATAATGAAAATCAGAAAAAAGAAAATAAAATTGTTGTTAATGATTTAGAGTTAGATTTAGATAAATTTGAAGTAAAAGTAAGAGGAGAAATAATTGATTTAACATTAAGAGAATTTGAAGTACTAAAATTTTTAGCTTCTCAACCAGAACAAGTTGTTACTAGAGAAACTTTACTTGAAAAAGTATGGGGATACGAATATTATGGAGATATTAGAACAGTTGATGTTACAGTAAGAAGAATTAGAGAAAAAATAGAGAAAGACACTTCTATTCCTAAAATATTAATAACAAAAAGAGGAGTAGGTTATTATATAGCAACAAAATAAAATAAAAGTAGACAAAATAAAAAGTCTACTTTTTTGCAATATTAATTTAATATATTACATTAAATATAATATATAAAATATAAAATATAAAATATAATATATAAAATATAAAATATAATATATAAAATATAAAATAAATAATATTAATGAAAATAAAAGGAATGATTATTATGAAAAGAAACGACACAAGACAAGTAAAAGTAGGAAATGTAGCAATTGGGGGACAAAATAAAGTAGTAATTCAGTCAATGTGTAATACAAAAACAAAAGATGTAAAATCAACTGTAAAACAGATATTAGAATTAGAAAAAGCAGGATGCGAAATAATAAGAGTAGCATGTTTAGACATAGAAGATGCTAAAGCTATTAAAGAAATAAAAAAACAAATTAATATTCCAATTGTTGCTGATATACACTTTGACTATAGAATTGCATTAGAAGCAATTGAGTCAGGAGTGGATAAAGTAAGAATAAATCCAGGAAATATAGGTTCAAAAGAAAAAGTAAAAAAGGTAGTTGATAAATGTAAAGAAAAATCTATCCCAATTAGAATAGGGGTAAATGGCGGTTCGTTGGAAAAAAGTCTATTAGAAAAGTATAATGGAAGGCCAACAGCAGATGCCATGGTAGAAAGTGCTAAAAAACATATAGATATATTAGAAGAATTAGATTTTCATGATTATATAGTTTCATTAAAAGCATCAAATTTAGACTTATGCATTGAAAGTTATGAAAAGGCATCAGAAGCTTTTAACTGTCCATTACATTTAGGAATTACGGAAGCAGGAACAGAATTTAGTGGTACAATAAAATCTAGTATAGGATTAGGATGTTTATTAAGACAAGGAATAGGAGATACAATAAGAGTTTCCCTTTCTGACGACCCTGTAAAAGAAATAAAAGTAGCAAAGGAAATTTTAAAAGATTGCAATTTATATAGAAAATCTCCAACTTTAATTGCATGCCCAACATGTGGTAGGACACAAATAGATTTGATACCAATAGCAAAACAAGTAGAAGAATTTTTACAAACAATAGATTCAAATATAACTGTTGCAGTAATGGGATGTGCTGTCAATGGACCAGGAGAAGCTAGAGGGGCAGACATTGGAATTGCAGGAGGAATAAAAGAAGGTTTGTTATTTAAAAAAGGTGAAATAATTAGAAAAATACCTCAAGATAAAATTGTAGAAGAATTAAAACAAGAAATATTAAAGATGATATAATGTAAGTATAAAAAATATGATTACTTTAAATATACTTGCACCCTGGAAAGGAATGAAATCAAAAATGAAAATAATTATTGGAAAAACAGCAGGATTTTGTTATGGAGTAAAAAGAGCAGTAGAAGGAAGCATAGAACAAATAGAAAATAGTAAAAATGAAAATATATATTGCTTAGGAGAGCTTGTTCATAATAAACAGGTTATAATGAAATTACAAGATAAAGGAATTAATTTTATAGAAAATCTTGAACAAGTAAAAGAAAAAGATGCAAAAGTAATTATAAGAGCACATGGGATAACAAAAGAAGAATATAAATTTGCTGAAGACAATAATATAAATATAGAAGATTATACATGTCCAAATGTTAGTAAAGTACATGAAATAGTAAATGAATATGCCCAAAAAGGATATTATATATTATTATGTGGAAAGAAAACTCACCCAGAAAATATTGGAACGGCAAGTTATTGTGGAAAATATTTCTCTGTGATAGAGAATGAAGAAGAGATAGATTCCATAATTAAAAATATAAAAAAGGTTAATTTAAACAAAATATTAATTGTAGCACAAACAACTTATAGTCTGAATAAATTTAAAATAATACAAGAAAAAATAACAGAAAATATTGGCAAGAATGTAGAGATTGTTATAAAAGATACAATATGTAGAGCAACTAAAATTAGACAAGAAGAAACAGAAGAAATATCTAAAAAAGTAGACTGTATGATTATTATAGGCGGAAGAAATAGTTCAAATACAAATAAATTATATGAAATAGCAAAAAATAATTGTAGAAATACTATATTAATTGAAACAGAAAAAGAAATACAAAAGGATGAAATATGCCAATACAATCTCGTTGGAATTATGGCAGGAGCATCAACACCAAAGGATGTAATAAATGATGTAGTAAAAAAATTGGAAAAAGAAGAATGTATGAGTAATTTTTAGTCATACATTCTTGCTTTTTGTCGAAAAATGCGATGAAAAGTTAAAAAATGATAAAAAAAATATTGACAAAGAATTGTATAACAAACTATACTTGAATATATTATATAATTTAAATTAAAGACAAGGAGGAAAAGTTTTTACTTAAAAAGCATATGAACAGAAATTTTATCTCAAATAGTAATTTTGTATTAAGAAAAGTTTTAAATTCAAAAGACAATTTAGACATCTTACAAGATTTTATAGAAACATTTTTAAATATAGAAATTCAAGAAATAAAATTAAATCCATATTTAAAAGATAAAAAAAAATATCTACCTTCAGAAGAAAAATTTGGAATAGCAGATGTTAGAATAAAATTAAAAGATGGTGAGGAACTAAATGTAGGAATACAATGGATAGATGGATATTATGCACAAAATAAAATATTACTATACTATGCACAAATTCATACTAACCAACTAGAATATGATGAAAATAGAGATTTTGTAAAAACTATAACAATAAATATACTAGATTTTAAGTATTTTAAATCTCCAAATTATCATCAAAAAAAGCAAATAGAAAGTAATGAAGATGAAAACAAAAAAAAGGAAAAATTAGAATTTCATATATTAGAATTACCAAAATTTAATGAAAATATAATAGAAAATAATATAAACAAAAAAGAAGCATGGATGATATATTTAAAGGGAGATAGAATTGATTTAATAAATAAATCAATAAAAAAATATAATGCAATAGGTAAATTAGATAGTTTATTAAAAGAATATTGGGAAAATGAAAAAATGGAATAAGCAATAAGATTATTCCATTTTTTCATTTAAAGATTAATGAGCATCAGTTAATGTTTGTTTTAAGGTAACTCTTATAATAGTACCTTCTGGAACTTTTTCATCTCTTGGATAATCTTGAGTAATAACAATTCCAGATCCCTCTGTATTAATATTTAAATTTTTATCCTTTAAAGTTGCTGTAGCTTCAGATAAATTCATTCCTTTTAAATCTGGAACTGTAACTGAGGTTGCAACATCACTTCCTTCACCATAAATAATTATCATTGAATTTTTAGCTAAAGAAGCTCCAGGTTTAGGCATTTGATCTTTAACAAGAAGAGTATTACTATCACCATTTACATATGTTTTTACAGTAAATCCAGCATTTTTTAAAGTCTTTTCAGCTTCTGCAACTGTCTTATTTCTAACATCAGGAACTGTAATTAGATTACTAGAGTTATTAGCTGAAGAGTTAGTAGAATCAGATGGAATTCCTAAATAAGGCAAAATTTCAGATAACATCTGAGATACAACAGGTCCTGCAACTTGTCCACCTTGATGTTCTCCAAGGGGTTTATATAAAGTAAGAAGTAATACAACTTGAGTATCTTCAACAGGTGAAATAGCAACATAGGAAGCAACATACCCTTGATCTTTATTATTTTCTGGTGGCTCAGAGGTTCCTGTTTTTCCACCAATAGAATATCCAGAAACAGCAGCATGTCTACCTGTTCCTTTAGTTACAACAGATTCCATCATAGATTTAACTTGTTCTGCAGTGTGTTTTGAAATAACTTGTCGTACTTCAGTAGTAGATACTTCACTAACAGAATTAGTTTCTGTATTAGTAATTTGTTTTACAATTCTTGGTTTCATTAATACTCCATCATTTGCTATGCATGAAACTGCTGTTATCATCTGAAGAGGAGTAACATTTAATCTTTGACCAAAAGACATAGTTGCAAGCTCAACTGGACCAACATTATCTAAATTTTGAAAAATACTACCTTGTTCACCATATAATCCAGAACCTGTAGTATCAAATAGTCCAAAAGCATCATAATATTTATATAAAGTTGGAGCAGTAATTCTTTTTCCTAATTGCATAAAAGCAGGATTACAAGAGTTGCAAAGGGCTTCTCTTAATGTTTGAACTCCATGTGGTTGTGCCCTCCAGCAATGAATTTTTATAGTTGAATTAGAAATATCATTAAATTCCTCATAACCTTTACAATAAAAATCACCAGCTTTATCTGTTGTTGTTATATTTTCTTCTAATGCGACAGAAGAAGTAATAAGTTTAAAAGTAGAACCAGGTTCATAAGTTTCTGCAACAGATTTATTTGCCCACATTTTGTATAAAGCTTCATTTTTATCTTCTGCAGATAATTTGTCATAAGTCTTAGCAAGAGTATCATTAGGAGTATAAGGTGAATTTAAGTCATAATCTGGATAAGAAGCCATAGCAAGAATATCTCCAGTTTTTGGATTCATTGCAATAGCATTTCCACCTCTAGTACAATCATTATTTTCAA
>CANQWL010000088.1 GCA_947627555.1 uncultured Clostridia bacterium | reverse complement strand
TTGTTTAGAGGCTTTTAAATAATATTATTTAACTTTTAAAATCAATAAATGTTAAAATACTTTAAAGACTCAAAATCTGTTGTCAGCAATGGCGTGTGGGTTCGAGTCCCACCACCGGCACCAATTATTACAGTAGATATATGCCAAAATCAAAGCTTTTTAAAATTATTACAAATAAATTCATAGAGATTTGTTCTGGAATTGATTTTAAATAAAAATGTGGTTGACTACATTGATATTCAGAACCGAAGATGAGATGAATTTCCTTTTTCGGCAACCTGAATATTGGGTCAGTAGTGCATTCATCGCTACAGTTGTCTCATGGCAAGTTGTACGGTTTATAAACAACTCCAAAAAGTAAGTGCAACCGTGCTTCTCTACTCGAGAGGTACGGTTATTTTTATCCTTTTTGATATGTATTTAACATTTACAACGAGGCATAATTATTTAAAAGAAAAAGTATCTAAAACAAATTCTTTTCCATTTAAATAATTTAATATTCCACTATCTGACTTAAAACAAAATTTTAAAACATAGCTGCAAAGCATTTGATATTTTTTACCAAATTTTTTATTAATTTCATTTATACCATATTTTCCATCACCTATAATAGGATATCCCATGTGTGCTAAATGAGCACGAATTTGATGAGTTCTACCTGTAGGAATTTCAACATCTAGAATGCAAGAATTATCATTTCTTTTTTCCAATATACGATAAATAGTAGTTATTTTTTGATATCCTTTTTTGAAAGTGTCATTAATATATACAATTGATTTTTTTGTGTCCTTAAACAAATAAGCTTCAGATTTTTTATAATTTTCTTTTGGAATTCCATATACCCATGCTAAATAATGTTTTTCTATTTCATGTGTTTTAAATTTATTTAAGAGAATATTTAAAGTTTCTTCATTTTTGGCAAATAGAACTAGACCGACAGTGTTTCTATCAATTCTATGACAAGGCATAGGCTTATAATCATAAGATGAATATTTTTCATGAATATATGTAGTTAAGCTATGTTCACCAGTTACTTCAATTCCATGAGGTTTATTGATTAATAAAATATTATCATCTTCAAAAAATACATCTAGCGAAAAACTAGAAGACAAAATTTCATCAGAAATATAAACTAATATTTCATCTCCTTCAAAAATAGTAATATTTTCATTTATTCTCTTTCCATTTACTTTAATATCTTTTTTTCGTAAAGTTTTGTAAAATAAGTTGTTGGTAAGGCTTGGTATCTTATCAAATAGAAATTTATTTAATTTTTTTCCATTATAGTTTTGGGTTACAATTAATTTTTTCATAATAAGATTATATATTTTTCTATAAAAAAAGGCAAGAAAATAAAATTGTTTATTATAAAAAATATATTAAATTTTTAGTAATATAGAGAAAATAAAAAGCATAAAATAGATATGTGAACTTTGTGTGAAAAATAGAAAAAACTATTGACATTTATTTAAAATGGGTATAAATTATTAGCAGTCACTTGATAAGAGTGCTAAAAACTAAAGGAGGTAATGATATGATTAAACCATTAGGTAGTAGAGTATTAATAAAAATGAAAGAAGGCGAAGAAAAAACAAAAAGTGGAATTATTCTAGCAGGAAATGCACAAGAAAAGCCACAAATAGCAGAAGTAATTGAAATAGGACCAGGAGAAATGAAAGATGGAAAATTAGAACCTGTAACTGTAAAAAAAGGTGATAATGTTATTGTAAGTAAATATTCTGGAACAGAAGTAAAATATGAAGGGCAAGAATACATAATTGTAAAACAAGAAGATATTTTAGCAATTGTAGAGTAATTAACTGAAAAAAATATAAAAATATAAAAATATAAAAATAGGATAAGGAGTGTCCAAAAATCCCTTAAAAAAGGGAATAAAAGGAACGTTTCTTAATCCCCTGAAAGGAAGGATAAAAAATGGCAAAGATTATTAAATTTGGAGAAGATGCAAGAAAGTCTTTATTGGAAGGTGTTAATAAATTAGCAGATACTGTTAAAGTTACATTAGGACCAAAGGGTAGAAATGTTGTTTTAGATAAGAGTTTTGGTTCACCATTAATTACAAATGATGGTGTGACAATTGCAAAGGAAATTGAATTAGAAGATAAATTTGAAAATATGGGAGCTCGTTTAGTAAAAGAAGTTTCTACAAAGACAAATGATGTTGCAGGAGATGGTACTACAACAGCAACAGTTTTAGCTCAAAGCATGATTAAGGAAGGAGTTAAAAATGTAGCTGCAGGTGCAGATCCAATGGCAATAAAAAGAGGAATAGATAAAGCTGTTAATGTAGCTGTTGATGGCTTAAGAGAAATTAGTTCAGAAGTAAATGGAAAAGAAGATATTGCACGAGTTGCAAGTATTTCTGCAAATAATGAAGAAGTAGGTAATTTAATTGCAGATGCTATGGAAAAGGTATCAAAAGATGGTGTTATAACAATTGAAGAATCAAAAACATCAAATACAGAATTAAATGTTGTAGAAGGTATGCAATTTGATAAAGGTTATGTTTCACCATATATGGTAACAGATACAGAAAAAATGGAAGCTATTATAGATAATCCATATATTCTAATTACAGATAAGAAAATTAGTAATATTCAAGAAATATTACCATTACTAGAAAGTTTAATGCAACAATCAGGAAAATTAGTTATTATTTGTGATGATATCGAAGGAGAAGCATTATCTACATTAGTATTAAACAAATTAAGAGGAGTTTTAAATGTAGTTGCTGTAAAAGCACCTGGATTTGGAGATAAGAGAAAAGCAATGCTTGAAGATATTAGCATATTAACAGGAGGAGAAGTAATTACATCAGATTTAGGATTAGAATTAAAAGATACAACAATTGAACAATTAGGTAGAGCAAAACAAGTAAAAGTACAAAAAGAAAACACAATCATTGTTGATGGAGCAGGAGATAAAGTAGCAATTGAAAATAGAGTTAATCAAATAAAAACACAAATTACAGAAACACAAAGTGAATATGACAAAGAACAATTACAAGAAAGATTAGCAAAAATCGCTGGTGGAGTTGCTGTAATAGGTGTAGGTGCAGCTACAGAAGTTGAAATGAAAGATAAAAAATTAAGAATAGAAGATGCTTTATCTGCAACTAAAGCAGCTGTAGAAGAAGGAATAGTAGCAGGAGGAGGAACAGCTTTAATAAATGTAATTCCTAAAGTTGAAAAGCTAGTTTCTACACTAGAAAATGGAGAAAAATTAGGAGCACAAATAGTACTTCAATCTTTAGAAGAACCAGTAAAACAAATTGCTAGAAATAGTGGATTAGAACCAGCAGTAATTGTTGATAAAGTAAAGCAATCAGATGCTGGAGTTGGATTTGATGCTGCAAGTGAAAAATATGTTGATATGAAAAAAGCAGGAATTGTTGATCCAACAAAAGTTACAAGAAGTGCACTTCAAAACGCAGCTTCAATTGCATCAATGGTACTTACTACAGAAAGTTTAGTAACAGATGCACCAGAAGAAAAAGGATGCAATTGTGGTGGACACGGAGATGGAATGCCAGCTGGAATGGATGGAATGTATTAAAATAATTAAAAAATATTTTTCGAGTTTAAGATTTTCTTTAAATTTTTATTTGATAGAAAATTTAAACTCGATTTTATTATTTCATAATTAATACTAACAAATTTTAAATTTAACAATATAAAGTAAAATTAAAATATGAATTTTTTAAAAGCTAAATTTATACTTTTATTTCAACAGAAATACTATAATATAATAATAAAATTTTTTTAAACTATTAACAAAATGTATAATTTATGGTAATATAAAATAGAAAGGGGATAATAAATGGAGAAATTATTGAAAACAAGTATGAAAAAAAGAATAGTAGTAATTTTTATAATATTGTTAATAGTTGCCATTTCAATAGGAATTGTTTTTACTAGATTTCGCAATAACATTGAAACTTCAAGCGATGAAATAAAAGCTGATAATCAAAATATGGTTCCAGATGTAAGTTTAGAAAATACAAAATTTGATATATCAGAAACAGATATTACAAGTAACAATATAATAATAACAGTATCATCAAAATTAGAAAATTATAATTTATATTATTATATTGATACTATGGACAAGCCAGAAAATAGTGAAGAAGGTAGCCAAGAAGAAATAGTAGATGAAGATAAACAAGAAGAAATCGAAAAAATGGAAAAAGAACCAGAAGTTTATACACAATATCAAGATAAGATAGAAATAGAATCTAACTCAAATATATATTTTAAGTATGAAGAAAAAGGAAAATATAGTAAAAATTCATATATATTGGAAATCAATAATATTGACAAACAAGGTGTAATAGATGAGGCACTAGAGAATGAATCTGCAACAGAAGAAGAACTGAAAAAAGAACAGGTAAATGTAGCAGATAAAAGTGCACCATATTATATAATAGTAAATTATAGTTCTAATGTAGTAACAATATATAAAAAAGATGCAAATAATCAATATACAATACCAGTTAAAGCAATGGTATGTTCTACTGGTGTAGATACACCTAGAAGCGGAATATATAAACTTACTAATGCTAGGTATAGATGGAGAGCATTGTTTGGAGGAGTTTATGGACAATATGCTGTAAAAATAGTTGGAAACATACTATTTCACTCAGTACCATATGTGAGAACAGATAATGGAGCATTAGAATATTGGGAATATGATAAATTAGGTACTGCAGCTTCAGCAGGATGTGTAAGACTTACAGTTGCAGATGCATTATGGATTTATAATAATTGTGGAAGCGGCACACAAGTAGAGTTTTCTTCAAATTCTGCTAATCCATTAGGAAAACCATCAGCTAGAAAAATATCTGCATATGAAAATTTAAGAGGTTATGACCCAACTGATCCAATTTCTAATAACCCATGGAGAAATGCAAATATTCCAAATAATACAAATAATGCATCTTCAAATAATAATAATAATTCAACCAATACATCAAACTCACAGAGTTCAAATAATAGTCAAAAAAATCCAAGTTCAACAGAGACACAAAAACAAGAAAATAATTCTAGTACTACTAATAATAATACAGATAAGTCGAATACAAATAAGCAAAATACTAATAGTGGAACTAATAATAATACATCAAATAAAAATAATAATACTTCTTTAGATAATACAAATAAAAATAATACTAATTCTTTAAATAGTTCAAACAAAAATAATGTAACAAAATAGAATTTTGAGACACTTTAAGTTTTAAAGTGTCTTATTTTCATTTATTTTGTAAAGTTATGTATATAATTTTTCAATTGACAAAAAAATAAAAATAGTGTAATATATTTTTCAGTATAAATGCCAATATAGCTCAGTTGGTAGAGCAACAGATTCGTAACCTGTAGGTCGGCAGTTCGATTCTGCCTATTGG
>CANQWL010000087.1 GCA_947627555.1 uncultured Clostridia bacterium | reverse complement strand
CTTGCTAATATTGCATTTTCCGTTGCTCCTACACTTGGAAAATCAAGATCTATTTTTTCTCCTATTATTTTATCACAACTACAACTAATATTTCCATAGTTTTTTCCAATATTTATTCCTAATTTTTCAAAAACTTTTAAATGTAAGTCTATTGGCCTTGTTCCAATATCACAACCTCCTGGATAAGAAAATATTGCTTTCTTATGTTTTCCTAATAAACTTCCTACAAAAATAACAGATGAACGCATTTGCCTCATTAAATCTTCCGGAATTTCATAACAATTAATTTTACTACTATCAATAATAACTTTATTTTTCTTTTTAGTTACATTAGCACCTAATCTCTTTAATATTTCATACATCATTTGTGTATCATGAATATCTGGAACATTATATAATGTAGTTTTTCCAGAATTTAATATACTTGCTGCAATAATTGGTAATGCTGCATTCTTTGAGCCAGATATGCTTACTTTTCCTAGTGTTTTTTTACCCCCTTTTATTATGTATTCAGACATTTGTCTTACCACCTTTCACTTTTTTATTTTGATATATATTATGTTATCCAAATAAAAAAAGTGATTTTATAAAGTTGATTTTTTTATTATAAGCATATATAATCTAGATAAAATAAAATACGGAGGTAAAAAATGAAAGATTTAACTGTTAATGATTTATATAAAAATACTAATCAATATAAAAACAAAAATATCATTATTGAGGGATGGGTAAAAACTGTAAGAGCATCAAAGGCATTCGGATTTATAGAAATAAATGATGGAACATTTTTCAAAAATATTCAGATTGTATATACAGATAAATTAGAAAATTTTGAAGAAATATCTAAACTAACAATTAGTTCTTCTATCAAAGTAAGTGGTACATTAGTTGAAACTGAAAATGCAAAACAGCCATTTGAAATACAAGCTGATTCTGTTGAAATAGAAAATTTAGCTGATAGTTCATACCCTCTTCAAAAGAAAAAACACTCTTTTGAATATTTAAGAACTATTGCACATCTTAGACCAAGAGCTAATACTTTTAATAGTGTTTTCCGTGTAAGAAGTGTTTTAGCATACGCTATCCACAAATTTTTCCAAGAAAGGGGATTTGTATATGTTAATACACCTTTAATTACAGGAAGTGATGCAGAAGGTGCTGGAGAAATGTTTAATGTAAATTCATTTGATTTATGCAATATTCCAAAAACTGATAAAAATGAAATAGACTTTTCAAAAGATTTCTTTGGAAAGCCTGCACATTTAACAGTTAGTGGTCAATTAAATGCTGAAACTTTTGCTGAAGCTTTTTGTAATGTTTATACTTTTGGTCCAACTTTCCGTGCAGAAAATTCTAACACAGTAAAACATGCTGCAGAATTTTGGATGGTAGAACCTGAAATTTGTTTCGCAGATTTAAATGATGACATGGATTTAGCTGAAGATATGATTAAATATATCTTTCAATATGTTTTAGATAATTGTCCTGAAGAAATGAAATTTTTTAATCAATTTATAGATAATGGCTTATTAGAAAGATTAAATAATGTAATTTCATCTAACTTTGCAAGAATTACTTATACAGATGCTATTAAAGAACTCGAAAAACATAACAATGAATTTGAATATCAAGTTTCTTGGGGCGTTGATTTACAAACAGAACATGAAAGATATTTATGTGAAAAGATTTTTCAAAAGCCTGTATTTGTTACTGATTATCCAAAAGATATTAAAGCTTTTTATATGAAACAAAATTCAGATGGAAAAACTGTTGCTGCAGCTGATTTATTAGTTCCTGGAATAGGAGAAATTATTGGTGGTAGCCAGAGAGAAGAAAATTATGAAAAATTGTTAAATCGTATGAAAGAATTAAATATGCCAATTAGCGAATATGAGTGGTATTTAGATTTAAGAAAATATGGTAGTTGTAATCATGCAGGATTTGGACTTGGATTTGAAAGAGCTATTATGTATCTAACTGGCATGCAAAATATTAGAGATGTAATTCCTTTTCCTAGAACTCCTAAAAATTGTGAGTTTTAATATATAAGTTCTATATATAAGAAATTTTATAATTTTATAAAATCCCATTATAAGCTTACTCTTATAATGGGATTAACTTTTATTTTTCATTATCATCTTCATGTGTATAAGTAGTACTATGTAGTTTGTTTTCTTGATTATCAGATTTTTTTCCTTTTTGTAAATGTTTTTCCATCATTTCTGTAATATATTCTCCACTAAACGTCCTTCTTTTTTCTTTTAATGATTCATATTCTTTTTTTGCTAAATCTACAATTCCAACTTCTTTCATATCTTTTACTGATAAAATTTGTGATAAATATGCAAGATTACTATTTCCAAATTTACTTACATTATATGCAATTTTTCTTGCTACGATTTTTATTTTAAAATCTTGTATATCTTCTTTAGATAAATATTTAGATTTGTTTATAATATCTTGTACTTTTTCTACTAGTTCTGAATCTCCTATATTTTCATTATATATACTATTATAAATTTTTCTTAATTTTTCAATTTCTTTTTTCCTGCATTTTTCTTCTCTTTTTCTTTCTTCTTTATTTATTTTCTCCATTTGCTCTTTTCTTATTTCATCATCAGTCACTGCTTCTATCAATTCTTTTCTATCTTCTATTGGTATTTCTTCTGTTCCTACAAGTGCAACTATTTTTTTGTCTGGTAAATCTTTTGCGACTTCTATCACATATTCATTTGCTACTTCTTCCTCTTTTATCATTGAATTAATAAATTGTACTGCTACATCTTGTGGTATTTTTTCTTTGTTTACAAGTGAATTAGCAAATTCTTGTGCAAATTCACCTTTTTCATCTGGAGACATATTTTTTGTTGAGTTCTCAAAAGATTGATATGCTATTTTTGCTCCAGTATCAATTATATCATCATCATCATCTGCTTTATCTATACTTTTTTGTACTTCTTCTATACCTTTCTTTATAGGATTTATTTTTCTATTTTCTAATGCTTTTTTTATTATATCTTTTAAGTTCATTATATCACCTTTCTTAAGTTTGATATTTCTGAATATCAACAAATTTTACGTATTTATAATATCATATTATTAACATAATGTCAATTTTTTATTGTTTGATATATTAATCCTATAAGAAGATTAATATATTAGATAGTTAAAGTGCCACTGAAATTCAGTGGCACTTTAACTAGTTGTCTTCAAGCTTTTTAAGCTCTTCTTCGACTAACTTAATCATTGCTTCTCTGTCCATTGGAGCAATATCACCATGGTGTTTTATTTCTTCTGTAGCATACCATGGTTTTAATCCTCTCCGATGCATTGATTCGGCAATTTTTTTTGCCTTTTCTATCTTCTCCATGTTGTGTCCTTTCTACCTAGTATAACATCTACCAGGTTTTTGTTGCCTAATCTACATTACAACTTTATTATAGCATATATCTTTTGACTTTTCAATTATTTTATTTCATTTCCATAGTAACTATCTAATAAAATTTGTTTTAATTCTTCTACTAATGGTACTCTTGGATTTGCAGTAGTACATTGATCTTCAAAAGCTCTATCTGCTAACATATCTACTTTTGACAAGAATTCTTGTTCATCAATACCTACTTCTTTAAAAGATTTTGGTATATTTAAGTGTTCATTTAATTCTTGAACTCTTTTTATTAAACTATTAATTCCTTCTTCAACTGTATCTGCTTTTAATCCAACTTTTTTAGCTAATTCGTAATATTTTTGATCTGCAATAAAATATTCATATTTTGGGAAAGATACAAATTTTGTTGGCTTTGAACTATTATATTTTATTACATATGGTAATAATATTGCATTTAGTCTTCCATGTGGTAAATGGAATTCCGCTCCTAATTTATGTGCTAGAGAATGATTGACTCCTAAAAATGCATTTGTAAATGCCATACCTGCTATTGTACTTGCATTGTGCATCTTTTCTCTTGCTAATTTATTTGTTCCATCATCATATGCTTGTTCTAAATATTTCATAACAATTTCTACAGCTTTTTCTGCTAAACCATCTGTATAGTCAGATGCCATATTTGATACATATGCCTCAATCGCATGTGTTAATACATCCATACCTGTATCTGCTGTAATAGATTTTGGAAGACTCATTACTAAATCTGGGTCAATAATTGCTACATCAGGTGTTAATTCATAATCTGCTAATGGATATTTTTTATTTTTCTCTTTATCTGTAATAACTGAGAATGATGTTACCTCTGATCCTGTTCCTGAAGTAGTTGGTATTGCAACCATCTTACATTTTGTTCCAAGCTCTGGGAATTTATAGGTACGTTTACGAATATCCATAAATTTTAATTTTAATCCTTCTACATCTGCATCTGGATGCTCATAGAATAACCACATTCCTTTTGCTGCATCCATTGCACTTCCTCCACCTATTGCAATAATTACATCAGGTTTAAAGTTTTCCATCACTTTTACACCTTTTTTGATAGTATCAAATGATGGATCTGATTCTACATCACTAAATATTTCTGAATGTACATATTGTCTTCTATTTCTTAAGTGATATAGAACTTTATCAACATATCCTAATTTTACCATACCTTCATCTGTTACAATAAATGCTCTTTCTATATTTGGCATTTTTTCTAAATAAGCTATTGAACCAGCTTCAAAATATATTTTTTGTGGAATTTTAAACCATTGCATATTAACTCTCCTTTTCGCAACTCTTTTTATATTAATTAAATTTACTGATGATACATTAGCTGTTGTTGAATTACCACCAAATGAACCACATCCAAGTGTTAGTGATGGCATATTTGTATTATATATATCACCTATTGCTCCATGAGTTGATGGAGAATTTACAATAATTCTTCCTGCTTTCATTGTTTCTGAAAATTTTAAAATTGTTTCTTGATTTTCACTGTGTATAACTGCTGAATGTCCAAGTCCACCAAATTCTAATAATCTTTCTGCTTTATCAATTCCTTCTTCTTCATTTTCTACTATATAATAAGTTAAAACTGGACTTAATTTTTCTTTAGAGAATGGATAATCTCTTCCTATTCCTTCTTCATATACTACTAGTACTTTTGTATCTTCTGGAACTTCAAATCCCGCTTCTTGTGCAATTGTATGTGGAGATTGACCTGGCACATGTGATTTTAGTTTATATCCATATTCTTCTGAATATTCAAACATACTATTTTGTAATTTTTCCTTTTCTTCAGAATTTACAAAATAACATCCTGCATCTTTCATTAATTCTTCAAATTTTTCATAAATATCTCTATCAACTAAAACTGCTTGTTCAGATGCACAAATCATTCCATTATCAAATGCTTTAGATAAAACTATATCATTTACTGATGTTTCTAATTTTGCTGTTTTATCAATATAACATGGAACATTTCCTGGTCCTACTCCAAGAGCTGGCTTTCCACATGAATATGCTGCTTTTACCATTCCTGTTCCACCTGTTGCTAAAATTAAATTTACATCTGGAT
>CANQWL010000086.1 GCA_947627555.1 uncultured Clostridia bacterium | reverse complement strand
TATGTGGTTAGCGATATGTACTCCCACTACGGACTTTCACCGATTAGTTAAGCGACATGCCTGTCGCACTATAAAAAAAGCACTATATATTGTGCTTTTTTAATTTAAAATTAATTAATTATTCTAAAATATTTATTTAATTATATTTATTTTCCACTTGGCATGTATGGTATTAATCTACCTGCAAAATCTTTGAAATTTTGTGATTGTAAAATAACTTTTCCTGGTCCTACTAATCTTGTTAAAAACAATCCTTCTCCTCCTAAGAATATATTTCCTAATCCTTTTACAGTTTCAATTTCATATGAAACTGATGGTTCAAATGCAACAACATTTCCTGTATCTACTTTTAATACTTCTCCTGCTTCTAATTCTTTTTGTATTGTGTCTCCATCAATTTCTAAAAATAATCTTCCATTTCCTTGCGCCTTTTGAAGAACAAATCCTTCACCTCCAAATAGACCTGCACTAAATCTTTTAGAAAATGTGACTTGTGTTTCTATAGAATCTTCCGCACATAAGAAAGCTCCTTTTTGCATTATAAGTCCTTGTGGCATTTGTGATAAATCTACTGAAACAACATTTCCTGGAACTGTTGCTGCAAAAGCTATTGTTGCTCCATCTCTTTGGGCTGTATAATTAGCCATAAAAATTGATTCTCCTGAAAATGCCCTTCCAATACTTTTCATTATTCCGCCTTTAGCATTTGTTTTCATTTCAATTCCTTCACTTTGATATGCCATTCCTCCTGATTGTGTATATACTGTTTCTCCTGCATTTAATTTCATTTCTACTACTGGTACTGTTTGACCTATTACTTTGTATTCCATATCTTTCTCCTTCTATCAATTTTATTATGTTTTAATTATATGTTTAATTAATTTTTTTGTCAATTATTATTGTTGAATTTTTTAATATCAAAGTTACTACAATAAAAAATGTTAATTACTCTTCAATTTCTTTTGCCAATTTTCCAATTGCTTTAGTTTCAATTCTAGATACATATGAACGTGAAATTCCCATCATTTTTGCAATTTCATTTTGTGTTTTGGGTTTATGTCCTCCTAATCCAAAACGTAGCTCAAGAATTGTCCTTTCTCTTTCTTTTAATACATCCTTCATTTTTTCATAAAGAAGCTTTACTTTCATTTTTATATCAACTTCATCTTCAATATTTCTTTCATTATTTTCTAATACTTCTTGAAGTGTTACAATATTATCATCTTTGTCTTTTCCGAATTGGTTCATTTAAGTATACTTCTGCACTTAATTTTTTCGTAGCTCTTAAATGCATTAAAATTTCATTATCAATACATCTTGATACATATGTAGATAGTCTTGCTCCTTTTTTTACATTAAAACTATTAATTCCTTTAATTAACCCTATTGTACCTATTGAAATTAAATCTTCTTGTTCTACTTTAGCTGTACTATATTTTTTTGCTACATGTGCTACTAATCTTAAGTTTCTCTCTATCAAAATATTTCTCGCTTCATCATCACCTTTTGCCATTTGCTCTAAACATTTCTTTTCTTCTTCTGATGACAAAGGCTCTGGAAATAAATTACTTCCTTGAATGTATCCGTACAACAAACACTGCAGATTTCAAAAATTCTATAAATCCCAGTATTCCACTCATACAAAGTGCTGCAAACATATATGCACCTCCATTTTTTCTCTATATCGCAATTATATGTTTTAAAAAATGAAAAGTGCATGACCCCTTCAAAATATTTTTTAACTAAAATGAGACAAATAAGGACTGTCCCCTTCGTCTCATTTTGTTCTTTTTTTATTGTTTTTACATATAGATAATAATAGCTTATTATTAAATTTAATGAGGAGTATTAATTGTGAATATTTTATCAAATATTTTTAAAGGAATTTGTATTGGGTCAGGTGCTATACTTCCTGGAATTAGTAGTGGTGTAATTTGTGTGATTTTCGGACTTTATGAGAAACTTTTAAATAGTGTACTAGATTTTTTTAAATCTCCAAAAGAAAATATAAAATTTCTTTTTCCTATATTTATTGGAGCTCTAATTGGAGTTCTTGCTTTTAGCAATATTCTTAATTATGTTTTATATATGTTTCCTGTTCAAACAAAAGCATTATTTATTGGACTTATTTTAGCTAGCATTCCTTCTTTATTAAAAGAAGCTAATCAAAAACAGAAATTTAAAGCACATTATCTTTTATATACTTTATTTTCTTTTCTTATAGGTGTTGTTTCTGTTTTTTTAGAAAATCACTTATCAATTTCAAATCATACTAATATTAGCATTCTTTATTTGTTTTTTGCAGGATTTACTATGTCTGTTGGAATAATTGTACCAGGTGTTAGTAGTACTATTATTTTAATGCTTTTTGGAATTTACCCAGTTTATCTGTCATCTATTTCATCTTTATACTTACCTATTTTAATTCCTATTGGAATTGGAATTATATTTGGTAGTTTAGTTTTTATGAAATTGACTAGATTTTTATTAAATAATTATTATGTTCAAACCTTTTATACTATTATTGGCTTTACTCTTGGCTCTATTTTTGTACTAATTCCAGAAATGAGTTTTGGAACTGATTTGTTAATTTTTGCTCTATGTGTTAGCCTTGGGTTTGTTTTAATGAAATAATTGTAGAGATAAAAAAATCATCGTTTATTATAATAGATTAAATAGATATAACCTATTAGATAAACAATGATTTTTTCTCTATCCTTAAAATTACTTTTTTCTTCTTAAAATCCAGTCTTTTTCACATTTGATTGGTAATTTTATTTTTACTTTTTGTCCTTTTACACCAGGACTAATACTTTCGATTTTTTCTTCTGTTTCATAATTCCAAAGTTTTTCTATTTTGAATGTTACTGGCTCTAGTTTGTATGGTACTATAATTTCTATTTCATCTCCTACCTGCAATTTATTTCTTATTTCTATAATAGATTTTTCTTCGTTATATTGTTCAACTTTTCCTCCGAATTCATAATCGTCATTATATTGTCTTCCACTATAATCTTGAATATCTCTATTATTTCTATCATTGAAATAAAATGTTGTAAATTCCCTTGTTTTTACTTTTTCTATTTCTTTTAGATATTTTGTTGCATCATATGTATCTGGATGTTTCATGTAATCATCAATTGCATTTCTATATGTATTTATTACACTTGCTATGTAATATTCTGTTTTTAGCCTTCCTTCTATTTTTAAGCTATCTATTCCCATTTCTATAATTTCTGGAATTTCTCTTATTAAGCATAAATCTTTTGATGAAAAGATGCTTGTGCCATGTTCATTAATTTCAATTGGCATATATTGTCCTGGATTGTTTTTTTCTTCTGCATATAAATTATAAGACCATCTGCAGCTTTGGCTGCAATCTCCTAAATTAGCACTTCTTCCACATAAGAAATCACTTAAAAAACATCTTCCTGAAAATGCAAAACAAATTGATCCGTGTCCAAACATTTCTACTTCTAAATCTTTTGGTTTATTGTCCATAATGTATTTTAATTGTTCTTTGTTCATTTCTCTTGCCATTATGACTCTTTTGGCTCCGTTTTTATACCAAAAGTTGCAATCTCTTAAACTTACAATATTTGCTTGTGTACTTACATGAATTGGTACATTTGGTGCATATTCTTTTAATACATCAATAACTCCTCCATCTGCTGCAATTATTGCATCTGGCTTTACTTGATTTAGTATTTTTGCCATTTCTATAATTTCTTCATATTTGTCATCCCATGCAAAAATATTTAATGTGACATGTACTTTTTTTCCTATACTATGTGCATATTCTATTGTTTTTATTAAGTCATCATTTCCCATATCAGCTCTTGTTCTTAGTGATAATGATGATGTTCCACAATATACAGCATCTGCTCCATATAAAAATGCTATCTTTGCTTTTTCAAATGATCCCGCTGGTGCTAATAATTCTATTTTTTTCATTTTTAATATCATTCCCCCTAAGAAATAAATTGGCTCGCTTAAAATTTAAATTTTAGCATAATAAAATTTATAATTTTTTCAGTCTTTTCTTTTATTTCTCTGTTCTTTCACATATTATATACTATTTACTAAATTTGTCAATGTTAGAATATACGGCATTACTCCCTAATATATTGATTTTTCTTAATTTTTATAATATAATTATATAAAATAAAATTTGGAGGCTACAAATGAAAAATAATAATGATTTTAAAAATAGAATAAGATATGAAAATCCTGAACAACAAGATATTCATGAGAAAATGATGCTTTTATTAGACAAATACCAACAAAGCAATTCTTTTGAAAATAGGGAATTTCTATGCTATTTAACTTCTGCTATATTTTTAACATATAAAAAATTATATCCACAACTAGTTTTGTACATTCCATTTAGAACTAAAAGTGATATAAGTTTTATAAATAATATTCCAAAAGAGTTTGAAAAGTTTATTTCTAATAAAGATTCTACAGAGTCTTTTGATATTTTTCCTATTGTGAAAGATGTATCTGGATTAAGAATTGTTTTTGATAATATTAATTTATCTCTTCCTACTCAAGGTAAATCTAGTGAACTTTTTTCAGATCCAGAAATTTCTACTTTAATGAAAGATGTTAATGATAATTTACATTTTATTTCAAATGTAGAAAATTATTTACATTCTTCAATTAAAATAGGAAAAAAATTTTTTGAATTAAGAAAAGAATTATTAGATAGAATTATTAATATTACACCACCTAGTTTTACAAATGAAAGAGATCCAAAACCATCTTTTTTCAGTCTTCAAAAAGGAGCTCATTTTCAATACGATTATTTTTCAAAAAATGATTCTTTTCCTACTATTGTTGAAGAAACTGAACTCAGTGAACTATCTGACTTATTAGATGATTTACGTTCTAGGGTATATGATCCACTACATTTTGCCATATCACGAAAAACTCTACCAGTAGTTTTTGAGGATCCTTTAATTAAAAATGTTTTAAAAACATCTTTCGAATGGGTTAAAGAAACTCAAAAAGAAAATGGATTTCAAGCAGATTATTTTATACTTCATACACCATTTGGACCTATTGAATTACAATCACAATCTAATAAGGCCTTTTTTGCCGCAACTAAAGGTAGTGCTTATCATAGTGGCTTAGATGGAAAAAATATCAATGTTAAAGATTTCTTTGAATTAGTTGATAATAATGATGAATATGATGTTTCATATTATATAGACATTTTAGATTCTATTTCTGCTGATAAAATGGTTTCTCCTTATGAAATTCCTGAATTTAAAACTGAACAAGACAAAAAAGATTTTTACAAAACTACTAAAGGAAAAGATTTTTTAGAATCTGAAAGATATCGTGAACTGATGAAACATATAAAAATTAAAGAAAAGATGCAAATATTGCCTGAAAATCTTCCAAAAGAAGCTTATCAATCTGATAATCCTTCAAAAATTGATAATGATAATTTACAGAAATTAATAAATGATGGTATAGTTTGCCCAGTAGTTGTTGATGCTAATGAATATTTATTTTCTACAGCATTATCATTGTCACCT
>CANQWL010000085.1 GCA_947627555.1 uncultured Clostridia bacterium | reverse complement strand
GTAAAAATCCAATTTCTTCTTGACCAACAGTTTCTACTGGTGTTGAAACCATTATTTGAGAGTACACATGATTTTCTAATTGTTCCAAAGCAACACTCAAAGATAAATAAGTTTTCCCGGTACCAGCGCTACCTTTTATAATTACAATTGGTGCTGTTTCAGGTGCTTGCATCAATGACTCTAAAACCATTAATTGTCCTGCATGTTGAGCAGTAATACCATAAGGATGGTAGTCCAAATAATTTAGCTTAACAATGTTTTCGCCATTGTATCTAGCAATTGCAGACATCTGACTATCTGTAGCACAAGTAATTTCTAGAAAGAGATTCGGCATCCATTCTATTTTTGTATAGTTATGAATGTCTTTAACTTTCATTATACCAATCATATAAAAACTTTCTAACATAGTTTTTGATGTCTGACACTGCACTCTCCCTTTGTACTGCTCACCAATTGAAGGGAAAATATCATCACGAAAGTTCTGTGCTTTTATATGAATAGAGTTTGCCTTAATTCTTAATGCTGAGTTCTTACTTACTAGTATAACTTCAGAATTTTTATTGTCTTTCTGAAGCCCTTTTGCAATTTGTAAACATCGAAAATCCAAAGCTGAAAGATCTTTCAAGGGTATTTCTTGATTTTCATATCCGTTTACTAAACGAAGTGTTGATCCGTTTTTTTGAATAACACCTTTTTCAGACATCAGAGCATTAATCTTAAAGCTTGATAAATAATCTAATATTGCTCTAGCATTTTTTGCTTTTTGATTGTACTGCCGTGCTATACTCTCTAATTCATCAAGTATTGGAAATGGAATATCAATTTCATTATCGCTATCAAAACTTAATAATGTATTGATTCCTTCCTTTGAAACAAGTGAATTAGTCCGAAGCACAAAATGTTTTTTTGCCATAAGTTATCCTCCTTTTTTAATTTTATAAATTGTCAAGTTTTTATAAAAGAGAATGATTTATATAAATTCTATAAATCATCTACTTTTTATGTTTACTATTATATAATAATAAATTTGAAATTTCAAGTTATTTATATTATTTTTTAGTTCTAAATAAGACAAACCTTGAATATATATAATTTAGCAAGAAAAATAGGAGGAGGTAGGGGACATGACCATAGATGAAAGAAAAACAATTAATGCAACAGGAGTAATACAGAATTTAATATTAGAAAATCGAGGAAAATTAAGCATATCCGGAGTATTAGATGTACTTAGCTTTGATGATCAGGTTGTTATTCTCGAAACAGAACTAGGATTACTAACAGTAAAAGGAGAAAACTTAAGAATCAATAAATTAAGTATTGATACATCTGAAGTAATTGTAGAGGGAGACATATCATCACTAAATTATAGTGATAAAACAACGGAAAAGTCAAAAGGAAGCTTAATGAGTAAAATATTTAAATAATAAGATTAAAGGAGGTCAAATAATTTCATGGTTACAAATCAAACAAACTTGTTTTTAATTTTTATTGTTAATGGTATTATAATAGGATTATTATTTGACTTTTTTAGAGTATTACGAATAACATTTAAAACAAATGATTTTATTACATATGCAGAAGATATTTTATTTTGGATTTTAACAGGAGCTATTATACTATATTCAATATTTACCTTTAATAATGGCGAAATTCGTTTATTTTTATTTTTAGGTATTTTATTAGGATGTATTTGCTATATGTTAACATTAAGTTCTTATATTATAAAAACAAATACTACTATTATAAATTTTTTAAAAAAAATAATAACAAAAATCTTAAATATAATACTATTTCCAATTAAGTGTGTTATAAAGACTGTAAAAAGAATATTCTTTAAACCTATATCATTTTTAACAATCAATATTAGAAAAAATTCTACAAATTTATTAAAAAACATTTACAATTCTATTAAAAATACAAATAAAACAAAAAATAATGTAAAAAAAGCAAAAATATAAGAAGGATTTTGAGAAAAAATGTAGAATAATATAAATATGGTATTCGTGAGAAATTAGCACAGGAGAATTGGAGAGTAACTTATGAAAAAAAATAAAAAAATTTATAGAAAGCTATTTATTGTTATTATTGCGACTTATGTTATATTTACTATAGCTAATCAACAAAAAACATTAAATCAATATAGCCAAAGTATAGATAAATTATCACAAAAAATAAATGAAGAACAAGAATATAAAGAGGAACTAGCAAAGCAAAAAGAAGATGTTAATTCATTAGAATTTATAGAACAAACAGCTAGAGAAAAGCTAGATATGTATTATCCAAATGAAAGATTATATGTAGATAATGGAATGTAATAAATTACATTCTATTTTTATTGTATAATTAGAAAAATTTATAAATTTGTAAATTTCGACAAATGAAAAATTAAATGCAATTTGTAAATTTTTTACTTTTTTATATAATTTTATTTCTTTTTAATAAAAAATATGTTATAATTAATGCATATTTATTTCATCTATAAAATCCCAAAATAATTAAATAATTAATAATAAGAAGAAAAAGGAGGAAGATATGTTAGACTTAAATTCAATGTCATTAACGGACTTAAAAACATTGGCAAAGGAAAATAATATAAAGAATATATCTAAATTAAAAAAAGAAGAATTAATTACTGTATTATCACAACTATTAAATATTAATTCTACAACTGAATATGAAGAAATAAATGATGAGTCAATACCAGAAAAAGAATATGATATAAATGGAAACCGTATTATTGACTACAAGCTTACAAATGATGGAGATGAAATAGTAGAGGGAATTTTAGATATTTTACCAGATGGATATGGTTTCTTAAGAGGAGAAAACTTTTTATCAAGTGATAAAGATGTTTATATATCAATGGTTCAGATAAGAAGATTTCGTTTAGATACAGGAGATATTATAAAAGGAATTTCAAGGTTTAAAGAAGGAGAAAAATTTCCATCATTAATATTTGTAGGAGAAGTAAATGGAGAACACCCTGAAAAAGCAATGAAAAGAAAAAGATTTGATGAACTAACACCAATTTATCCAAATGAAAGATTAAAACTTGAAACGAATTCAAATGACTATGCAACAAGAATAATTGACCTAATGTGTCCAATAGGAAAAGGGCAGAGGGGAATGATTGTAGCACCTCCTAAAGTTGGAAAAACAACTTTACTAAAAAAAGTGGCAAATAGTATTACAACAAATAATCCTGAGGTTGAATTAATTGTATTATTAATTGATGAAAGACCTGAAGAAGTAACAGATATGAAACGCTCTATTAAAGGACAAGTAATACATTCAACATTTGATGAATTACCAGAACATCATGTAAAAGTTGCAGAAATGGTTTTAGAAAGAGCAAAAAGATTAATTGAACAAGGAAAAGATATTGTTATTTTACTAGATAGTATTACTAGACTTACAAGAGCATATAACCTAGTTATTCCATCATCAGGAAGAACTTTATCAGGAGGTATTGATCCTGCTGCATTACATAAGCCTAAAAAATTCTTTGGAGCAGCAAGAAATATAGAAAACGGTGGAAGTCTAACAATTTTAGCAACAGCATTAATTGATACAGGAAGTAGAATGGATGATGTTATATTTGAAGAATTTAAGGGTACAGGTAACATGGAAGTACACTTAGATAGAAAATTATCAGAAAGAAGAATTTTTCCAGCAATTGATATTAATAAGTCTGGAACAAGGAGAGAAGACTTATTATTAACACCAAAAGAAAAAGAAACAGTATTTGCATTAAGAAAAGCTATGAATAGTATGCCAGTTGCAGATGTTACAGAACAAGTAATTAGCCAAATGACAGAAACTAAAAATAATGAAGAATTTATTGATAAAATTGATAACTATTTAAGGAGATTTAAGTAAAATTTGACATATATAATATTATTATGATAAACTATTGCTAATCTAAAAGCAATAGTTTATTCTTTTTTTTATTAAAGGAGGGAATATATGTGAAAAAAGAATTTTTTTCGTGTTACCAAGAAGTATTCAACAAAGATGGAACAGTAAAGTGTTGCGGACGGGAAAAGGTTATTCAACTTATAGAAGCAGCTGAAAAACTATGTCCAGATGCAAAACATGGAGAATTTGGTTCAAAAAAACAGGTTTTATGCAAATTGATAAATTGAAAGAATTAAAAAAAGATTTATCTTAGGGGAGAAATATAGGTACAATATATACAAAAAAGAAATATATAACATTGCACAAAATCAAAGTTTTGTGCAAATAAGAGTGGAAACAAAACCATATACTTTCAAATTACAGATATTCCTTGTTATTAGCCACTTTTAGCTAATTCTACCTGTATATTTAAACAACAAGTTATATTACTTTAATATTAAAATGTCTTAAAAACGATTTTAGAGCTTCGCTATTTTGAGCTTATTATAAGTTTTTCTTAGCATTGTATATAATTTTATTTTCTATATTATAAATTTTAATTTTTTATATTTGTATTTTAAAAATATTTTATTAAAAATCTATAAATGCCTATATTTCAGTATTTTGCTTAAATTTATAAACAATAAACTATATGTCTTTTTTATAAAAACGGCTTAAAATCGATTTTGAAGTTTTCTAAAATGAAATAAATTTATAATTTTATTAATTATAAATTTATTTTTAAAGTTTCATAAAATATTTAGAAAAATTATATTTGAATATATTTAAATTTGTAAAAATTTTAATTATAACAAATGTTCGGTTTTAAATTTAATGTTTGTAAAATAAATTTTCAAAATCTTAATTTTAAATTATAAATTTTATTTTTATGATTTTATAAAAAATTTTTTAGAAATATTTTTATAGGAGATTAGTTCTTAATTTTGAAATTTTATTAATTTATTTAACTTAAAAAATATCTATTTTTTCAAAACAGTCCCTCTCTCCTACTCTAGCAATTTTTTGCTATTTTAAATTTTATATTTACTCATATAAATTGTAATTTACTTAATAATATGTATTTCTGTCCTTCATTATATCTCATAATTTATCATAAGTTCTACATCATTGAATCCTGCTTTTCTTAAAATTTCTTTTTCGTGTTCAAAACAAAACGGAACATCAACATGTAAACTTGCAAATGACATATTCTCATTTTTGTATATTCGTTCTGCTTCTGTCATATACTTATTTTCTTCTTCACGATTAACTGAGATAGTATCTCCATTAACAAATACACCATCTTTTTCATTTTCTCCTAATTATTCAGTTAATTCAATATAATCAACTACTTTATATGTACCTACTTTGCAACCTCTGATACGCCAAAATATATTCGATTTATATTTACTATTTATCTAACTAAAATAGACAAAAATCATACTAATTTTTCTAATATTTTATCAATATTAGGAAAAATAATATTTTTCATTCCATGATTATATAAATTTAAAACCTTTGTTGCCTTATCTACAATTTCTGTTTGCAATTTATTTGATAATCTTATCGGTACTTTATTCTTTATGTATTGGCTTTCTACATATTGTTCCGTTACAGGAAACATATTTTGTATTAAGAAAGCACTATATGTATTTGCTACATC
>CANQWL010000084.1 GCA_947627555.1 uncultured Clostridia bacterium | reverse complement strand
CAACTAGTTAGTTGCCATTTAAACCCGGAACCATTGACAACCTTGAAACCATTGACAACCTCGGAGCCCTTGCAACCTTGAAACTATTGACAACCTCAGTCAGGTATTGATTTCTTAATTAAATTGTAATATAATATTATGCCAGATAAAGGAGACTAAAAATGATAGATAAACAATTTTTACAAAAAGAATATCAAGAAAATAAGAAATATATAGACCAAGAAAGAAATGAAGCAAATTATAGAGGTTTTAAGCAGATAGTAAATACATTTTATAATGAAGAACTAGAAGGAATGCAAGATGAAGAAGAAATTATACTAAAAAATAAAGGAAGCATACGATTAGAACCAAAAATTATATATGACAAATTTTCAGGAGATATAAAAATTGAATTTAAAATAGGCTCTACAAAAATGTATAAAATAAAAAACTTATCTGAATTTTATACCAGAATGTTAGAAAAAGAGTCTTATAAATATGGAGATAAACTTCAATTTGTGCATACAAGAGATATGTTCGAGGAAGAAAGTAAACAATTATTAGATTTTTTATTGAAATATGCAGAAATTATCAAATATGCAAATTCTAATTCTAATAGCAATTACCTTTATTATGGAAAGGCATTAAGCGAAAGTAATATTATTGTTGGAAATAGTGGACTAGATGAATTATTTGATATATTAAAAGGAAAAAAAGTAGATATACAAAAGGATTATAAGAGTTATATAATTGAATTTACAGAAGAACAACCTAATATAGAATTTATATTAAAAAAGACAAAGGAAAAAGAATATGAAATTGTACCTAATATTGAGATTTTTAGTGTAGCAATAATCAAAGGGAAAAAATATATTTATATATTAGATGATAAAAAAATATATAGATGTTCTAAAGAGTTTGAAAAAACTAATTTAAAATTATTAGACATATTCAGAAAAAATTATATATCAGAATTAAAACTTGGAAGTAATGAATTACCACAGCTATTTTCTATTATTCTTCCAAAAGTTAATAATGCAATAAAAATAAGAGATATACCAGAAGAAGAGATAAAAAAATATCAACCTCAAGAATTATTTGTAAAAGTATTTTTAGATTTTGATAATAACAATTATTTAGTAGCAGATGTAAAATTTATTTATGGAAATCAAGAAATTAATCCATTAAATGAAAAAATAAAAGTAGATTTTCCAAGAAATATTATAAAAGAAACAAAAGCTTTAAATGTATTTAGAAAAACAGGTTTTATGTTAGACACGAAAAATTTAAGATTTATTTTACCAAATGATGAAAAAATTTATCAATTTTTAACAGAAGATATTAATGAATATATGCAAAAATTTGAAGTTTTGGTAACAGATAATTTCAAAACAAAACAAATTAAACAATCTAAAATAAGTGGATTAGGAATTAAAATTGAAAATAATTTATTAGAAATTAATTTAGATGGAATACAAATTAACAAACAAGAATTAAAAGAAATTATGGAAAAATATTCTCTAAAAAAGAAATATTATAGATTAAAAGATGGAAGCTTTTTGAATATTGAGAATAATCAAGAGATTGAATTTTTAAATCAATTAGCAACAGGGGCAGATATAGATTATAATAAAATGATAGATGGAAAAGTTCGTATACCAGTGTACAGAAGCCTATATTTAGACCAATTATTGAGTAGTTTAAAAGGAATTAATATTCAAAAAAATGATGAATATAAAACATTAATTAATAATTTAAAGAAAGATAATATAGAAGAAATACCATTACCTAAAGAATTTGAACATATTTTAAGATATTATCAAAAAATAGGATTTCAATGGTTAAAAACTTTAGATTATTATAAATTTGGAGGAATTCTTGCTGATGACATGGGACTTGGAAAAACAATACAAGTTTTATCTATTATTATGGATTATATTAATAACAATAAAGATGATATCATATCAGGACAAGAAACTATAAATATAGGAAGAGAAAAAAGAACTAGTTTAGTTATATCACCAAGTTCTCTTACTTTAAATTGGCAAGCAGAAGCAGAAAAATTTACTAAAAAATTAAAAACAGAAGTTATTATGGGAAGTTTGTCAGAAAGAAAAAGAAAAATAGAAGAATTAGATCAATATGACCTTGTTATAACATCATATGATTTATTAAAGAGAGATATTGAATTATACAAAAATAAAGACTATCAATTTAGATATATTATCGCAGATGAAGCTCAATATTTGAAGAATAGTAATACACAAAACGCAAAATCAATTAAGCAAATTAAGGCAGATACAAGGTATGCACTTACAGGAACACCTATTGAAAATTCGTTATCTGAACTATGGTCAATTTTTGATTTTATTATGCCAGAATATTTATTTTCATATAGAAAATTCAAATCTCTTTATGAAATGCCAATTATAAAAAATGATGATCAAGATGCAATGAAAAAATTAAAAATGTTAATTAAACCATTTATTTTAAGGAGAACAAAAAAAGAAGTATTAACAGAGCTCCCAGAAAAAACAGTAACTGTTTTAAATAATGAAATGGGAGAAGAACAAAAAAATATTTATTTAAGTTATTTGGCACAAACAAAACAAGAGATTGCAGAGCAAATTGACTTAAATGGGTATGAGAGAAGCCATATTCAAATTCTAGCAGCGTTAACAAGATTAAGACAAATCTGTTGTCACCCAAGTCTATTTATTGAAGGATATAAAGAAGGAAGCAGTAAGTTAGAACAATGTATAGAAATTATACAAGAAGCGGTAAGCTCAGGCCATAAGATTTTACTATTTTCAGGTTATACCTCAATGTTTGAAATAATAGAAAAAGAATTAAAACAAAGAAACATAAACTATTTTAAACTAACAGGTTCAACAAAAATAGAAGAAAGAGTAAAAATGGTGGATGAGTTTAATAATAATCCAAAAATTCAATTGTTTTTAATTTCATTAAAAGCAGGAGGAACTGGATTAAACTTAACAGGAGCAGATATGGTTATACATTATGATCCTTGGTGGAATTTATCAACTGAAAATCAAGCAACAGACAGAGCATATAGAATCGGTCAGAAAAATAATGTTCAAGTTTATAAATTAATTACGAAAAATTCAATAGAAGAAAAGATTTATGAATTGCAACAAAAGAAATCTAAATTAATAGATAATGTTTTAGATAATGAAACATCATTTATTAGCAAATTATCAAGAGAAGAAATTATGGATTTATTTAGCTAGATATCAAAGAGATTGCCAAGATTTCGGGTTGTCAAGGGGTTCGAGGTTGCCAAGGGTTTCGGAGTTGGTAGAAATAGGAGAAAAAAGATGAAAGATTATATTACAATAATAGGAGCAGGACTTGCAGGTTGTGAGGCTGCCTATCAAATAGCAAAAAGAAAAATTAAAGTAAAATTATATGAAATGAAACCAATAAAGTTTTCACCAGCACATACAAATAAGAATTTAGCGGAAATTGTATGTAGTAATTCTTTTAAATCAAATTTGTTAACAAATGCATGTGGGCTTTTAAAAGAAGAATTACGAAAATTGGATTCTTTATTAATAAAAGTAGCTGATGAAACAAAGGTACCTGCAGGACAAGCTTTAGCAGTTGATAGAGAAGAATTTTCTGCAAAAGTGACAAAAGAAATTGAACAGAATCCTTTTATAGAAATTATACATGAAGAAATAACTGATATAGAAAAGATAGCTAGTGAAGGTATTGTAATTATTGCAACAGGGCCTCTTACTTCAGAAGGATTAGAAAAACAAATTCAAAAAATTACAGGTATGGATAAATTATATTTTTATGATGCAGCAGCTCCTATTGTAACAAAAGATAGCATTAACTTTGATATTGCTTTTTATGGAGATAGATATAGTCAAGAGAAAAAGAAAGAGGAAACATTAGAACAATGGAAGACAAGAATTGCACAAGAAACTAGTGATTATATAAATTTGCCTATGAATAAAGAAGAATATGAAAACTTTTGTAAAGAACTTATAGAAGCAGAAGTTGTTACATTGCATGAATTTGAAAAAAAGGAAATATTTGAAGGATGTATGCCAATTGAAATAATGGCAAAAAGAGGAATAGATACTTTAAGATTTGGACCTTTAAAGCCAGTAGGATTTGATGATCCAAAAACGGCCAAAAGACCATATGCAATTGTGCAACTAAGACAAGATGATAAACAAGCACAAATTTATAATTTAGTAGGATTTCAGACAAACTTAAAATTTGGAGAACAAAAAAGAGTTTTTAGCAAAATTCCTGGATTAGAAAATGCAGAATTTATAAAATATGGTGTAATGCATAGAAACACATACATTAATTCAACAGAATTGTTAGATGAAACTTATTGCCTAAAAACAAATAAAAATATATACTTTGCGGGACAAATCACAGGAGTAGAAGGATATGTAGAATCAATATCTTCAGGATTAGTAGCAGGGTTGAATGCAGCTGATGATTTTAGAAACGAAGGTAAAAATCATAATTTTCCAGAGTATACTATGATAGGGGCTTTAGCAAAGTATGTTTCTACAAGCAATTCAAAATTTCAACCTATGAATGCAAATTTTGGTATTTTACCTGAGTTAGAAGGAAAGAAAATAAAAGATAAAAAACAAAGATACGAAAAACTTGCTCAAAGAAGTTTAGAATATATGAGAAATTTATATTACAAATGTTACTAAAATTTTACATTTTTGTTAAAATTGGCTTAAAATAGGAAAAAATGTTGCAAAAGTTACATAAATCTGATATAATTATAAGTGAATGATATTTTGTAAGAATATGTCTTATATTCTGAAAGGAGTAAATTATGAGTGAGATTAATATGGAGTTATTCAAGATAACAATTATGAAATACAAAGATAGAATTTCTAAAATTGATGAAGAAGCAAAAGAAATTGGAGAAAAATTTCAACAAGAACAGAAAAAAAGAGATGACATATTAGATAAAGAGTCATCACAATATGAATTACAAGCAGGTATAACAGAGGAAATATTAGAAAGTTTAAGAAAAAAGAGTGATGAAAGAAATAGCTTAGAAGGAAAAGTAAAAAATACAATTGATAAAATAAGAAACAAAATAGAAAATGATAAGGAAGAATTAGCTAAAAAGACTTTGGATAACAAAAAACAAATACAGAAACTTCAAAAAGAACAAGAAAACTTTGAAGGATTAATTGATAGAGACAAAGCTAATAATCCAAATATAAAAGATGATGATCAAATTATACAAAATAGAAGAAAAAGAATTAAAGAAATAAAAGAAAAGATAGAAACTCTACAATCAGATGTATCAAATAATATAAAAGAAATTGATAAAATGAATTATCAGTTACAATATATAGACTATGATAATATAGAAAATTATCAAGTAGAAGAAAAGAATGAAAAGGGCAATAAAAACAAAGATACAGAAAAAGATGATACAACAATAAATAAAGACAAAGACACAAAAAAGGATGATACAACAATAAATAAAGACAAAGACACAAAAAAGGATGATACAACAATAAATAAAGACAAAGACACAAAGAAGGATGATACAACAATAAATAAAGACAAAGACACAGAAAAAGATGATACAACAATGAATAAAGACAAAGACACAGAAAAAGATGATACAACAAT
>CANQWL010000083.1 GCA_947627555.1 uncultured Clostridia bacterium | reverse complement strand
TGTTAATTGATTAATATTTTTATATTTTCTGTCTGTATATTGATATATCACATATAGCCAATAGTTACATATTTTTGTTCCAGATAAATATGGAAATTTCTTTTTTATAATTTTTTAGTATATTAACATTTATAAAACCTTTTGTTGCAAGATATATCATAACTATACCAATTAAGATTGCACCAAATGTAATTATAACAAAAGCTTTTTTTGATATATTTTTATTTACAATAATATTCATCTTATCACTGCTTTCCATTTTTTATATCTTATTATAAGTATTAAAAATAATATAAATTTAAGCATATGCTACCTCTGCCAATTAACTTACAATTTGTATTAACTTAAATATTTGAACATCTGCTCTGGATATATTTTTAGTTCTTTATTTTTGAACTTATTCATATCTATCCACTTTGCATCAGTTTCATAATTACCATCAACAATATGGTATTTTTCCTTATAATCTTTATTTTTTATATCAACATTATAAAACAATATTAATTCATGTGCATTTTTTCCATTATAAGTAAATATGTTTTCAGAAATACCTAAAAATTCTCCTACATTAATATCTATATTAAGTTCTTCTTTAAATTCTCTTTTTAATGCTTCCTTACTATCTTCTAAAAAATCTATGCCTCCTCCTATACTTCTATAAAATACCTCATCTTTTACTTTGTCATATCCCTTACTAACTAATATTTTATTTTCTCTCTTTACTACACCAAGAACAATAGGTCTTATTTCTTTAAACTTATCCATATTTTATATACCTCCTTTATAACTATATAAATATTATTATTTGATTTTAAACTATGATAACACAAAAGCGAATGAATTTCAATTTCACTCGCTCTATATTTATAAGTTTTTAGTTTAAATATTAAATAAGTCTTATTTTTTTATGTTCAAAAAATTTTAATTATTCTAATTTTTACCAATAATTCTATTACATTCTACAACTGTTGAATTGTTAGGAATATCAGTCAATACTGTACTATTTGCACCTATCTTAACATTATTTCCTATTTTTATTGGTCCTAAAACTTTACTTCCTGCTCCAACCATAACACAATTTCCAAGGTCAGGATGTCTTTTATACTTATCCTTTCCGGTTCCACCTAATGTTGAATTATGATAAATTGTACAATCATTTCCAATTGTTGCAGTTTCTCCAATTACAATTCCCATACCATGGTCAATAAATAGTCTTCTCCCTATTTTTGCACCTGGATGAATTTCTATTCCTGTAAAAAATCTACCTATTTGAGAAATAAGTCTTGCCAAAAATAAAAATTTCTTTCTATACAAAAAATGAGCAATTCTATGGAAAATCAATATATGAAAGCCCGGATATAATATCAATATTTCTAATATATTCCTTGCAGCGGGATCTTTTTTCATAATATTTTTTGCATCTTCATATAGTTCTTTTAAACATTTCATTTAGATTATCACCTAACCTATCTAATACTATATCATATGCACTTTTAAATTTTTTTCTACTCCTATTTATAATAAAAAACTTTATTCCTTTCCAATTTCGACAGACTTTTTAATTTTTTTAATATAAAATTTTTTTGAACTTTTAAGCAACAAGTTCAAATTTACTGCATTTTTTCCGTTTTTCTAATAGGAGGTGTTACTTTGCCTTTTTCCAGATACTTGTATTCAAAAGTCAGAGAATCTGAAAAGAAATTTAGTCGCTTAATATTAAATCAGGGTGAAATTGATTTTTTAAATTATTATAATATCAATTTTTATCCTGTTAGCAACCCCGATACTTATTGCGTTGATTGTGATAAGTTAAGGAAACTTTTTTGTAACTAGTTAATTAACTAAAAAATGCAGTAAATAAAATTTCTGCTTGTTGTGGAAATGTAAAACGTCGCCTAAGTATTAATATAGACGGCGTTTTATTTATATAATAAAGTCATATTTTCTATTATTAAATATTTTTTTCTAATTCTTTAATCTTATCTCTTAATTCTGCTGCTTTTTCAAATTCCATATTAGAGGCATGTTTCAACATTTCATCTGTTAATTTTGTAATAATATCTTTTATATCTTCATTTTTATCCAATTTATATTCTGTTTTAATATCTTCAATAACAGTAGCTTTTATAATATCTCTTACTGATTTTTGGATTGTTTGAGGTGTAATATTGTGCTTTTTATTATATTCTTCTTGTATTTTTCTCCTTCTATTTGTTTCTGAAATTGCCTTTTCCATACTATCTGTTAATTCATCTGCATACATAATAACTGTACCATTAGTATTTCTTGCAGCACGTCCAATTGTTTGAATTAAAGATCTTTCTGAACGTAAAAATCCTTCTTTATCTGCATCTAAAATAGCAACTAATGAAACTTCTGGTATATCTAACCCTTCCCTTAAAAGATTTATTCCTACTAGTACATCAAATTCTCCAATACGAAGATTTCTAATAATCTCCATTCTTTCTAATGCCTTTGTATCTGAATGCATATAATTAACTTTAATATCTAAACTTTTTAAATATTCTGTTAAATCTTCTGCCATTTTTTTTGTTAAAGTTGTTACTAATACTCTTTCTTTCTTTTCTACTCTAATTCTAATTTGTTCTAATAAATCATCTATTTGATTAGTAACTGGCTTTACCTCTATTTTAGGATCTAGCAATCCTGTTGGTCTAATTATTTGTTCTACAACATTTTCTTTGCTATGTTCTTTCTCATATTCTGCTGGTGTAGCACTAACAAAAACTACTTGATTTAGTCTTTTTTCAAATTCTTCAAATTTTAGTGGTCTATTATCAAAAGCAGATGGTAAACGAAATCCATAATTTACTAAAGCTTCTTTTCTAGCTCTATCTCCATTATGCATTGCTCTTACTTGTGGAATAGTTGCATGCGATTCATCTATAAATAATAGAAAATCATCTGGAAAGTAATCAAATAATGTATATGGAGGAGTACCTTCAGCTCTTCCACTAATATGCCTTGAATAGTTTTCAATTCCTGAACAAAATCCTGTTTCTTTCATCATTTCTATATCAAAATTTGTTCTCTCTTCTATTCTTTGTGCTTCAATTAATTTATTCTGAGATTTAAAATACTTTACTCTCTCTTCCATTTCTTGTTCAATTGTAATAATTGCTTTATCCATCTTTTCTTTCGTTGTAACATAATGTGATGCAGGAGAAATTAAAATATGTTTTCTTGTTCCTATTGACTTTCCTGTTAATGGATTAATTTCTGTTATTTTTTCTATTTCATCTCCCCAAAATTCAACTCTTACAGCAGATTCTGATCTATTTGATGGATAAATTTCTACAATATCACCTTTTGCTCTAAAAGTTCCTCTTTGAAAATCAATTTCATTTCTTGTATATTGCATAGTAATAAGTTTTCTTAAAATTTGGTCTCTTGATTTTTGCATTCCAGGCCTCAAAGATATCATCATTCCTTGATAGTCAATAGGGTCTCCCAATCCATAAATGCATGAAACAGATGCTACTATAATAACATCTTTTGTTTCAAATAGTGATAATGTTGCAGAATGTCTTAATTTGTCTATTTCATCATTAACTGAAGAATCTTTTTCTATATATGTGTCTGAAGATGGAATATAACTTTCTGGTTGATAATAATCATAATAGGAAACAAAATATTCGACCGCATTTTCTGGGAAAAACTCTTTGAATTCTGAATAAAGTTGTCCGAGCAAGTGTCTTATTGTGTGCTAAAACGAGTGTTGGTTTTTGTACTTTTTCAATAATATTCGCCATTGTAAAAGTCTTTCCGTGAACCTGTCACTCCAAGTAAAGTCTGAAATTTCTTGCCTTCTTTTATTCCCTTACTTAAATATTCAATTGCTTCTGGCTGGTCGCCAGTTGGTTTATATTCTGAATGTAACTTGAACATTTTTCTCCTTTCTTTATCCTATAATGTCTTTAATAACCTCTCCAGCTATAATTAATCCAGCTACTGATGGAACAAAAGATATACTTCCTGGTACTTGATTTCTTATAGTACATTTTCTAGCAGTTCCTGGAGGGCATACACAATTTGTCTTACAGCTATTTTCTTCTGTCTCTATTGGTTTGATTGGTTCTTCTTTTGAGTATACAACTTTAAGTTTTTCTATTCCTCTATTTCTTAACTCTTTTCTCATAACTTTAGCTAATGGGCATATAGTTGTTTTGTAAATATCTGTAACCTCAAATTTAGTTGGGTCTAACTTATTTCCTGTTCCCATACTAGATATAATAGGAATATTTAATTTTTTTGCTCTTACTACTAACTCTATTTTTGCCGTTACAGTGTCAACTGCATCTACAATATAAGAAACACTTTCATCTAATAATTCTTTACTATCTGGCATAAAAAATTCTTGATATATTTCTACATTTGCATTTGGGTTAATTTCTAAAATTCTTTTTTTCGCAATTTCTACTTTGGTTTTTCCGATTGTTTCTCTAGTTGCGATAATCTGTCTATTTAAGTTTGTTAAACAAATTTTATCATCATCAACTAATATAAAATTTCCAATGCCTGCACGTACAAGTCCTTCTACTACATAAGAACCTACTCCTCCAATACCAAAAATTGCTATTTTTGAATTGTGCAATTTTTCTATTCCTTCTTTTCCAATTAATAATTCTGTTCTAGAAAATTGATTTTGCATTTTATATTTTTCCTCCACCTAAAATAATATCATCCACATAAAAAACTGCTGATTGTCCTGGTGTTAACGCTCTTTGTGGTTCATCAAATATAACTTTTATTTCATCTTGTTCTTGCTTAATTTTAGCTTTAGCCATTTTTGATGAATATCTAGTTTTCACATCAACTTCAATTGGTTCTTTAATTTTATCTACCAATAGTAAATTAATGTCTTTTACTACAATTTCTTTTTTATATAGTTCTTTTTCTTCTCCAACAATAACTTCATTTTTTGATTTATTAAATCCTAAAACAAATAATGGCACATGATATGAAATACCAAGACCTTTACGTTGTCCAATAGTGTAATTATATAACCCTGTATGTTTACCTAGAATTTCACCTTTTGAATTAACTATATTACCTGTTTTGGGTTTTATATCTGAATTATTTTCTAAAAATTTTTTATAATTTCCATCTGGTACAAAACAAATATCTTCACTATCTGGCTTATTAGCAACTTTTAAATTATTTTCTTTTGCTATTTGTCTTATTTGCTCTTTGTCTTGAAAATCTGCTAATGGAAATAATATGTGTTCTACTAAATCTTTTGGAATATTCCATAAAACATAACTTTGATCTTTTTTACCGACGTTTGATTTTTTTAAAACCCATCTATTATACTTTTTGCTATATTCTGTTTTTGCATAATGACCTGTTGCTATGTAATTACATCCTAACTCTTTTGCCTTTTCCCACATTAAACCAAATTTCATATATTTATTGCACTCTATACATGGATTTGGTGTTCTGCAATTAGCATAACAATCAATAAAATCATCTATTACATATTTTCTAAACTCTTCTTTATAATCATATGTAAAATGTGGTATACCAATAGAATTACATACATTTTTTGCATCAATATAAGTGTTTATATTACAGCAACTACTACCTGCAAATAATTCTAAAGTAGTACCAATTACTTCATATC
>CANQWL010000082.1 GCA_947627555.1 uncultured Clostridia bacterium | reverse complement strand
CAACCCTCGAACCTTTGGCAACCCCGGAACCATTGGCAGCAACTCTCAACTTTTTGAAAATCAATGTCTTTTATAAGTGTCTCTAGACAATAATTCTTGAGATACAACTTTTCCATCTTTTTTCAATATTTTATATGCCTCGGAATAAATTGCAGTTTTAGATCTACCAGTTTCATAAGAATTGATTTGAACCTCACAATCATTTTCTTGTCTCATACCAAAAATTTTAAAATTAGCAGTTCCATTTGCTACAGAGCAAACTAATTTAATTGGATAATTTCTATTATTTTTAAATTGAAAATCAATTGAACCATATACAACAGTTGCATCTCTACTAGCTGGTGCGTATGATGGAACAAATTGATGATTAGTTCTTTGAACTATTTCTAAATTTGCATATACAACTGCATTATACAATGTTGTTGTTATTTGGCAAATTCCTCCACCTACTCCATCTACAACTTCACCAGAAACATAGATTGGTGCTTCCTTGTATCCAGCAGCGATAGTTCTAGCTCCAACTACCTTATTGTAAGAAAATGTTTCACCAGGCATAATAACAGTTCCATTAATTTTATTTGATGCTAATATTAAATTTGTTGTTCTATTTCTGTTACTAACTGCATATTTGGTAGAATAATTAGATAACAAATCTGGAAATGCTTCTGTTCCTATCATATTTGTTGTAACTTTTGGAGATAATATTTTTAAAGGTATGATATATTCATCTTTTTGCTCAGAAGTTATAATAGATTTTGCATCTTCAATTGAAATATTAAAATCTACACCATTTTCTGATGGAAATACTGAAAATGGCTCTCTTGTGTAATATGCATCAACAGGTTCTTTATAAATTTCGTTATGTATTTTTTCTACATCAATAGAATCAGGTTGTTGAGTTTTTACTGCGATTTCAACTATATTATTATCTGAAAAATCATAAATTGAATTTTTAATTAATTCTGTTGTCGCATCAATATCTACAACATTTCCTTCTTTACCAGATGTTATAATCAAATTAGAATCTTCTATATAATAACTACTTTGAATAACTGTATCGGGTAATTGAGTTGAAATATCTTCTAAATTTTTAGACAATTGGTCTTTATCTATTATTAACATAGGTTCAATATTAACTTTTCCAAACATTGCTGATAATATGTATAAATTATTTTGAAAAATATTTCCTTGTCTTCCAACTCTATATGCAGAATCTGCAGCAAGTTTTGTATCAAATGATGCTCCTATTTGTGAAAGTGATACTGTTGTTTCGAAATCTCCATGTTTTAATGTGATTTCTTCAGGTAGATTATCTTTAAAATAATTATCTAATTGATATCTAGCATCTGATTTACTTAAATGAGATACATTATATCCTTTAATATATACACCAGATATGATATTAGTATTTAATATGTTATAACCAGTCAAAATTAGAAATAGTATTAAAAAAATGATAAAAATTATTATAACTGATAATTTAAAAGTAAAAAAAATTTTTTTGCTATTTTCTTCTTTTACTGGAATAAATTCTTGAGAAGGCATTTTTATTAAATTAGTTTTTTCTTCACTATTTGAAATTTCTTCTACTTTGTTTTCTTTTTCTTCAACATTCATGATATTCTCCTTTTGTATTACCTAATTTATTATATCATATTTTGTAAAAAAATATAGAAAAATATAAAAAAATGTAAAAATAAAATTAAAAAAAATGCAAATAATATAATTATAATAAAACTTTAATTAAAGTTTTATTTAAATATATGAAATCTTTAATAAAAGGTTACAAGGAGGATATTATGTCTCGAAATAGTAAATTAATATCTGAAAATTTAAGGGAAGAAATAGCAAAAGAATTAGGAGTATATGATCAAGTAAAACAAGATGGAGGAAGCTGGGCTAATGTTTCTTCAAAAGATTGTGGAAACATTGTAAAAAAAGCAATTGAAATAGCAAATAGATCAGTGGAAAGTTAGTAGCTATTTTTTATATCTAACTAATATTAATTAAAAATGTAATCAAAAAAGTAAACATTAATTACGATTAAGTGAAAAAGATATTTAATCAATTTAGTTAGTAAATACAAGCATTAATAATGTTATTTGTTTTAGCATTATTAGTGCTTTTTATATTTAAAATATAAAAAGCAATGATAATAAAATAACATAAAAACTATTAACAAGCAAAATAAAAAATACTAAAATATTAGTATAAAATATAAAACAAATGGAGGTACAAATGAAGAATAAACGAATAAAATGGAAATTACTACTAATAACAATTTTACTTATATTTTTATTAGTAATTTTAAGCATTGTAATAAATCGTGAAAATATAAGTTCTATTTACAATACATATATAAAAAAATTAAATAGCCAAAATGAAGATGATATTATAAGTATAGATGTCTCAATAAAAGCTACACAAGATGATATAACTAAATGTCTTTTAACGTTTAAATCAAATGATGAAAGCGAAAAGATAAAAAGTATAGAATATCCAGGAGAAGAGCAGAACACAATAGTAGTAAATGATGAACAAGGAAAGAAAACGATAGCAATAGATTATGATTTAGAGGCTGGAAAAGAGGATAGTAAATTTAAAATTACAACGACAGAAGAAAGAGTAATAGAAAAAAGAACAGGCTATACAATTCATTATAATTTAAATGCAGAAGATGCACATATAGATAATAATACTAAAAGTCAAATTGTAAATAAAAATACAAAAATAAATGACATACCAACAAGAGATGGATATACATTTTTTGGATGGTCAAAAAATGCTGATTCAAAAGTATCAGAATATGAAGAAGAAGAATATGTATATCAAGAAGGTGATAGAGATATAAATTTGTATGCAATATGGATAGAAAATATATTGGCTAATAGTATAATTAAAGGAGCAGAACAAATAGAGGAAACTAATTATAAATCTATTAATGTAAATAATGAAGCTTATATTGTAAATGCGATAGTATATAATGGAGATTTAATTTTAGATGGGAATATAGAAATACAAGATTCAACTTTAAATAATAATGTATATGAATTTGGAAATAAATTTGTAGATGTAGCAAAAAAAGATAAATATGCAAGGAGCATGGTAATATTAAAAGTTAAAGGAAATTTAACCATAAATGAAGGAGTAACACTAACGGTATGTAAAAGTGATGATGGATATGGAGGACCAAAAGGTTTACTTATTTATTGTACAGGAACGTTAACAAATAAAGGAACAATAAGTATGACAGCAAGAGGAGCATATGCTAAAGGACAAAATGTATATTTATGGCAAAATGAAGATGGAAATTATGAATATGTACCTGAAATTGGTGCAAATGGAGGAGCATCTTATAGAGTAGGTAGATATACTACAAGAGATGGTAATAGAGGTAATGATGGTACAAATAGAAGTACAGGAGGAGGCGGAACAGGATCTGGGAGAAGTTATTTCAATGGCTTTAGTGTAGGAACAGGAGGTAGAGGAACATCATATTCTGGAGGAAGTGGTTCTGGAGCTGCTAATGATGACGGACAAGAGGGAAGGTTTGCTAGTTCTCAAAATGCATCTTTAGAAGGAGGATTTGGCTCTAATGGTGTTGTTATGTCTGGAAATAGTTCAGGATATGGACAAATATCAATGGGAGGAACAGGAAATCCAAGTGGAACATATGCCAATTATCGTGTAATGCCAATAAGTTATATAAAAAGAGAAGGAACAGGAGGATTATTAACAATCTATTCAAATAAAATTATAAATAATGGAAAAATAGAAGCAAATGGAGTATCTTCTAGTACAGCTAATAGATCATTTGCTTATGCAAGAATTGATACAGGAGGAGCTTCGCGGAGGAGGAAGTGTAAATATATTTTATAATGAAGATTATCAGAATAATGGAAATATAGAAGCAAACGGAGGTGAGGCAATAGCAGGAGAAGGCGGATGCGCAGGAGGTGCAGGAGGCAATGGATGTGTCTCAGTTGGTACTATCCAAAGTGGAACATATGTAGAAAAAGAAAATGAATGATAAAGTAAAAATTGTGATTATGATATAAATATAAAAAGTGATTAAGGGACACACCCCCTTAGTCACTTTTTAACTAAAAAAATAGAAAAGTAGTCTTGTTTGCAATAATCAAAATACATGGTTATTTATGTTAATATTATAATAATTAAATATATAAAAAATATTTACAAATAAAAATATAATGTTAAGATGAGTGTATACAAATAACATAAATGAAAAGATAAAGGTGATAAACATATGAAAATGAAACTAAAGAATAAAAAAAGTATTATTTTAATAATTTTATTTATATTTTTATTAGTAATTTTAAGCATTGTAATAAATCGAAAAAATATAAGTTCTATTTATAATTCATATATAAAAAAATTAAGCAGTCAGAATGAAGATGATATTATAGGTATAGATGTCTCAATAAAAGCTACACAAGATGATATAACTAAATGTCTTTTAAAATTTACAACAAATGATGAAAATGAAAAAATAAAAAGTATAGAATATCCAGGAGAAGAGCAGAACAAAATAGTAGTAAATGATGAACAAGGAAAGAAAACAATAGCAATAGATTATGAGATAGAAAAAGGAAAAGAGGATAGTATATTTAAAGTTACAACAACAGAAGAAAGAGTAATAGAAAAAAGAACAGGTTATACAATTCATTATAATTTGAATGCGGAAGATGCACATATAGATAATAATACGAAAAATCAAATTGTAAATAAAAATACAACATTAGATGACATACCAACAAGAGAAGGATACATATTTTATGGTTGGTCAAAAAATGCTGATTCAACAGTATCGGAATATGAAGGAGAATATGTATATCAAAATGGTGATAAAGATGTAATATTATACGCGGTATGGGTAAAAGATGATATAAGTATAATTAGAGCAATAGGAGATATATCTGAAAGTAATCTGACAACTTTACATATGAAAGATGAAAGTTATAATATAAATGTAATAGTACATGATGGAGATTTGACTTTAGATGGAAATGCAGAAATACCAGGCTCAACTTTAAATAATAATGTGTATGAATTTGGAAATAAGGAAACAGATGTAGCAAAACAAAATCAATATGCAAAAAATATGGTAGTATTAAAAGTCGAAGGAAATTTAACTATAAATGAAGGAGTAACATTAACAGCATGTAAAAGTGACAATGGATATGGAGGACCAAAAGGTTTACTTGTCTATTGTACAGGAACATTAACAAATAATGGAACAATAAGCATGACAGCAAGAGGAGCATATGCTAAAGGACAAAATGTATATTTATGGAAAAATAGTGATGAAAATTATGAATATGTACCCGCAATTGGTGCAGATGGAGGAGCAACTATTTGGACTTACGGTTGGTCTACACAAGTAAGGAATGGTAACAGAGGAAATAATGGTATTGGTAGGAGTACAGGCGGAGGCGGAACAGGATCCGGAAGAAATTTTTCTTATACTATTACTATAGGAGCAGGAGGTAGAGGAACATCGTATTCAGGAGGTAGTGGTTCTGGTGCTGCTAATTCTGATGGAAACAGTGGATCCTTTGCTACATCACAAAATGCATCTTCAGAAGGAGGAGCAGGAAGTGATGGTGTTGTTAGATCTGGAAATAATTCAGGGTATGGACAAATATCAATAGGAGGAACAGGAAACCCAAGTGGAAATTATGCATATTATAGAGCAACTCCAACAAATTACATAAAAAGAG
>CANQWL010000081.1 GCA_947627555.1 uncultured Clostridia bacterium | reverse complement strand
AGATATTTTGTTTTCGTTCAAAAATATTATATCACTAGGAGTTTGAGGTTTCAATTTTCATTTAAGTTAACAGATTGAAAATCATTATAAGGAGAAATTTTATGGAATTTGATAAACAAAGTTTACCAAAGCATGTTGCTATCATTATGGATGGTAATCGAAGATGGGCAAAAGAACAAGGAAAACCAGCAAGTTTTGGACATAAAACAGGTGCACAAACATTAGAAAAAATAGTAAGATATGCTAATAAAATAGGTATAGAACATATTACAGCATATGCATTTTCAACGGAAAACTGGAAAAGGGCAGAAGAAGAAGTAAAAGCATTAATGGCATTATTCCAAAGTTATTTAGATGACTATGCGAAAAGGGCTGATACAGAGAACATAAAAGTAAAAATTGTAGGAAATATATCTGAATTATCAGAAAAAATGCAAAAAAGCATACATAATTGTATGGAGAGAACAAAAAATAATACAGGTATTACATTTAATATTGCTTTAAATTATGGAGGAAGAGATGAACTTATAAAAGCAATTCAAAAAATATCTAAAGAAGTAAAAGATGGAAAATTAGCTATTGATGATATAACAGAGGAAGTAGTTTCTAACAATTTATATACACAAGGACAACCAGATCCAGATTTATTAATTAGAACAAGTGGAGAGTTAAGATTAAGTAATTTTCTACCTTGGCAATTAGTATATTCAGAATTTTTATTTGTTGATAAAAACTGGCCAGACTTTGATGAAGAAGATTTAGATAAAGCAATTATAGAGTATCAAAGAAGAACGAGAAAATTTGGAGCAAATTAAAGTAAAAAAGAAAGGAAAAAATATGGAGAATGTAAAAAGAATCACATCAAGTTTATTAGGATTTCCATTAGTATTAATAATTTTTTTAATTGGAAATAAATATATAGTAGATGTAGCATTATCAATCATTGCAATATTAGGTATGAACGAATATTTTAATGCGATATCAAAAGTGGCAAAACCAGTAAGATGGATTGGATACTTAAGTTCTCTTAGTATAGCATTAATTCATATTATACCGCAAGAAAATTTAAATATGGTTGTAACACTTTCAATACCAACAATTTTAATTATATTATTTGCACAAGTCATTGCAACAGATATGAAAACAAATTTTAAAGATATTGCATATACATTTTTAGGAATATTTTATATTGTATTTTTTATTATGTTTGTAGCATTTATAAATGGAATGGAAAAAGGAAAAATATTAATATGGTATGCAATATTTGCAGCATGGGGAACAGATATATTTGCATATTTCATAGGAAGATATTTAGGAAAGCATAAGTTTAGTAAGGTAAGTCCTAAAAAATCAATAGAAGGTTGTATTGGAGGACTAATTGGCGCAATTATTATAATGTTAATTTATACATATTTTGTAAATACTTATTGTGGTATGAATATTTCATATTACTATATAGGAGGAATTGCAATTATACTAAGTTTAGTAGGACAAATAGGAGATTTTGCAGCATCAAGTATTAAAAGATATGTAGATATAAAAGATTTTAGTAATTTAATACCAGGGCATGGTGGTATGTTAGACAGAATTGATAGTTTAATCTTTTTATCACCATTTGCATATGCATTGTTAACCTTATTATAATAAGGGAGAATATTTAAAAATGAACTTGATTGGGCACTATAAAATTTAAGTTTTTAAAGGGAGGTAAAACTTTGATTTCTTTTATAATCTCGGCACTTAAAATCATATTTTTGTTAGGATTTCTAATTTTTATCCATGAATTAGGACATTTTACAGTTGCAAAACTTTGTAAAGTAAAAGTAAATGAATTTGCAATTGGATTTGGACCAACTATATGGAGAAAACAAGGAAAAGAAACTAAATATGCATTGAGATTATTTCCTTTAGGCGGATTTGTTAGTATGGAGGGAGAAGATCAAAGATCAGAAGATAGTAGATCATTTTCAAAAGCAAGTATTCCTAAAAGAATAGCAATTGTAATAGCAGGTGCAACAATAAATATTATTTTTGGTATATCAGTTTATTTCATTCTTTCTGCAATATCAGGTACTTATATTTCAAATGAAATAGATAGTGTATTAGAAGGGTATGCAGCAAGTAAAATCGGATTACAAAGCGAAGATAAAATAGTAGAAATTAATAACAAAAAAATCAATAGTAAAAATGACTTAAATCAAGTTTTAGATAAATCAACAGGAGAAGAGTTGAATTTAAAAGTAATTAGAAATAACGAAACTTTAGAATACAAAACAAGACCAACAGAAGTAAAAGTAAAATCTACAGGAATGTACTTAAATGAAGAATGTAAAATTATAGCAGTAGAAAAGGAAAGTAGTAGTGAAAAACAAGGAATTAAAGCTAATGATAAATTAATTAAAGTAAATAATGAAGATATTAATGGTGATACAAATAAAGCAATAGAATTAATAAGTCAAGAAGGATATAATACAATTTTAATTACAGTTGAAAGAGATGGAAAAGAAATAAATATAGAGTTAACGCCAGATTATATTTCTATGTATTATTTAGGAGTTAATTTAAAAGAAGCACCAGATACATTTATTAACAGATGTATTAATGGAGCAATGGAAACGAAAGAATTTATGTTTTCAATTATTGATAATTTAAAACAATTATTTACAGGTAATGTTGGAGTAGATCAAATGATGGGACCTGTTGGAATATCAGAAACAGTAGCAAAAACTAATGGGGTTCAAGAATTTATCACAATGCTAGCACTTATTTCATTATCACTTGGAATAACAAACCTTTTACCAATTCCAGCATTAGATGGGGGAAAAATTTTAATTTTAATTATAGAAGCAATTAGACGAAAACCATTAAACGAACAAACTGAAATTAATATTCAATTGTTAGGATTTTCTATACTTATTGCATTATCAATTTACGTGACATATAATGATATATTAAGAATATTTTAATATACAAACACTACAATATTATTATGTTTTACTATTTTAATTTTAATATAATATTAATAAAAATATTTGACAAATAAGTATATTTAATAGATAATATAATTATCAATTTACAAAAGGAAAAATGAGATAAGTTACAAAGGAGGAAAAGAGAAAAATGTATGTATTCAATAGAATTACAGTTAATCCACAATTACCAAAAAGAATAGAAAAATTATCAGAAATATCAAACAATTTATGGTGGTCTTGGAATACAGAATTCTTAAGACTATTTCAAAAAATAGATAAAGATTTATGGGAGCAATCAAATAAAAATCCAGTTAAATTTTTAAAACAAGTGTCACAAGAAAAATTAGAAAAAGCAGCAAAAGATGTAGCATTCTTAAAGGAATATGACAAAATTTCAGAAAATTTTGAAGATTATATGAATAGTAAAAATACATGGTTTACTAGTAAATATCCAGAAAATAAAAATGATTTAATTGCATATTTTTCAGCAGAATATGGATTGGATGAAACTATTCCAATTTATTCAGGGGGACTTGGAATTTTATCAGGAGATCATTTAAAATCAGCAAGTGATTTAGGAATTCCATTAGTAGCAGTTGGGTTATTATATAAAAATGGATATTTCCACCAAAAAATCAACGGATATGGTGGACAAGAAACAGAATATCATAGTATTGATTTACTTGATATGCCAATTCATCCAGTAAAAGATGAAAAAGGTGAAGACTTAATTATCTATGTTAAATTTCCAAAAAGAAGATTATATTTAAAAGTATGGCAAATTAATGTAGGTAGAGTAAAATTATATTTGTTAGACTCTGATATAGAAAAAAACAATGAAGAAGACAGAGATGTAACTTTAAAACTATATGGTGGAGACCAAGAAATGAGAATTCGTCAAGAAATTGTTCTTGGAATGGCAGGTACTAGTTTATTAACAAAATATCTAAAATTAAATCCAACAATTTATCATATGAATGAAGGACATTCTGCATTTCTAACATTGGAAATTACTAAAAATATTATAAAAGAAAAAGAAGTATCATTTGAAGTTGCAAAAGATATTGCAAGTTCAAAAACAGTGTTTACAACACATACACCTGTACCAGCAGGAAATGATATTTTTCCATTAGCATTAGTAGAAAAATATTTTAAAGATTTCTGGCCAAGACTAGGACTTTCAAGAGAAGAATTTTTAAAACTAGGAATGAAACCATGCAATGAATTAGAAGCAGGGTTTAATATGGGAATTTTAGCATTAAAAATTGCAGGAAAGAAAAATGGGGTTAGTAAATTACATGGTGCAGTATCAAGAGAATTATTTGGCGAAATATGGCCAAATATTGCAGCAAATGAATCACCAATAGGATATGTAACAAATGGAATTCACACATGTTCATGGCTTGCACCAAAAATGAAGGAATTATATAATAAATACTTAACTCCATATTGGCAAGATAACATTCATAAAAATTCAACATGGGAGAAAATTAATAATATTCCAGACGAAAAATTATGGGACATTCATAATGAAAGAAAATTAAAATTATTAAAGCTAGTAAAAGACAATACAACAGAAAGGCTAAGGCGATCAGGATATAGTTATGAAGAAATTAATGAAATAATTTCAAAACTTAATCCAGAAGCACTAACAATAGGTTTTGCAAGGAGATTTGCAACATATAAAAGAGCAACATTAATTTTTAAAGATTTAGAAAGAATTACACAAATATTAAATAACAGTGAAAAACCAGTACAATTAATATTTGCAGGAAAAGCACATCCTGCAGATAAAGAAGGACAAGATTTAATAAAATACATACATGAAATATCAATGATGCCACAATTTAAAGGAAAAATATTCTTACTTGAAAATTACAATATAGCAATGTCAAGATATTTAATAAGTGGTGTAGATGTATGGCTTAACAATCCAAGAAGGCCAATGGAAGCATCAGGAACAAGTGGTCAAAAAGCATCAGTAAATGGCGTTATTAATTTCAGTGTACTAGATGGATGGTGGGCTGAAGGATACACACAAGATAATGGATGGACAATAGGAACAAATGCAGAGTTCGAATCTTATGAAGCACAAGATATAGCAGATAGCCAAAGTATGTATCGAACATTAGAAGAAAAAATAATTCCAGCATATTATCAAAAAGACAAAAATGGGATGTCTAAAAAATGGTTAGAATATATGAAAAAATCTATTATTACAACAGGAGGAAATTATAGCACATCTAGAATGTTAGTAGATTACACAAGTCAATTATATATACCATTGTGTAACCTAACAAAAAAATATTATTCAGATATAGATAATGTAGCAGCATATAATTCATGGAAAAAAGATTTATTCAAAAATTGGAAAGACATAAAAATTACTCAAGTAGATAATATGGATAACATTACAATAGATGCAGGAAATAATATAGATGTAGCTTGTGAAGTGGAACTTCCAAACATTGATGTAGACAATATAACAGTAGAGGTTTATTACGGAAAAATTTTAGATAATGGTGTAGTTGAAGATGTAACTATAATACCAATGAAATTACAAGACAGAGATGATGAAAGCAAAGATTATTACTATACTGCAAAAATTAAATTAACAACAGGAGGAAATTACGGATATACATTTAGAGTAATGCCAAAACATGAAATGCTACTAGAGCCAGCTAATTTAGATTTGATAAAATGGATTACAAAATAGAATTTACCAAAGATTCCGAGGTTGCCAAAGGGGTTGCCAAGGGGGTCCGAGGTTGCCAATGGTTCCGGGTTTAAATGACAAC
>CANQWL010000080.1 GCA_947627555.1 uncultured Clostridia bacterium | reverse complement strand
TGCGAAGTACATGGTCAGCCTGCTCGGCGCCTTCTTGATTGCGTGGCTTGAGATATATAGCAATATATATCCTAGATAAATGGCTATTTTAAAAGACAGAACCCGGCTTACAGATTTACTCTTTTTTTGTTTCAATCATTAGTATATTTTGCTTTACATTTTGGAAACAATAATGTTATAATTACAAAAAGTGCCAAAAAAGAATAAGTTTCAATTTATAATATTAGAAAAATAAATTTGCTGCCTTTTGTAGATATAGTGATCAAAAAAGGCAAAGAAAGGAAGAAAAATAATTATGAGGAAAATAGATTTTTTAGCGACTGACGGAATAAGCTTAAATGGATTTTTATATGAAAGCAAAGAGAAAACACAAAGTGTAATTTTAGCAGTACATGGCATGAGTAGCAACTGTTTCAAAAAAAGAGATGAAGTAATTTCAAGTAAAGCAAATGATAATCAAATTGATTATTTTTGCTTTAATAATAGAGGAAGTGAATTAACAAAATATATTAGAAGAAATATAGATGACAAACAAGAAAAAATATTAGGAGGAACATCTTATGAAGATGTTTTAGAAGGATATGAAGACATCGTAGGTGCTATTATTAAATTAAAAGAATTAGGATATACAAATATATACTTGCAAGGTCATAGTTTAGGATGTACTAAAATTGTATACACATATAATGAATTATTAGAAGAAGAGGAAGAAGAACTACTATCTAATATAAAAGGAGTAATTTTACTTTCGTTAATTGATATCCCGAAAGCTATAAAAGTGTATTTAGGGGATAAATTTGATGAATATTTGCAATTAGCAGAACAAAAGGAAGAAAATCAACAAAGCTTAGATTTAATGCCAAAAGAAGCATTTATTCATCCACTTAGTGTAAAAACATTTTTAAGATATGCTCGTGATAATAAAGAAATAGATTTTGCAAATTATGGCGAAGATAGTGAATTAGAAAAATTAAATCAAATCAAAGTTCCTTTAATGATGAGATGGGGAAATAAAAACGAAATGATTTTACAAAAAGCAGATGAATTAGTTACAATAGTAAGTAATTCCATTATTAATTCAAACAAAGATATTGATTATATTGATGGCGCAGACCATGGATATACAGGAAAAGAAGAAGAAATAGCAGATCAAATTATTCATTTTATAAAAAAATAAAAGGAGTAGTAAAATGGCTAATATTTTTGATTATATTGATTGGAGAGGCGACTTATTAATAAGTGATAATAAATTTAATGAGATTGATAACTTAATATTATCTCGTTTAGCATATTTTCCTTTTGATGGCTTATTAGATAATGAAGAAGAAATTACAATAGAAGAATGCTATAAAAGATATTTAGAAAGAAAAAAGATAGGAAGAATTTTACAAAAAGAAGATGAAGATTTGTTTCCAGCTCTCTCTAAAAGTAATAGATTTTCTAAATTAAAAATCACACAATATATAAATAAATTAGAATTTGAAAGTGAAAAGCAATTTTCTGCAATTACAATTATAATGCCAGATAATACTATATATGTAGCTTATAGAGGAACTGATAATACTGTGATTGGATGGAAAGAAGATTTTAATATGAGCTTTAGTGAATATGTTCCATCTCAAATAGATGCAGTAGAATATTTAGAAAAGATAGCAAAAAAATATAAAAGTGCTATACGAGTAGGAGGACATTCTAAAGGAGGAAATCTAGCTATATATGCATCTACTTTTTGTAATGAAAAAATAAGAAAAAGAATTATTGATGTATATAACAATGATGGACCAGGATTTTGTGATAAAGTAGTAGAAAGTAAAGAATATCAAGACATATTAAATAGAGTACATACATATATTCCGCAAACTTCAATTATTGGTAGATTATTAAATCATAGAGAAGAAACTACAATTTTAAAAAGTACGCAAACAGGTATTATGCAACATGATTTATACTCTTGGCAAGTGATTAATACAAAATTTGTTAGAGAAGAACTAACATATTCTAGCGAATTTATTGATAATACTATTACAGATTGGTTAAAAGAAATAAAGCCAGCTCAAAGAGAAAAATTTATTGATATATTTTTTGAAATTTTAAATACAACAGGAGTAGAGACATTATCAGAATTCAGTAGTAATAAATTTACAAATGCTTTAACTATGTTAAAAACATATAAAAATATAGATGATGAAAGTAAAGAAATTATGCTAAAAACTTTGAATGCTTTTTTTACAATTGCAAAAAGTAATATAAGAATGAATAAACCTAAAATTAATTTTAGAAAATAATTTCAAAATTACTTATATACTAAAAGATAAATCTACTTATAGAAATATAAAGGAGAGAAATACAAATGAATTCAAAAATGAGAAACGCAAGAAAACAAAATATGAAAATATATTCAATATATAGAGCAATTTCATTGGACTTAATTTTTTATTATGCAATAGAGTTTTTATTTTTAACACAGGTAAAAAATATTACACCATCACAAGTAGTACTTGCACAATCGTTTTATGCTATTTTTATGATATTTTTACAAATTCCAGCAAGTATCATAATAGATAAATTAGGAACTAGAAAATGTACTATTTTAGCAAATATTTTTAACTCAATATTCGTATTTTTGATTATTAATGTTAAAAATATACAAACACTTATATTTGCTGAATTTATTAGTGCATTGTGTTATTCTCTGAAAGATATTTCTGATACTACTTTATTAGAGTATTCAATTCCTAGAACAAGAAAAAAAGGAGATATTTTTTCTAAATTAGAAGGAAAAGGATATCAAAATTACTTTTTTATTAACTCTATTTCAGCAATAATTTCAGGATTTTTATATGTAGTAAATCCTTATATTCCAATGATTATTAGTCTGATTTTTACTATATTATCTGCATTTATGTCTTTAGGATTTAAAGATATAGAAAAAATAAAAGAGAATGCAGAAAAAAAAGAAAAAGTAGAACGACATTATTTTGAAGAATTAAAAGAAGGAATGTCATTTATTATTAAATCGCAAAGATTAAGAAGTTTATTTCTATATGCAGGAATTTCTTTTGGAGTTTTTTCATTGATATCAACATATAGAAATAGTATATTAGTTGATATAGGAGCACGGACCACAAATTATTACAATTATTGCTGCAATAGTAGGTATTGCTTCATCAATAGGTTCAAAAAATCAATTGACTTTTCACAAATTATTTAAAAATAAGACTTTATCTGCTATTTTAATATTAACAACTATATCAATTTTGGTAGCAGGATTAACAATTATATTTAAAGTTCCGTATATTGTGTCTCTAATTATACTTATTGTATGTTTTATAATTATAGATATAAATAAGGGAATGAGTTTAGTTTTATCAAATAGATATTTAAGTAATTTTTCAGATGAAAAGATATTAACACAAATTTATGCTACAAATGCTATAGTAAAAAATTTATTAAGAGCGATTATTGGCTTTTTAGGTTCATATTTATTAGATATTACAACAACTGCTAATGCTATGGTAATAATAGGTATATTTTTAATGGTCATCACTATTAGTTTAATCTCATATATGAAGACACGACTAGGATTAAAGCCAGAGCAATATGGCGAAAATGAGATTTTTAATAAATGATTGCCATTGGTTCCGGGTTTTTTTGGCAACATGGCAGGTTGCCAAAAAAACCCGGAACCAATGGCAGAAAGATAGGAGGAGTATTATATGAAAAATAAAAAGATATTAATAGTTGTAATAGTTATTATTCTTGTATTTTTAATAATTATAGGAGGTTTCTTCTTTTTTAAAAATAAAGAAGAAAAGTTAGCAGAACAGACAGTAATTGATTTTGTAAATTTAATAAATGAGAAACAATATGATCAAATGTATGAATTATTAACAGAACAATCTAGAAATAATATAAATAAAGAAGATTTTATAAAAAGAAATCAGAATATTTATGAAGGCATTGATGCAACTAATATAAAAATTGATATTCAAGAATGTAAAAAACAAGATAAAAGATATTATATTACATATCAAGAAAAAATGTATACATCAGCAGGGGAAACATCTTTTACTAATACAATAGAAGTAAAAAAAGAAAATAAACAAAACAAAATATGTTGGTCTTCTAGTTTTATATTTCCACAATTAAGAGAAAATGATAAAGTAAGAGTTGAAACAATTAAAGCAAAAAGAGGAGAAATTACAGATAGATATGGAAATGCTTTTGCATATGATGGAATTGTTTCATCTGTTGGAATTGTACCAGGAAAGTTAAGCGAAAATAAAGAAGAAAGTATTAACAAAATTTCAGAATTAACAGGAGTATCTGTTGATTATATTAATGAGCAATTAAACAAATCATATGTTAAAGAAGATACATTTGTACCAGTTAAAAAAATAGCAGATTCTAATACAGAGTTAAAAGAAAAATTACTTACAATTCCGGGAATTTTAATTACTAAAGTAGAAGGAAGAGTATATCCATATGGAAAAGAAACTGCACACTTAATAGGTTATGTTCAATCAATTAGTGCAGAAGAGCTAGAAAAAAATGAAGGAAAAGGCTATAACACAAATAGTGTTATAGGAAAGTCTGGTTTAGAACAAATTTATGAAGATACAATAAGAGGAATTGATGGAACAGAAATTTATATAGAAGATGAAAATAAAAATAAAAAAGTAGAATTGATAAAACAAGAAAAGAAAGATGGAGAAGATTTAAAACTAACAATTGATAGTGAATTACAACAAAAATTATATAATCAAATGAAAAATGATAAAGGATTTTTTGTGGTAATGCAACCCAAAACAGGAGAACTTCTTGCATTAGTTAGCACACCTACATTTGATTCAAATGATTTTGTAATAGGCATGACTAATAAACAATGGGAAGAACTTAACAATGATACAAATAAACCACTATATAATAGATTTGTTCAAAAATATTGTCCAGGTTCAACTTTCAAGCCAATTATAGGAGCAATAGGCTTAACAACAGGTAAAATAAATGAAAATGAAGATTATGGATACACAGGAACAAGTTGGCAAAAAGACAGTAGTTGGGGAGATTATAAAATAACAACATTAACTCCTTATAGTGGTGCAAAAAATTTATTAAATGGAATGATTCATTCAGATAATATATATTTTGCACAATCAGCTTTAAAAATAGGTGCTGATACTTTATCAGAAAATTTAAATAAAATAGGTTTTAATGAACAACTTGATTTTCCAATTAATTTAGCAAAATCACAATATGCTAATAATAATGGAAATAAAATAGAGGGAGAAACAAAACTTGCTGATACAGGATACGGACAAGGAAGCGTTTTAGTTAATCCAATTCATATGGCATCAATATATTCAGCATTTGCTAATGATGGAAATATGATACAACCAACTATAGATTATAATTCAAAAGAAAAAGGAAAAATTTTAAAGGAAAGTGCATTTACTAAAGAAGCATCAAACACTATAAAAGAAAGCCTAATTCAAGTAGTAGAAAATTCAGAAGGAACTGCACATGATATGCAAATATCAGGAACTACTATTGCGGGAAAAACAGGAACGGCAGAACTTAAAACATCTAGTGAAGATACAGAAAGTGGAACTTTAGGATGGTTTAATTGTTTTACAGAAAATAAGTCAGACGGAGAAGATTTGCTAATTGTTAGTATGGTTGAAAATACACAAGATAATAGTCAAGGAGGAAGTCATTATTTAATTAAAAAGATTAGAACTTTATTTTAAAGATAAAAATGTAGTGTTACAATTGATGTGAAACAAAAATAATATAGAAAAAAAGTGATTCAAGTAGTATAATTGAATTGTT
>CANQWL010000079.1 GCA_947627555.1 uncultured Clostridia bacterium | reverse complement strand
TTACACTCTGCTGTGCTAACTTATGCAAGAGACTTTATGATTAATAAAGGTTTTACTTATTGCATTCCACCTTATATGATTCGTAGTGATGTAGTAACAGGTGTTATGAGCTTTGAAGAAATGGATGCTATGATGTATAAAATAGAAGGTGAAGATTTATATTTAATTGGAACTAGCGAACACTCTATGATTGGAAAATTCAAAGGACAAATTCTAAAGAAAGAAGATATGCCATACACTATGACATCTTATTCTCCATGTTTTAGAAAAGAAAAAGGTGCTCATGGATTAGAAGAACGTGGTGTATATAGAATTCATCAGTTTGAAAAGCAAGAAATGATTGTAGTTTGTGAGCCTGAAGATTCTTGGGATTGGTATAATAAGATGTGGTCTTATACAGTAGAATTTTTTAGGAGTATGAATATTCCTGTTAGGACTTTAGAATGTTGTAGTGGAGATTTAGCAGATTTAAAAGCAAAATCTTGTGATGTAGAAGCATGGTCACCTAGACAACAAAAATATTTTGAAGTTGGTAGTTGTTCTAATTTAACAGATGCTCAAGCAAGAAGATTAGGTATTAGAATAAAAGGAGAAAATGGTAATTATTTTGCTCATACTTTAAATAATACTGTAGTTGCTCCTCCTCGTATGTTAATCTCTATAATCGAAAATAATTATCAACCAGATGGAAGTGTAATTATACCAGAAGTTTTAAGACCTTATATAGGAGGATTAGAAAAAATATTAATAAAAAATAACAAATAATACACAAAATTTAATATACAAAATGAAATAATAAAATTAATGAATAAAAAGGATGTTGAAATATGAATAAATTAAATAATCCATATAGTTTTTTTGTTTTTGATAAATCTGAAATCTTTTCTGATGCAAATGATGATTATTGTACTATATATTCCAAACAAGATGATAATATTATACAAGAATATTGTTTTTCAGATGGTTATACTGCTTTATATCGTAAGGTTGGAGATGATAAATTAGCTATACTATATGTAAGTGAACCAAGTGAAGATTTAACTACTATATCAATTTATACTCCAACTACTCTTTATCAAGGCATACAAATAAATGATGATTTTGAACATTTAGTTTATATGCACCGATATGATCTTGTGCTTTCTGCTATAATATCTAATTCAACAAAAGGAATTCCAGGATGTAAAAATTTTAGTAATTATTTATCTGAAAAATATATGAAAAATCATTTAAATTATCTTGTATATAATTATCAATCTGTTACTACAGGAGAAAATCAATCATACCTTAAAGAATTTAAAAACAATTATATTAGATATACTATGGCATCAAAATTAATTCCAGCACAATACACTATAAAATCTATATTAGGTATAGTTAATAATTATATTGCAACTGGAAAAATTAATATGGATGAACTATTAACTGAATATATACATTTACAAAATTTTCAGGAAATATGTTCAGAAACAATTCAAAATTTATCTTCATTTGTTTATACTCCTTCTAATACTGATTTAAGAAAATTATGTGATTTTTTAAATCATAAAATTAATAATATAGAAAATCTAATTAATATGTATTTAAGCAATGAATTAGAAAGAGATAATGAAAAAAAATAAAAATATATCAAATAAATTAGATTAATCTGATTTATTTGATATGAAAATATAGTAAAAACGAAAGGAATTCAATATAAAATGGTAGTAAAAAATCCTCAATTTGAAATTTCAGCAGTAAACCCAAAACAATATCCTAAAAATAAATTACCCGAAATTGTATTAGTTGGAAAATCAAATGTTGGCAAATCAAGTTTTATTAACACAATGATTAATAGAAAAAAACTAGTTAGAACAAGTAGTGAACCTGGAAAAACACGTCAAATAAACTTTTATAACATAGATAATACATTTTACTTTGTTGATTTGCCAGGATATGGTTATAGTAAAATGTCAAAAAAAGAACAAGAACAAGTAGGAATATTTATTGAAGACTATTTATTCCATCGTAAAGAAATATCATTAATTATATTTTTAATTGATATAAGACATGAACCTACTGAAAATGATAAATTAATGTACAACTATATAATATCATCTGGACTACCATTTATTATATTAGCAAACAAAGCAGATAAAATTGCAATTACAAAAGTTGATGATACAGTAAAAAAATTACAAAAAAGTATCAACCCTATTGGAGATATAACAACACTGCCATTCTCTTCAGAAAGAAAAATATATAAAGAAGAAGTTTGGAACGTTATTTTGAGACACTTGGGACAGTCTTAGTTTGTCTCATTTTTCATGTCTAAATTTGTAGAATTTTATCTTTTGTTTATTATTTTATCTATTGTTTATTACAAAGTTTCATAATAGTTTTTATAATAAAATTGCCAGAGGAAATCATTAATCCTTTGGCAATCTTTTATAAATATCTATATTTTATATTTATACTATTATATGCTTTTATCTATATTAGGTAATAATTGCTTCTTTCTTGAAACAACACCCTCTAAAAATGCTCTGTTATTTTCTAATTTTTTATCAAATGCTTTTTGAATAACCTCATCTGCATTTTCCCCTAGTGCAATAATCTCTGAATTACTATTTAAAATATCTGTAATAGCTAAAACAATTAGTTTTAATCCATTCTTTTGAATTTCGGCCTTCATTGCATTTTCTAATTCTTCTTGTCTTTTCAATACATCTTGAATATCTACTGTATTTACTTGTGCAATAACAAATTTTGTTCCATCTTTATCTTGTTTCTTTGCATCTAAATTTACTAGTTCCTCTGCTGTAAAATCACCTAAATCTGTTCCTGCTTTTAACATTTCTAATCCATATGTATTAATATCTATTTCTGCTATTTTGGCTAATTCTTCTAAAGCTTTTTTGTCATGTTCAGTTGTTGTTGGTGATTTTAATAATAAAGTATCTGATATAATAGCACTTGCCATTAATACAGCTTCTTTCTTTTCTATTTTATGTCCGAAACTTTTAAATTCCTCGAAAAGAATTGTTGATGTACATCCATATGGTTTAGCTGTGTAATATAAAGGTTCTGCTGTTCTGAAATTTCCAATACTATGATGATCTGTAACACTTAATATTTTAGCGTTTTCTATTCCATCAGCACTTTGTTCAAAATCGTTATGATCCACTAAAATTACTTGTTGTCCTTCTTCTACTTTTTCAATTAATTCAGGAGCTTCTATTCCTAAATAATCTAAAACATATTGTGTTTCTTTATTTACATTTCCTAATCTTACTGCTTTACAGTTAGTATTTCCTTGTTTTTTTTCAAAATACTCCATTACTATGCTTGAGCATATTGAGTCTGTATCTGGACTTTTATGTCCAAAAATTAAAACTTCTTTTTCCATTTATTTTCCTCCCTATTAAATTTTATTTATTAATTATTTAATTATTATATTTTTAGTAACTACTATTATTCAGTTCTTAATTTTTAATTAATCTGCATCTTCAAGTAAACTCTCTAATTCTTGTTTTGTAAAATTATATTTCTTATTACAAAAATGGCATACAAGTTCTGCCTTTCCCTCTTTTTCAATAATGTCTTGTAATTCATCTTTGCCAATTGTAAGTAGTCCTTCTGCCATATGTTCTTTTGAACAATCACATTCATATATTGGCGTTATATCTTCTTCCATCTTTTTTATATTTTCATCACCTGTAATTCTTTTTGCTATTTCTTCTAAGCTTAATTCTTGATCTAACATTTTTGATATAGCTCCTGCTTTGAAAATTGATTGCTCTATTTTTGATATTTCTTCTTCGGTACTACCTGGCATTAATTGTATTAAATATCCTCCACTTGACTTTACTCCATTTTTATCTACCAATACACCTAATGCTACTGCAGATTCTCTTTGTTCTGAATTCATAAAATAGTTTGCAAAATCTTCTGCAATTTCTCCTGACACTAAAGGAGAAATTCCTATATATGGTTCTTTCATTCCAATATCTTTTATAACATTAATGTATCCTTCTGTTCCTACTGCATTTCCTACATCTAATTTTCCTATATCATTTAATGGTAAATCTACATGTGGGTCTGTGACAAATGCTTTTACCTTTGGAAAATTATTTGCTACTGCTACCATCATACCTAATGGTCCATTTCCCTTTATTTGTAATGTTAGCCTATCATGTGAATTTTTCATTTCTACTCCCATAATTGATGCCATTGTTATTACTCTACCTAAAGCTGCTGTTGCTACTGGGCTTAAATCATGTGTTTTTCTTGCCTCTTCTACCATTTGGGTTGTATTTGCACATATAACTGAAACTTTTCCATCATATGCTAAAAATTTCATTATTTTATCAGTCATTTCATTCCACCTTTTTATTTTTTAATTATATTATTATTAACTTGCTTTGAGATGGGTCTATTCGTTAATTTTTCACGTATACCGTTTTTGTATCATATGCTAGTTCTATATTTTCTTCTTTTAATATTTTCATAATTTTATAATTAATGTTCTCTCTTTCTGCTAGATAACTTGGATAATCTACTGAGTCTGTATAACTAGATACTAAAACATTAATTCCATTATCATTAATTTCATCAAATTTTACAAGTATTGAATCAGCATAAATTCCTTCTTTTTCTTGTAACATTTCTTCTATTCTATTTTTAAACTTTTCTAATTTTTCTAAAGGAGTATCTATTTGTATGCATAAATTAGTTTTATATCTTCTTTTTTCCATTTTACTCCAATTAATAATTGATGAGTTTGATATAATAGAATTTGGTATATTTACTAATGAATTTTCAAATGTTCTTACTCTTGTACTTCTAAAAGTTATATCTTCAACTGTACCTTCATAATTATCCATTTGTATCCAGTCTCCCACAACAAATGGTTTATCTAAAAATATAACTAATCCGCCAAATAAATTTTTAGCAGTATCTTGTGCAGCAAGTGTTACAATAACTCCACCTATTCCTAATCCTGCTACAAGACCATTTAAATTGATACCTAAAAGTGTAATTACAATAAATCCTGCAATAATATAAATAATTACTCTAAGTATTTTTAGAATAAAGTCAAACATAGTATCATCGCTATCTTTGTCCATTTTTTGCTTAATGGCTTTTACAAAAGATGATTGTGGTGTAAAACTTTCTGCAATTCCTTTCGCAAATGTAATAACACTTATTATTTCAAATATTTTAGTTACTATATTCATTGCTTTTTCACTAATATTGATAGGTTCTTCTAAAAATAATATTGCTATATAAAATCCTAAAATAATGAAAAATATTCTTAATGGCTTATAAAAAGCACTTTCTTTTATTTTTTTTGAATTTTTGGTTTTAAATTTAAACATTCTAATAATGATATATGATAAAGCTGAACTAAAAATTCTAAAAAATAGTATAATTACTACTGCAATTAAGATATCTATTATTTCAACTGATGTCACATTTTGTATAAAGTCTACTATTTTATTCATTTTTTTCCTCCGTATTACCCCATATAATCTCTTAATTTTTTGCTTCTACTTGGATGTCTTAATTTTCTTAATGCTTTTGCTTCGATTTGTCTAATTCTTTCACGAGTAACATCAAATTCACGGCCTACTTCTTCTAGTGTTCTTGCCTTTCCATCATCTAGTCCAAATCTTAATTTTAATACTTTTGCTTCTCTTGGTGTTAATGTATCCATTACTTCTTCTAATTGTGCCTTTAATAAAGTATATGCTGCAGCATCATGAGGTGCAGGTGAATCATCATCTTGAATAAAATCTCCCAAATGACTATCTTCCTCTTCTCCAATAGGTGTTTCTAATGATACTGGATCTTGTGCTATTTTCTGAATTTCCATTACTTTTTCTACTGGAATTTCCATTTCTTCTGCTATTTCTTCTGGGGTTGGTTCTCTTCCTAATTGTTGTAATAGATGTCTTGAAGTACGTATTAATTTATTTATAGTTTCTA
>CANQWL010000078.1 GCA_947627555.1 uncultured Clostridia bacterium | reverse complement strand
ATGATAAGCTTCTATAATTTTTTTTGCATATAAAGAACCTAAAAGTGTATCTTCTCCACCGGCAGACTCTAATACGCGACCCCATCTGCTATCACGCACTAAATCAACCATTGGAGAAAAATTGGCTTGAATACCAGAATATCCCGCTTCTTTAGAAGAAATAAAAGCACAATCATAAATTAAATCTAAATTCCAAGAACAACCCTGTAATAAGGGAATAGGAAAAATAGTTCTATATCCATTAATTACATCTCCAGTAAAAAGCAAAGGAATTTTAAGTCTATTTTTTGATAAATATAAATCTTGTATTTTTTGTATATTTTCACTTCCAGACATATTTAGAATAGAGCCAACTTGATATAATTGTTCTTCTGTATATACTAAATTATCTTGTGGACCTGTAATAATTTTTTCACCATCTAAAAAGAGTTCACCTTTTGTTTGAACTAATTGACCAATTTTTTCATCTAGTGTCATATCAGATAAAAGCTCCAATATTTTTTCTTGTTTCATAAAAATTCTCCTTTTTTTATAGTATGGTCAAAAATAAATAGAAATATGAAAGTTTTTCCATTGAATTTATTAAAATAAGTTAATATAATTTAATTAAAGGGGGCACGAATGGATGAGAATTTTCAAATGCCGTGGGAGAAAATTAATTTTAAAAGAGTTAAAAAAGAGTTATTTATTTTTTATTAAAGAAACTAATTTAAATAAAAGTAGCCCTCGGATATGGATTGATAAGAGATAAAACAATTATATCAAATGAGATTGCAAGTATTGCATCAGTACGGATATGGACTAGCAGCACTAATTATAGGTTCAGAACGTGGATGGATAAACTATAAAAAGGCATATGATAGAGCAAATAGAACATTAGATACATTTTTATATAATGTAGAAGGAAAAAATGGTTTTTATTATCACTTTATTAATATGAACACAGGAAAAAGAGAATGGAATTGTGAAATTTCAATTATTGATACTGCAATATTTATTTGTGGAGCAATTGCATGTGGAGAATACTTTGGAAAAGAAATAAAAGAAAAAGCAAAAATCTTATATGAAAAAATTAACTGGCAATGGTATACAAATAAAGAAACGAATCAATTTTATATGGGGTATTCACCAGAAAAAGAATTTTGGGGAAAATGGGATATGTATGCAGAACAACTAATGTTATATATATTAGGTGTGGCTTCACCAACATTCGCAATTGACAAAACGATGTATGATGATATACAAAAAGATAAAAAAGATTATAAGACAATAAAAGACATAATTTATACATATTGTGGAACTTTATTTACATATCAATTTTCGCATGCATGGATTGATTTTAGAAATACAAAAGATAAAGAAGGAATAGATTGGTTTGAAAATTCAGTAAAAGCTACAAAAGCTAATAAACAATATTGTATTGATAATAAAGAAAAATTTAAAACATTTGGTGAAAATTCATGGGGACTAACAGCCTGTATAGGACCAAATGGATATAATGTAGGGTATGGAGCAGAACCATGTACTGCAGAAATAGAAAAGGAAAATGATGGAACTATACCACCATGTGGATCAATAGGATCAATTGTGTTTACACCAAAACAGAGTATAAAAGCAATGGAATATCTATATAACACTTTTCCAAAAATATGGGGAAAATATGGCTTCAAAGACGCATACAATTTAGAAGGACCACAGCCATGGTATTCAAAAGAATACATAGGAATAGACAAAGGAATATCAATGATAATGATAGAAAACTATTTAAGTGGTAACATATGGAAATACATTATGAAAAATGAATATATAAAAAAAGGATTAGAATTGTTACAAATCGTACCAAAGGAGTTAAGGGTATCGAAAATTAGCATAAACATATAAAATATATCAACAGTGACCAAGTAATTGCTCTTGGTCACTATATTATGTAAAAAAGTTATTAATAAAAACAGTTGTATTCCTTGAATATGTAAATAAAATTAGATAAAATTTTATTTAATAAAAGAAAGGAAATACAAATGAAACAACCTATTAAAATAAATAATAAAATGATAACTTTAATAGCAATAGTAATAATAGTAGTACTAATAATATTATTATCAGGAGTAACGATAAAAAATGTAACAGAAAAAAGTCAATTATTTTCTAAAGCAATTAATGAACAAGAAAATGCAAATCAACAAGTAGAAGAACAAGAAGGACACAATATAGATGCAATATATGTTGTAAATTCAACAGATGGAGATAATATTAATGTTACAATAATATTAGAAAGTGATGATGAAATAGAACAAGTACAAACTCCAAATCAAAATATAATAAGTACACATAAGAATAAATTGGCAATAGATTATAGTGTTGTATCAGGTGAAGATTATACTTTTAAGATAAAGCGTACAAGCGATTCGGAACTAAAGGATTACGTTTTGAAAGCAGATATTAATGCAAGACCTGAAATTTTACAAGATACAACACCAATTTATCCTATATTGATGCCAGAAGGAGTTAAACTAAGAAAAACAGTTAATATAGATTATGGAGAAGAAGAAACGAATAATTATTATAGTTTAGATAATGGCGATACATGGATGGAATACGAAGGTGAACTTGTAATAGAAAAAGAATGCACACTTTTAGCTAAAAAAATAAAAAACATAGGAGAACGAGAAATAATAAAATTAGCTAAAGAAGAAATAAAAATGAATTTAGCACCAGATGCATTAGGATTAAGAGCATATGATGGAAACTATAATACAGGTTTTAGTCTAGATGGAAGGCGCTGTCGTATGCAAATAGATGATAGTATGAAAGGTAAACGAATTGCAGGAACATGGGGAGGTAGTTCGGCCAGAGCTTGTACATACTATTTCATTAGTGATGTTGGAAGTCAAATACCTGGTGGAACACAGTCTTTTTCCACAAAATATAGAGTTGAATGGATTCCATCAAATGCTTCTTGGTTTAGTGTAGGAGGCGGAAATATCTATGAAATTGGACCATATAATACATGAGACAATGGGGACAGTCTTCATTTGTCTCATGTATTGTGTCAGTTTTTGTCAAATATTAAATAAAAATATTGAGATGCTAAATAAATTATTAGCATCTCTTTACTTTTTGTATAATTATGTTAAAATATATAAAGTAAAGAAAAAATAAAATAATAAAAAATTAAAAACAGACAAATTTTGACAAAAATAATGAGACAAATGAAGACTGTCCCCATTGTCTCAAAGAAAGGAACGAAGCAAAAATGAGAAAATTATTTACATCAGAAAGTGTAACAGAAGGACATCCAGATAAATTATGTGATTACATATCAGATAGTATATTGGATGCATATTTAAGCAAAGATAAATATTCAAGAGTAGCATGCGAAACAGTAGCAGGAAAAGGTGAAATCTATATAACAGGTGAAATTACTTCAAAAGCAGAAATAAATGTTGAAGAAATAGTAAGACAAACAATTAAAGAAATAGGATATGATAATAGTAATTTAGACATAGATTATAGAACTTGTAAAGTTATAGTAAAATTATCAAAACAATCTCCAGATATAGCTTTAGGAGTAGATAGTTCATTAGAAACAAAAAATGGAGAACAAATTCAATCAGAAGGTGCAGGAGACCAAGGAATTATGTTTGGATTTGCTTGTGATGAAACAGAAGAATTAATGCCATTACCAATTTCTTTAGCACATAAATTAGCAAAAAGGCTAGCAACTGTTAGAAAAGAAAATATAATTGATTACTTAAGACCAGATGGAAAAGTACAAGTAACTGTTGAATATGAAGATGAAAAACCAATTAGAATTGATACAATAGTTGTTTCTACTCAACATAGAGAAGATGTTGATTTAGAGCAATTAAAAAAAGACATTAAAGAAAAAGTAATTTACAAAATTGTACCAAGTGAATTATTAGATGAAAAAACTAAATATTTCATTAATCCAACAGGTAGATTTGTAATAGGAGGACCTTTAGGAGATAGTGGATTAACAGGAAGAAAAATTATTGTAGATACATATGGTGGATATAGCAGACATGGTGGAGGGGCATTTTCAGGTAAAGATCCAAGTAAAGTAGACAGATCAGCTGCATATATGGCTAGATTTCTTGCTAAAAATATTGTTGCAAATCATTTAGCTAAAAAATGTGAAATTCAACTTTCATACGCAATTGGAGTAGCTAGGCCAGTTTCTATATATGTTGATACTTTTGGCACTAATACAATTCCAGAAGAAGAAATTGTAAAAAAAATTTATGCAAAATTTGATTTAACTCCAAGAGGAATTATTGAATATCTAGAACTACAAAATCCAATTTATAAATTAACAACAAATTATGGACATTTTGGAAAAGAAAATTTGAGTTGGGAAAAAGTAATAGAAATTTAAACATTAGGTGATTAAATGAAGATATTAAAAATCACAAGGATGTAAATTTAAGAACTTTTATAGTTTAATTAATATATGAAAGGGTAAAAGATGAAATTAAATAAGGCAAAAATAAAAGAAATAATTGCAAAAAGTTTTAAGTGGATTATATTATTTATTTGTGTAATAGGTTTTTTATCTTTAGCAGAAGATGTATTTAATAAAGAAATTATGAGTGCAGATATTATTGGGTATAAGTTTATATCTACATATTTAATATCAGATTTTGCAACACCAATAACAAAAATTGTTACAAACTTTGGAGGAGCTATTTTTTTAATAATGATAGCTCTTATACTATTAATTGTAATAAAAAACAAAAGAATTGGAATATCAATTTGTGCTAATTTAGTAATTGTTACAGGATTAAATTTATTATTAAAAAATATTTTGCAAAGACCGAGACCAACAGAGTATAGATTAATAAACGAAAGCGGATATAGTTTTCCATCAGGGCATTCAATGGTAAGTATGGCTTTTTATGGATTTATAATATATTTAATATATAAATATGTAAAAAACAAATACTTGAAATATATAGCGATTACAATTTTTAGTATCCTAATAATTTCTATTGGAATTAGTAGAATTTATTTAGGAGTGCATTATACAAGTGATGTTTTAGCAGGATTTTTAATATCAATATCTTACTTGATTTTATATACAAGCATTGTTAATAAATTTATAATAGAAAGAGAATAAAAATGGAGTTAAAAAAGAAAAGAAAATTAAAAGTAAAAACAAAAAAGTTGTTAAATAGTTTTAAATATGCTTTTGAAGGATTTTTTACATCATTTAAAACAGAAAGAAATATGAAAATACATATACTAATTATGTTTATAGTTATAATGATGGGAGTATTTCTTAAAATTACCTCATTAGAATGGATAATATGTATATTTTGTTTTATGATAGTTATTGCAGGAGAATTGTTTAATACAGCTATTGAAACAGTAGTAGATATGGTAATGCCATATAAAAATGATAAAGCAAAAATTGCTAAAGATGTTTCAGCAGCTAGTGTGTTAATACTTGCAATTGGCTCATCAATAATAGGATTAATTATATTTGTTCCTAAAATAATGTTAATGATTTAGAAATTGATTTGATATTAGAAAATAATAAAAAATACTACACAAAATAAAAAAGATATGTTAAAATATAGAAGAATTCTTATAAAATTTAATAAAATTAATAGAATTTTTAAAACAAAACATACATACATAGAGAATAAAGTTACAAAAAATAAGAATATAACAAAGATAAAGAAGGGGGGAATGAAAGTGAGTGGACATTCAAAGTGGTATAATAATAAGACTCCTATCCTTACAGCCTCAACAGCTTCGTTTTTTGAAATGATATTTTTGGCACAATTAAATCAATAAAGAACAATATAAAACCATAAAGAATAACGAATAAATAAAAAATGTAAACCATATTTTATAGATATTTAATGTTTATAGAGTATGGTTATTTTGTTTTTAAAAATAAAAAATAATAATTATAGTGAAGATATGTTATCAATTAACAAATATTATTTATAAAATTTAACAAATTTTATAAATAATATTTACAAACGTACTACAAAATGATAAAATTGTAGTACATTTGTAATGGGGGATGAATATGAGGGTTGAAAAAATAAAAAAAGTTTT
>CANQWL010000077.1 GCA_947627555.1 uncultured Clostridia bacterium | reverse complement strand
CCTGGAATGATTGATATGCACTGCCATTTAAGAGAACCTGGATTTGAGCATAAAGAAACAATCGAAACAGGTAGCAAAAGCGCCGTTGCGGGTGGTTTTACTACAATTTGTCCTATGCCAAATACAAAGCCAACTCCAGATAGCGCTATTATTTTGCAAAAAATTATAGAAGAAGCTAAAAGAGTAAACTTATGTAATGTACTCCCATATGCATCTGTATCAAAGGGAGGAAAAGGAGAAGAATTAGTAGATTTTGAAGAACTAAAAAAAGCTGGAGCAATTGCATTTTCAGATGACGGAATGCCAGTAGTAAATAGTAAAATGATGAGAGAAGCTATTATTGAAGCAGATAAATTAGGAACTTTTGTTGCATCACATTGTGAAGAAAAATCAGTAGCAGCAGGAGCGATTAATGCAGGAAAAGTAGCAGATGAATTAGGAGTAAATGGGGTATTACCAGAAGCTGAAGAAATTATGGCTGCAAGAGAAATAGTAATATCAGAAACAAACAATGTAAGAGCACACATATGCCATATAAGTACAAAAACAACAAAAAATATGGTAAGAGATGCAAAGAAAAGAGGAGTAAAAATAACATGTGAAACTTGCCCACATTATTTTACATTTACAGTAGAAGAAGTAAGAAAATCAGGTGTAAATGCAAAAATGAATCCACCATTAAGAGAAGAGAAAGATAGACAAGCAATTATTGAAGGATTAAAAGAAGGAACAATAGATGCTATCATAACAGACCACGCACCACATGCAGAAGAAGAAAAAAATAAAGGACTAGCATCTGCACCAAATGGAATTATTGGATTTGAAACAGCACTACCTGCAGAAATTATGAATTTAGTAGACACAGGAGACTTAAGTTATTTAGATTTAGTAAGACTAACATCGTACAATCCAGCTCAATTATTGAAAATAGATAGAGGAACAATTGAAGTAGGAAAGATAGCAGATATTACAATCTTTGATCCAAATCAAGAATATATATACACGAAAGAAATGGTAGTATCAAAATCAAAAAACAGCCCATTTATTGGAAAAAAATTAAAAGGAAAAGTAAAATACACTATTGTCAGTGGTAAAGTAGTATATGAGGGATAAATTATTATTAATTTTTAAAGAAAAAACAGGAAAAGAGGAAAAATAAAATGAATGCTATGGACAATTTAATAGAAAAAATAAAACAAACAAACAATCCAACAGTAATAGGACTAGACCCAAGGTATGAAATGTTACCAAAATGTGTAACAGATAAATACCCTAAAACATTAGAAGGAGTAGCAGAAGCAATTATTGAATTTAATAAATCTTTAATAGATGCAACGTATGAAATTATTCCAGCAATAAAGCCACAAATAGCTTTCTATGAAATGTATGGAATACCAGGAATGAAAGCATTTAAAGAAACTTGTAGATATGCAAAAGAAAAAGGAATGGTAGTAATTGCAGACATTAAAAGAGGAGATATAGGGTCAACTGCAACACGGATATTCTAATGCTTTTTTAGGAAGAACACTAATAGGAGAAAACGAAGAAGCCATTTATGATGTTGATTTTGTTACAGTCAATCCTTATATGGGAACTGACTGCGTAAAACCATTTATTGAAGATTGTAAAAAATATGGAAAAGGTATCTTTATTTTAGTTAAAACTTCTAATCCTTCTTCAGGAGAATTACAAGATCTGAGATTACAAAATAATAAAGAAGTATATGCACAAGTAGCAGAATTAGTAGAAAAGTGGGGAGAAGATTTACGAGGAAAATATGGATATAGTAGTGTTGCAGCAGTTGTTGGAGCAACATATCCTGAACAATTATCTCAAATAAGAGAAATTGCACCACATACATATTTCTTAATACCAGGTTATGGAGCACAAGGAGGAAAGGCAAATGATATAGCTCTAGGATTTGATAAAAATGGACTAGGAGGAATTGTAAATGCTTCTAGAAGCTTAATGTGTGCTTATAAATCTGATAGATGGAAAGACCAATTTAAAGAAGAAGATTATGCAAAAGCTACAAGAGCAGAGGCTTTAAGAATGAAAGAAGAATTAAATCAAGCAATTTTTAATTAATATAATTAGAGAATTCACTTAAATATATTACAAAGATTATTTAATTTACAATAAAAAATTATAATAAATATATTAACAAATAGGAGGAAACAAAAATGGCAAAACAAGAACAAGCCAAATTAATAAAAAAAGAACAATTAAAATCAGACATATACAAATTTAGTGTGCAAGCACCAGAAATTGTAAAAGAAGCAAAGCCAGGCAATTTTATAGAAATAAGAGTATCAGATCAAACAGAACCATTTTTAAGAAGACCAATCAGTATTTACAATTTAGAAAAAGAAAATGGCATACTTGAATTTATTTTTCAAGTAAAAGGAAAAGGAACGGAAATTTTGTCAAAAAAGAAAGAAAATGACTTGATAGATATTATTGGACCATTAGGATATGGAACTTTTAAATATGATCAATACAAAAATTTAGGAATTATAGGTGGAGGAATAGGAGTATTTCCTTTATATGAATTAGCTAAATGCGCAAAAAAAGATAAAAAAAATGTTAATACATACCTAGGATTTAGAAATAAAGATTATGTTGTACTAGAAAATGAGTTTCAAAACGTATCAAATTATTTAACAATAACAACAGATGATGGAAGCTATGCTAAACAAGGTTTTGCCATTAACTTTTTAGAAAAAGATATAGAAGAAGGAAAAATAGATGCTATTTATGCTTGTGGACCACTTCCAATGTTAAAAGCAGTACAAAAATTAGCAATTGAAAAAAATATTCCATGTCAAATTTCTTTAGAAGAAAAAATGGGATGTGGATTAGGTGTATGTCTAGGATGTGCTGTAAAAACAGCAAAAAGTTCTAAAGATGCTCCTGAATACTGGCATGTTTGCAAAGCAGGACCAGTTTTCCAAGCAAAAGATGTAGAAATTTAAAAATAAAATAATAGAATGGAGGTACTAAAATAAAATGAATACAAAAGTAAATTTAGCAGGGATAGAAATGAAAAATCCAGTAACAGTAGCATCAGGAACATTTGGATATGGAAGAGAATATAGTGAATTTTTTGATTTAAGTAAATTAGGTGGAATAATTACAAAAGGTACTTCATTAAAACCAAGGAGTGGAAACAAACCATCTAGAGTATGTGAAACAGCAAGTGGAATGCTAAATAGTATAGGGCTTCAAAATCCTGGAGTAGAATATTTTGCAGAAAATGATTTACCATTCCTTAGAAAATTTGATACTGCAGTTATTGTAAATGCATGTGGAAGTAGTATTGATGAATATGTTGAACTTTGTAAAATTTTAAATACACTAGATATTGATGGTGTTGAATTAAATTTATCTTGTCCTAATGTAAAAGCAGGATGTATGGCTTTTGGAAATACATATGAAGGAGTAAAACAAGTAACAAGTGAGGTAAGAAAAGTATTAGACAAACCTCTTATTGTAAAACTAACTCCAAATGTAACAGACATTGCATCTATTGCAAAAGCAGTAGAAGATGCAGGAGCTGATGGTGTTTCACTAATAAATACATTATTAGGAATGAAAATAGATATTGATAAAAGAAGACCATTTTTAGCAAATAATACTGGTGGACTTTCTGGTCCGGCAATCAAACCTGTTGCTGTTCGTATGGTTTACCAAGTTGCTCAAGCAGTTAATATTCCAATTCTTGGTATGGGTGGTATTGTAAATGGAGAAGATGCTATTGAATTTATGTTAGCAGGTGCAAATGCAATTTCAATTGGCGCAGGAAATTTTATTGATCCATATACAAGTGTTAATACAATAAATGGAATAGAAGATTATATGAAGAAATATAATATTGATGATATAAATAATATTGTCGGAACTGTTCAAATGAATTAGTTTACAATGTAATTTTTATCTTTACTATTTGCTATTAATAAAACATATTAATTTTTTTTAAATGAAAGCAAGCATAAAAACAATGTTTTTACAATATTATAAAAATAATTATAAAAATATTATTGACATGTGACAAAAAACGACATAAAATATAATCATATAAAATAAAAGGAGGAGTTTTATTATGACAAGAGCAGAATTAAAATCATCAGCAAAAGAGCAAATATCAGGTAAAATAGGAATTTTATTTGTAATGTTCTTAATTATTTTTGCTATTATGTTTGTATGTGCATTTATACCATTAATAGGAGGTATTGCTACATTCATAATTACACCAGCATTTTCATTATCTCTTTGCATGATATACTTAAAACTTACAAAAAAAGAAGATATAGCAGTTGGTGATTTATTTTCAGGCTTTAACAAAACAGGCAAAGCTTTATGGTTAAATATTCTTATCGATGTATTTATATTTTTATGGACTTTACTATTAATTATACCAGGAATCATTAAACAATATGCATATTCAATGGCTTTCTACATATTAGCAGATAATCCTGAACTTACTGCTAGAGAAGCTTTATCAAAGAGTAAAAAAATGATGTATGGGCATGAATGGGATTTATTTGTATTACAATTATCTTTCTTCTGGTGGTATCTATTATCAGTAATTACTTTTGGAATTGCATTAATATATGTAGTACCATATATCAGTGCAACAACTGCTAATTTTTATAATTCAATTAAAGAAGCATAGAAAATATAATACAATTCAAACACTTTTATTTGGATGGAAACATTTAAATAAAAGTGTTTTTTGCAATTTAGTTGAAAAGATTTATCATTATATATTTAATAATTTTATTTACCACAACTTATGCAACAAAACTCAACTAACAAAAAATCGACACAAAAGCACAAAATTTTCAAAAAATATTGTATAAAAATTTTTAGTTTGATATAATCAAAACAATTGAATAATATACATTATTAAAAGGAGGTTTAATATGCAAGAAAACGAACAAAAAGAGCAAAAATGTTGTTGTGGAGAAGAAAAAAAAGATAAATTTTTAGAGGAACTTTTTTCAACATATAAACCAATTAAAGATAATTTAATTCAAATGTTAAATGAAATTCAAGAACACTATGGATATGTTCCAATGTGGGTACAAAAGGAACTATCAGAATTTTTATCAGTTCCTATGGCAGAAATATATGGCGTTGTAACATTTTATTCTAGATTTTCACTAAAACCAAAAGGAAAATACAATATATCAGTATGTTTAGGAACAGCATGCTTTGTAAAAGGTTCTCAAAAAATTATGGATAGACTATTGGAGCGATTGAAAATTCAACCAGGAGAAACAACACCAGATGGAAAATTTTCAATAGAAGAAACAAGATGCGTAGGAGCATGTGGGCTAGCACCAGTATTTACAATTAATGGTGAGGTATATGGAAAAGCAACTATTCAAAAATTAGATCAAGTATTAGATGAGTTAATGAAATAAAATAATACAAAAAACGACAAAATACTTGAGACAAATGAAGACTGTCCCAAGTGTCTCAAAGGAGGTATTGAATGAAAACTATAGAAGAACTTCACAAGATTAGAAAAGATAAAAGAGAAGAATTGGATTTAAGAGTTAATACAAAATCAGATACTCGTGAGAAACATATTCTTGTTTGCCATGGTACTGGTTGCACATCTTCAAAGTCACCTGAAATATTAAAAAGGTTTAGAGCAATTTTAAAAGAAAAAGATATAAAAAATGTAAGAGTTATTAAAACAGGTTGTTTTGGATTATGTGCTAAAGGTCCAATTGTTATTATTAGACCAGAAGATACTTTTTATGCAATGGTAACGCCTGATGATTGTGAGGAAATTATACAAACTCATATTATAGAAGGAAATAAAGTTGAAAGATTACTTTGCAAAGATATTGATGGAAATGTTGTTGACAGATTAGATGACCTTGCTTTTTATAAGAAACAAAAAAGAATTGCTTTAAAAAATTGTGGTGTAATTAATCCAGAAGAAATTGATGAATACATAGCTTTTGATGGCTATTTAGCTTTAGAAAAGGTTTTAACTGAAATGAAACCAGATGAGGTAATCAATGTTATAAAAGAATCAGGAATTCGTGGCCGTGGTGGAGCTGGCTTCCCAACAGGTAAGAAATGGGAATTAACAAAAGCATATGAAGATAAGCAAAAATATGTTGTATGTAATGCTGATGAAGGAGATCCAGGAGCATTTATGGATAGAAGTATATTAGAAGGAGATCCTCATTCTGTTTTAGAAGCAATGGCAATTGCAGGATATACTATTGGTGCAAATAAAGGATTTATTTATGTAAGAGCTGAATATCCAATTGCTGTTCAAAGATTAAAAATTGCTATAAGTCAAGCAAGAGATTATGGTATTTTAGGTAAAAATATATTTGGAACAGATTTTAGTTTTGATATTGAAATTCGTTTAGGTGCAGGAGCATTTGTGTGTGGAGAAGAAACAGCACTTTTAGAATCAATTGAAGGTAAAAGAGGTCAACCTAGACTAAAACCACCATATCCAGCTGAACATGGCTTAT
>CANQWL010000076.1 GCA_947627555.1 uncultured Clostridia bacterium | reverse complement strand
CATCTAGATACACCAATTGATTATGAATCATTAAAAGAAATTGGCTCTATGATGGGGTCAGGTGGACTAATTGTTATGGATGATACAAAATGTATGGTATCTTTAGCAAAATTCTATTTAGAATTCACAGTAAGTGAAAGTTGTGGAAAATGTACTCCTTGTAGAATTGGAACAAAAAGAATGTTAGAAATCTTAGAAAAATTATGTAATGGTGAAGGTTCAGAATCAGATATTTACAAATTAGAAAAGTTAGCAACAAATATACAAAAATCAAGTATTTGTGGACTTGGGCAAAGTGCACCAAACCCAGTAATAAGTACATTAAAATATTTCAGAGATGAATTTAAAGAACATGCAATTGATAAGGAATGTAAAACACTAGAATGTAAAGCATTATCAAAAATAACAATTGATGAAGAAAAATGTAAAGGTTGTGGCTTATGTCAAAAACATTGCCCAGTTAATGCAATTGAAGGAGAAGCAAGAGAAAAGAGAAAAATAAATCAAGAAAAATGTATTAAATGTGGTACTTGTTTAGCAAATTGTCCTTTCCATGCAATTGGCTAATTTAAAGATTTTAAAATATACCTAATTTGTAAAAATAAAATTATGAAAATATTGCAAAAGAATAGAGGAATTTTTTATTAAAAATATAGGAGGAGACTATGAAAGAAGAATTGATAACATTGACAATTGATGGTCAAGAAATAAAAGCAAAAAAAGGCACAACAATCTTACAAGCAGCAAAAACAGTAGGAATTGACATACCAACATTATGCTTTTTAAAAGACATCAATGAGGTAGGAGACTGCAGAATGTGTATAGTAGAAATAGAAGGAAGAAGAGGATTTGCTACATCTTGCATTCAAAAAGTTGAAGAAGGAATGGTAGTACATACAAACACACAAAATGTATCAGAAGCAAGAAGAGTAATATTAGACCTTATTCTTTCAAACCATCATAGAGATTGCTTAACTTGTACTAGAAATGGAAATTGCGAATTACAACAATTAGCTAAAAAATTTAATGTTTTAGATATAGAATTTGAAGGAGAAATATCTGAACATGAAATAGATAATTTATCACCATCAATTGTAAGAGACTTTAATAAATGTATATTATGTAGAAGATGTGTAGCTACTTGTAAAAATGTACAAGAAATAGGAGCAATTGATTGTATTAATAGAGGATTTGAATCTTGCATATCAACAGTAGGAAATTATAGTTTAAATGATGTTAACTGTACTAACTGTGGCCAATGTATTCAGAGTTGCCCAACAGGTGCATTACATGAAAAAGAAACAATAGATGATGTTTGGATGAAACTAAAAGATCCAGATACTTATGTTATAGCACAAACAGCACCAGCTGTTAGAGTTGCTTTAGGTGAAGAATTTGGAATGGATATAGGAACAAATGTAACAGGAAAAATGGTAACAGCGCTTCAAAGATTAGGATTTGATAAAGTATTTGACACTAATACAGGTGCAGATTTTACTATTATGGAAGAAGCAAATGAATTTATCGAAAGATTTACTGAAAATGATAATTTACCAATGATTACATCATGTAGTCCTGGATGGGTAAAATATATCGAAATGAATTATCCTGAATTATTACCACACTTATCAACTTGCAAATCACCACATCAAATGTTAGGAAGTTTATTAAAAACATATTATGCAAAAAAAGAAGGAATTGATCCTGAGAAAATATATGTTGTATCTATTATGCCATGTGTTGCAAAAAAATTCGAAAGACAAAGGCCAGAAATGAAAAATAACGGACTTTATGATGTAGATAATGTAATTACTACCCGTGAACTTTCTAGGATGATTAAACAAGCAAATATCGAATTTGAAAACTTGGAAGAAAATAAATTTGATAATCCAATGGGAGAAGCAACAGGTGCTGGTGCTATATTTGGAACAACAGGTGGCGTTATGGAAGCAGCACTTAGAACAGCACAAGACACATTAACAGGAAAAGACTTAGAAAAAATAGAATTTGAACAAGTTCGTGGAGGAGAAGGAATAAAAAAAGCTACTGTTAATATAGCAGGAAAAGATATAAATGTAGTTGCAGCAAGTGGACTTGCAAATGCTAAAAAAATATTAGAAGAAATAAAAGAAGGAAAAGCAGATTATCAATTTGTAGAAATTATGGCATGTCCAGGAGGATGTGTAATGGGTGGAGGTCAGCCGATAAAAAGCTCAAAAATTCGCTCAGAGGTAGATGTAAGAAAATTAAGAGCAGATGCACTTTATTCTATTGATGAAAAAAGTACAATTAGAAAATCACATGAAAATCCAGTTCTTAAAAAGATATATGAAGAATATTTAGAGAAACCAGGAAGCTATAGAGCAGAAAAATTACTACATACAAAATATCAAAAAAGAGAAAAATATCAATTTTAAGAAAATTTGTGTTAACAATATAAAATAAGGAAGAACTAAATAAAAACATTTTTGCTTTTATTTAAATTCTCCCTTGACAACTTTTTAAAATTTTCAATAACTTATTAATTAATAACTATCTACAATTTTGATTATTTTGTTTTTCGTTATTGTTGTTATTATTGTTTTGATTATTATTTTTGTTATTTTTATTATTTTTTTGATTTTCTTTATTTGACATGAAAAGCACCTCCATTCAAGATTTCAATATTATTGTTGCCTAAATTGTTTAAAAATATGCGATAAAATTTAAAAAGATAATTTGTTTTTTATAACATATTAGTATATAATATCCATATAAAAATTTAACTACAAAATTCAAAATCACATAATATACAAAAAGTCATAAAATAAATTGAATAAATTAAAAACGAGGAGAATTATCATGAATTTTAAAAATGAAAAATTAGAGCAATTCAATGATTATATAAAATTTAGAAAAGTAGCAATTATTGGATTAGGTGTAAGTAATTTACCATTACTTGATTATATGTACGAAAAAAAGGCAAAAGTTACAATTTTTGATGATAGAGAAGAAGATAGTATATCAAAAGAAATTATGGACAAAATAAAATCATATAATTTTGAATTTTTCTTTGGAAAAAATTCATTATCAAATTTAAAAAATTTTGATATTATTTTTCGTTCTCCAAGTTGTCTTCCAACTAAAAAAGAGTTAGCAGAAGAGGCAAATAGAGGTGCTATTGTAACAACTGAAATAGAAATGCTTATGAAAATGTGTCCTTGTAAAATAATTGGTATTACAGGAAGTGATGGAAAAACAACGACAACAAGTATTATTCATCATATTTTAGAAAAATCTGGAAAAAAAGCATATTTAGGTGGAAATATTGGTACCCCATTATTTACAAAATTATCAGAAATGGAGCCTAATGATATTGTTGTATTAGAATTAAGCAGTTTTCAATTAATGGGAATGGAAATTAGTCCAGACATTGCGGTTATTACTAATATAACTCCAAATCATTTAAATATACATAAAGATTATCAAGAATACATAGATTCCAAAAAAAATATTTTCAAATTTCAAAATGAAAACGGAATCTTGATCTTAAATTATGACAATGAAATCACAAGAAATTGTGCTAAAGAAGCTAATGGAAAAGTAATATTTTTTAGCAGTAAGGAAAAGTTAGACAATGGATTTATTGTAGATGAAAAAATTATTAAACAATGTAATGACAAAATAAGAAAACATATTTTAAATACAAATGAAGTATTATTACGAGGAAATCACAATTACGAAAATATTGCAACTGCAATTGCTGCAACAAGTTCATTAGTAAGTTTAGAACAAGCAATATCAGCTATTAAAGAATTTACTGCTGTTGAGCATAGATTAGAATTTGTAAGAGAATTAGATGGAGTAAAATGGTATAACGATTCTGCTAGTTCTTCTCCAACAAGAACTATATCTGGATTAAATGCTTTTGATGAACCAATTACTTTAATTGCAGGTGGATATGATAAAAATTTAGATTATGAACCAATTGCAAAACCAATTATAGATAAAGTAAATCATTTAATTCTTATGGGTCAAACATCAGGAAAAATATTTGATGCAGTAAAACAAGAATTAGAAAAGCAAAACAAAAAATTACCAATTAATATATGCAATAACCTAGAAGAAACTGTTAAATTAGCTAAAAAAGTAACAAAATCAGGAGAAATTGTATTATTTTCTCCTGCTAGTGCAAGTTTTGATATGTTTAAAAATGCAGTGGAAAGAGGAAAAAAATTTAAAGAAATTGTACAAAAAATATAATAATTATCACAAAACAAAAAACCTCCCCATATAATATAAAAAACGAAGGAGGTTTTTTAATATGAACGAGCAATCCTATGAAGAATACATAAGAAGCATACTAGGATATCCTAGTGTATCTGCAAATATGAATAATTATGCAAATAATTCTTATAATAATATGGAAGGAACGATGTTTTCCAACCAAAATTCTAATAATCAATTATTAGAAGAATGTTATCCAGAAATATATAAAATTGTATATCCTATGGTAATAAAAAGTTGTAGAAATAATACAAAACCATTAACTAGAGAGTTAATAGAAGACATGACAGATGAAATTTATATGGCAGTCGAAAATGACCATAATGAAATAGGAATTAATATTACATTAAATAATGAAGTTAAAACATCAAATACAACTAATACAACAAATACAATAAATACAACAAACAATAGAACAATGCAAAATAGAAATACAAATTATTCACCAAGTCAAAGTGTAAAGAAAGAAATAAATAAAGAAATAGAAAATAGGGGAGAAGACAGGCAATTTAGAAATAGAAATTTAAGAGATTTAATTCAAATTTTGTTAATAAGAGAATTATTAGGAAGACCTGGAGGACCAAATATGCGTCCACCAATGCCTCCACCACAAAGACCACCATTTCAAGGAGGTGGATATAATCCAAGACCTAGTTTTGGACCAAGACCACCAATTATGCCAAGAGGTCATTTAAACTATGAAGATATTTATGAATAAATAAAGAAGCCATACTAAGATAAGTATGGCTTCTCGAAAAATGATTAAGGCAAATAGGTTCTCTCATAAATAAACATGAGAAAAATACTTCTAAAGGGAATCGAACCCTTATCTTGTAAAAAATTACTTGCTTTACCATTAAGCTATAGAAATTACCTTTTTCCTACAATAATAAATATTGTGTATACATAATATCATAAAAAACAAAAAAAGTCAAGTATTATATAAAATTTTTATATACAAATTAAATTTTGTATATATTTTTTTGTTTTGTAAAAAATAATACTAATAAACTATGAAAGGTGGTAAAATCATGAAAGTAAATGAATGTATGTGCAAAGATGTATGTTGCATAAAATCTGACACAAAACTAAACGAAGTTGCAAAATTAATGAGCGAAAATCATATAGGATGTATTCCTGTTTGTGATCAAAACAATGCAATATGTGGAATTGTTACAGATAGAGACATCCTTTTAAGAAGTGTAGCATGTGAAAAAGATCCAAAAACAACTCCAGTAAGTGAAGTAATGACATGTGATGTATGTACTTGCAAACAAGATGATGAAATGACAAATGCAGAATCTAAAATGGCTCAAAATCAAATTAGAAGATTACCTGTATGTGATGAACAAAATCATGTAATAGGAATTTTAACATTAGGAAATTTAGCACAAAATAATGCAGATTTAGGAAAAAATGAAGTATGTACAACAATAGAAAATATTTGTAACTGCAATGGACAAGTAAAAAATGCTGAATAAATGAAAAACATAATGAATTTTTAAAATTTTAATTTTGTTTCAAAGGACGGATATTCTCCGTCCTTTTGCATATAATAAAATAGGAGTAAAAATATGGTATATGATATTTCTTATTGGACAAGGGTTGGAAAAAGAATTTTATATGTAATTTTTATTTTATTAGGTTTATATGTAGGGTTAAAATTATCCATTTTTTATATGCCTTTTTTAGTTGCATTTATAATATCACTTATTATTGAACCAGCCATTAAATTTATTATGAAAAAAACAAATTTAACTAGAAGAACAAGTTCTATTATAATATTTATTATTGTGTCATTTATAATATTAGGAAGTTTAACATGGTTAATTATCACATTATTTTCAGAATCATCTAGCTTACTCCAAGGACTAAATGACTATTATTACAAAGCACAAGAAATTTTTGGAAATATTATTTCTAATTTTGACTTTGATAAAATTCATTTATCTAACGAAATTTTAAACGTAATTCAAAATTCAACAGATGATATTTTAAATAGTGTATCAAATTGGATTAGAAAATCTTTAACAGGTTTAATTGACTTAATTACAGGGTTACCTTCTATTGCAATATGTATTGGTATTACAGTTGTTGCATTATATTTTATTTGTGTAGATAAAATCTACATATTAGACCAAATTGAACATCATTTACCAAAATTATGGATAAAAAAAATAGGAACTCACTTACGAGACTTAATAAAAACACTAGGAGGTTATTTAAAAGCGCAAGTGAGTTTAATCTTAATTTCTTTTATTATTTCTTTAATAGGATTGTATTTGCTAAAAATAATAGGTTTTAATGTGCAATATCCATTATTAATGGCATTGTTCATAGGATTTGTTGATGCATTACCAATACTAGGCTCAGGTACAGTTATGATACCATGGGCAA
>CANQWL010000075.1 GCA_947627555.1 uncultured Clostridia bacterium | reverse complement strand
TGGAGATACAATTTATACTAGACGTTGGTATCAACCATATAATGATAATACAAGAGTAGACTCACATAACTTTAAGTGGCTAGCATTTGAAATGATTGGAACTGGAGGATTTAAAGGCGGATATCAACTATGGTATGGTAATGCTAATGGAACTATAAATAATGATTTAGATTCATTAAAAGCTATTACTAAAGATGATACTATGACATTTGAAAAATATAAGATTAATAGATACAAGAAAATGGAAGAAAATTGGAATAATATGTTGTTCTTTAATGCAGATGAAGTACAAAAAGAATATCTTGAAGCTTTACAAAAAGATGCTGCAGCAAAAGATTACAAACTTACAAATAGTACAGCAGTTAAGAGAAAATATTATTACATGGTAAAACAGGGAACAGATGACTTTAGAGGAAATGTATTTGGATATAAACCAGAGACAGATTTATCTAAACAATATGCACATAATGCTAAAGAATTTGTAGACTTATGCAAAACAAAACCAAGTAGTACAATATACTTAGAAGATGATATAGATTTATCTGAATATACTACTGGAAATGCGATAGTAACAAATGCATTTACAGGTACTATTGAAGGAAAAAATCATAAAATATCAGGACTTAGAATACCACTATTTGCTTCACTTTCAGGAGCTACTGTAAAAGACTTAGATATAGAAGCTCCAAAAGTAATTGTAAAATCAGCAGAAATTGGTGCACTTGCTAAAACTATAAAAGAAACTACTTTAGATAATATTACTGTTAAAAATGCTTTAATGAGTTCTAAAAATAATAGACATATTGGTTCATTAGTAGGTTCTGCATACAGTTCAAATATAAAAGATTGCCATGCTAAAAATGCAAATGTATTTGGTGCTAACAGAAGCGGAACTTTAATAGGATATATAGAATCTACTACAGTAGAAGAATGTAGTGGAACTGGTGTAGTAACAGTTACAGGAGATGCCTCAGCAGTGTTCATAGGTCAAGCAAATCAATCAACTATTAAGAATTGCTATGCAATAGGAAGTATAAGTGCTGCAACTGCTGTAAACTATATTGGTGGACTTTCAGGATGGATAGAAAATTCAGAAATTCATAATAATATTGTAAAAGCAGCGATTTATACAGGAAGTGGAAGAACAGGTGTATTTAGTGGAACAGTTAGAAACAAATTTGATGTTCAAAATAATGTTGCTATAACAAATGGACTTTCTGATGAAACTATAGGCTTATTTGATAATGATGCAGATGTTAAATCAATAAATGCAAGTAATACATTTATGAATAACTACGAAATAGCAAATGGATTTACTGGAAAAACTAGTAAGGATAGAGGAATACAAGATGGTAAAGTTAAAGCTATGGAAATGACAGAATTAACTAAAGAATTTTTAAAGACAACACTTGGATGGGATGAAAATATATGGAATTTAGATACTCTTGATAATAATAGTTTTCCAACATTGAGAAATCATGATCCAAATAAAACAGATAATTCATTAATACTAATGAATAAATCTCTACAATTAGATATGCAAAAGACTCTAAAAAATAAAGATAAAGAAGTTGTGAATACTGGTGAAGACATAAACGCAATCAAAGCAGTCAATAGTATAGAAACAACTGAATAAGAGAATAAAAGGGACTGTAAAAAAGTCTAATAGAAAAATGAGTGAAAAATATTTCACTCATTTTTCGTTATTATTTTCATTTAAGGAAAAAAACTTTGCTTTTTTGTGTAATAAGTTACTAATTTCGTAAAAGATTTTTAATGTTTTGTAAAAAATATATACAATATATAAAAAAACATTGTATAACATTTTAAGTTACATAATACAAATTAAATGTAAAAATCTATTGACAAAACTAATAAAAAAGTTTACAATAACACTAAAGTAAATATAAATTCAAAAGTAAAACAAGTAACAGATTTAGAAATAAAAAATATATTAATATAAGTTTAATATTAAAAGTGATAGATGAATATAAATTTAAAGATAAAACATAAAAGAGAAGAGGTAAGCATAAATGAAATCAAAATTTGCAATTATATGGGCAAATAGTGGACTATCAACAAAATCAAGTCATGTAAATGCTCCATATCATTTTGTACATGTAGGAGAAATTATTAATTATTTAGAAAGAGAACTTAAGGAAAAAATAGACTTATTAGATATTGAAGCAGAAGAAATGCAATTTCAAGACATTATGCAAAAATTAATAAAAAATAAATATAAAGCATTTGCATTATACACAAATACAGAAAATTTACAAAATACAATTAAGTTATTAAAAATTATTAAACAAGTTTTGCCAGAGGCAAAAACAATTGTATATGGTGAAATGCCAATATATTTGCCAAAATTTTTTAAAAAAACAAAATTTAATGCAATTGTTTCTAAACAATGTGATCAAGAAGTAGCAATAGCAGATTTTTTTGACTATGTATCTGGAAAAAAAGATAAAGACTCTTTAAGAGGAGTTATATTTATTGAAGAAAGAAATTTAGTACAAAGTAAAAAAGGTGAGTATATAAATCCAGAACAATGGGGATTTACAAATTCTAAACAAGTTCCAATTAAAAAGTATTTTGAAATGGAAGGTAAAGAACAAGTTGTCGTTACTTTAGTAAGAGGATGCCCATATAATTGTATGTATTGTAATGCAGTATCTTATTATGGAAAAAAGGAAAGAAAGAGACCAATTGATAGTGTAATTAATTATATTAACAATTCACCATATAATTTATACAAATTTTTTGCACCTAATTTTACATTAGATGAAAAATATGCATTAGAATTTTGTGATGCATTAATTTCTAATAAAAAGAAAATTAAATGGTCATGTACAACAAGACCAGATTTATTACAAAATGAAGAATTAATAAAGAAAATGGCAGAAGCAGGATGTTATAAGATTGCAATAGGAATTGAATCAATAGAACAAGAAGATTTAGATAGTATTAATAAAAGATATGATAGAAAAAACATTATTAAAGGAATTGAACTACTAAAAAAATATAATATTGAATATAAAGCTTTAATTATGTTTGGTCTTCCAGAACAAACAAAAGAAAGTATCAAATACACACTAGACTTTTTAAATGAGAAAAAAGTTACTATAAGACCTACAGCTTATACGCCTTTTTATGAAATGAATCATAATATGAATGCTGAACAAATATCACAATATGATAAAAGAACATATTATGAAGGAATACAAGATTTAAGCTATGGAGATTTTCTAAAATTAATTTATGATACAAAACAATATAAAGAAATATTAAATTAAAGGATGTTAAAATATGTATAATGAAATAAGAGAAGAAATTGAAAAAGTATTAGAAAACGAAACTCCTGAATCTGTTTTATTTTCTGGAGGAGTAGATAGTTCTGCTATTTTATATCATTCTCATAAATACAACCCAGATGTAATGGCAATTACAGTTGGTGTAAAAGGAAAAGAGAGTTCAGACATAGAATATAGTAAATTAGTAACAGATAAATTAGGAATAAAAAATCATCATATCTATTATGTAGAACCAGAATTAGTAAAAAATATGGTAGAAACATCTGTAAAAATTTTAAAATCATTTAATCCAGAATGGATTAGCTCTACTACTACTTTGCTATTAGGAACAATGTACGCTAAAAAGAATAGATTGAATAGTATATCTAGTGGAGAAGGTGCAGATGATTTATTAGGAAGTTTTCCGTTTTTTACAAATTGGAAGGGAACATTAGAAGAATTAGATACAACAATTAGGACAAGGCTAAATGAAATTGTTATTATGTCTAGTGAAATAGCAAAAAATATGAACATGAAATATATAGCACCATTTCATAATGAAGATGTTAAACGAGCAATTTTGTCTATTCCAATCGAAGAAAGAATGAAAAAAGAAGGAAGAATTAAAACAAAATATCCATTAAGAAAAGCATATGAAGATATTTTACCAAAAGAGTGTATTGTACGACCACAAACAATGGCATTTACAGGTTCAGGTATTTATGATACAATCCGAAGTATACAAGATGATATATCACCACAAGAATATGTAAAAGCATGTAATTCTATTTTTTCATTTAAAAATAAATTTGAATATGCTCTGTTTAAATTATATACAAAACATTTTAATTTTGAACAACAGTTAGATGGAAACGGCTGTGTTCATTGCGGTAGTGCGATGAATGGAAATACTATAAATTGTAAAACATGTGCAACACTACAAATTGATGGTAAGGAGTTGGAGTTTGATGGAAGATAAAGTATTTGGTGCAGAAGGAATTGTAATACATGGAGATAAACTTGTTTTAGGAATGCAAAAGCCAAAAAGATGGTATCAACTAGAAAACGGCGAAACAGCTACAATTGTAAAAACTTTAGGTGGAGCAGTAGAAGAAAAGGATAATCAAAGTACAAGAAATGCTTTAATAAGAGAAATATTAGAGGAAGTAAAAGGAATAGATTCTAGTGATATAAAAGTAAGTCAAAATCCTATTTTTTCAAAAGAAATAGAAATGGGACAATTAAATCCATATGAAAAAGATTCAGAATTAAAAATGAATGCAGATTTTTATGTAGTAGAAATTTCTCGGTTCATCTAATTTATCTCCAAATGATTTACCTGCATTAGTAGAAATTCCAATAGAGCGTTTTTGCAAAATGGATTTATCTAGTGATTCTCCCTTCTGGTATATAAAAAATTATATGATACAAGGTGAACAAAAATTAGATTATCCACAAAAGTATGCTATTATGGCACCAAAAGAGATAAAAGATTTTTTAAGACAAAGAGGAGATGAAGTAAGATAAAACAGAAAATTGGATTTGATTTTGATGGTGTAATTGCTGACACTACTACAATAAAAAGAAAATGGTTAAAAGAAAGAAATATTATTCTTGACAAAGTAGATAAAACAAATTTTTATAAAAATTTATTACCAATTATGGATATGCAAAAAGCAGATGAAATTTATCATCAAATGTCACAAGATATATTTACCAAAGAAGTATTGATGAATACAGAGCCAATAAAAGATGCTATTGATACGATTAAAAATCTTTCAAAAGTATATGATATTTATATTATAACAGCAAGAACAGAACAATTAATTTCATTTGCAAAACAATGGCTAAAAGATAATGATATTGAAAAAGATATAACAGAAATAATATCTTCTTCATATAAAGAAAAACAAGAAATATGTAGAGAAAAACATATTTCTTATTTATATGATGATGATATAAAACATTTAAAAAATAATAACATCCAAAATAGAATTTTATTTAGTCCAGAAAAACAAGATATAGACTTGGAAATACAACAAGTTAGCTCTTGGAAGGAGATAGGAGAAGAATTATTAAAAGATGTCAAAAGAGATTAGTCTTTTTGACATACTCTTTTAAAATATGTATTTTATCCAGTTGTAAATTATAAATTTATTCAATGATTCGGCTACATTATATGATAAACAAATTTTAAATTTATAATTTATAACTGGATTTTTAAATATTATTACTATTATATGTAATAAAAATGTAACATAAAGATTATTTACAAATAAAAAGTGTAATGTTATAATCTGAATGTAACAACAACTAGACATAAATTATAGAATACATAAAAAATCAAATAAGAGAGATACTATAAAAAATTCAATTCTGTGAGAAGATGAAAAAGGATAATATAAAAAAATCTACAAAAGTAAATTATAAAATATTATCTAAAATTTGGAAAAAGGAGAAAAAGACAAATGAAAAGAAATGTAAGAGGAATAACATTAATAGCACTAGTAATAACAATAATAGTGTTGTTAATTTTAGCAGGAGTAACAATAGCACAATTAACAGGAAATGGACTTTTTGAAAAAGCAAAATTAGCAAAAGAAAAATCAGATGAAGCACAATCTGAAGAAAATGAAATTTTGCAAGATTATGAGAAAAAAATTAGTGAAAATGTGGGTAATATAATAACTGATAGTAATAAAGAAAACTCAAATACTAAAACTAAAATATTATTTGAGGGAAATCAAAGTAGTGGAAAAATAATTATCGAAAATGATAAAATTTCAAATTATGATAGTTTTGAATTTATTTTTGGAATTTGTGGAACAATACCTGGAGAAAGAAGGCTATTTTCACAAACAATATCAAAGGAATTTTTAGAGTTTCCATTTGAAACAGGAGATATAAAATATATATCTTTATCTTCAGGAGTTAATAATGTTACTATAGAAATTCGTAGTGTTACTGAAAATTCGCTTGAATTTTCTATTAAGGTAACAGGGGCTGATTGGAGAGGTCAAATAGGAGAAATTTATGAAATTATTGGAAGGAAAAATTAATATATAAAAAGATAAAAATACTTGAAAATAATACTAGTGATGACCAAGGGATTGCCTTGGTCATATATTATGTAAAAAAGTTATCAACAAAAACAGTTGTATTCCTTGAATATGTAAATAAAATTATATAAAATTTTATTTAATGATTAGATAATAGTCTTAAATAAATCTAAAAAACGGAGGAATACAAATGAAGGAAAAAAAGAATTTAACTTTTAAAGAAATAATTGAGAAAAGTAATAAATTTTCAAACAAAGGAATAACATTAATAGCACTAATTGTAACAATAATAGTATTATTAATATTAGCGGGAGTAACAATAGCAACATTAACAGGAGAAAATGGATTGCTTCGGAAGAGCAAATAGTACAGCAGAAGAAAGTAGATATAAAAGAGCAGAAGAAAAAGTAAAGCTAGCAGTAATGGGCTCATATGGAACAGATGGA
>CANQWL010000074.1 GCA_947627555.1 uncultured Clostridia bacterium | reverse complement strand
GCAGATGGTGTTGCAGATGGTGTTGCAGATGCTGTTGCTGTCGGTGCAGTTGTTGCAGTTGGTGTTGCAGTTGGATTTGAATCATCTTCAGAAGGATCTTTTCCCTCTACAATCATATCAAATTCAGCTCTTGTTATGAGCTCATTTCGCATTACTGCGCCAATGGCTAACCGCTCATAAAAGTCTTCTGTATTGATAATTGATGATCCAAACACTTCATACCCGGAACTGTTAGTTTTTAGACAATATTTGCCATTTCTGCGATTCCGATATGCTTCTATAACTACACCAGATCTAAGATCCATGCAGTCATATTTGCCACTAAGCAAAAATATGTGAAGCAAATCATGCTTCCCATTCGTCACTGCCATCCCAACAATGTGTAACTGTTTCCCTGTTGCATTTTGTGATGGCTTGAAAGTGTAGCTATTAAAACCAACTTTCACAGTTAACATACAGTCACTAACTGTGACTGTAGCTTTCTCACCATTGGATAAAGTAATCGTATGACTACCTTCTCCACCGGTTATAATCCCACTGCTACTTACTGCTGCGTGCACTTTCGGTGCCTTCGTTGCAGGTGCAATACCAGCAAAGCTGCTAATGCTCATTGCAAATACCAATGCAATGATGATGCCTAACCGCATCTTTTTGTTTGTTGTCTTCTTGATCATACTGATTCCTCCTTTTTTCAATGTGCGATGCTAGATCCTAATGATACCTTTACATCAGATACCATGTATGAGATACCTTCTCATATCTATATTATAGCATCATTTACATAAAAAGTCAATATTTATATTATTTTACAATTCATCATTATATCACTTTTTTCAACTGTTTTCTCTGTTATTATAAATCTGTATTTTTCCATATAAAAAATGCCACGTTTTTTCGTGACATTTTACTATATTATATTAATTATTTTATTTTTCTATATTTTCTGTATGAAATTCCTGCTGATGTTCCTGCTATTGTAATTAGTCCTAATATTGCACTGCTTACACCTGTTTTTGGTAATACTTTTCCACTATTAGAAGCATCTGTTGGATCTTCTTTTTTTGGACTTTCTGTTTTTGGATTTTCCTGTTTTGGGTCTTCTTGTTTTGGATCTTCTTGTTTTGGGTCTTCTTGTTTTGGGTCTTCTTGTTTTGGATCATCTTGTGTTGGGTCATCTTGTGTTGGATCATCTTGTGTTGGGTCATCTTGTGTTGGATCATCTTGTGTTGGATCATCTTGTGTTGGGTCATCTTGTGTTGGATCATCTTGTGTTGGATCATCTTTTTTTGTTCCTGTAACTACATAAGCTTCTGCATCAAGTGTATCATCTATTTTAACCCAAGCTATATAATATTTTGTTCCTTTAAATGTTGTTAAATCTAATGTTATTTTGCTATCAGTAGAATTTTTCCAATTACTTTCATTATAATCTGTTAATTCATAAATCCATAAAGATCTTACAGTAGCTATACTGTTGCTGTCAATAGATGTATATTCAGTATATAAGTCTGATATTGTTTCATTATATGTAGATTCATATTTAGAAACTATATCTTCGTATTCTGCATTTGCTTGACTATCTTCCCAACCTAAAGATTCTCCTTTTATATATGCTTGCATTAATTCTAATTGAGCTTCATATTTTTTTAATGTATCATATTTTTCTTGGTTGATTTCAACAAATTGGTATTTCATATCTCCTGATTCTGGTGCATTTACAGTACCTGTTCCATTTGTTAAACTATTTGGCATTGTAATTTCATATTGGGTATCTACATCTAATCCTGTATATGCATATACTCCTGTAAATATTGTTACTATTATTGCAAATATTGTTGCAGTTAAAGAAATTTTTAAATTTTTCATTTTTACCTCCTAAATTTTTTTATATTTACATAATTACTTATTATATTATAAATGCTATTTTTGGAAAAGTCAAGCATTTATGTAAATTTTTTTATTTTTTATTATTTTATTTTTGAAATTTAACTTTTTTTTATATAAATTCTATCTTTATAAATATATTAATGATAATTATTAATATGTATTTTTTATATTAATAATTATCAATACTAAGTTCTGGGTAATTATATATTTTACCTTCCTCTGTAAATCTTCCTATTGGTTGGTGATCTATATTCATATCATTAGAACCTTTTAAAAAATATTTATATTTTTCTGATTGGTTAAACCATCCTCCCGTATATCCTATAGGGTCATCCCATGTACTGTCAACACCATACCAAGTATCTGATAATTGAACATAGTTCCATGCATGATTTTCTGTATTTCCTTGTGAATTTTTTCCTTTACCTATTACTAACGTACAAGGAATATTTAAATTATCCATAAGATACTTAAAAGATCTTGCATATCCTTCACATACAGCTTCTCCATTAATTAATGCTCCATAAATATTATATATGTTATCTTTTGATATTGTCGTATCATATTCAATGTTTTCTACTAAATAATCATGTACCATTTTTATGTCATCATATGTATTTCCTGTTGCTTTTTCTACAATGCTATTTTTTACTTGTTGTATTTTTTCAAGTGCTTCATTAATTTGTTCTTTTGATGAGAATTCATCTATTAAATAATTAGTTTCATTTCCATTATTAACATATACATAGTATGTATTGCTTTTTCCTCTTGTTGTAGTTTCTATATTTAAATACATTTTGTTTGGACTTAAATAAAATACATCTGGATTATCATATGTATATGCTTCAACTGCTGATTGGTAATACTCTCCTAGTTCTTCTTGACCGTTTTCAGTATCTAAAAGTTTTGAAAAGCTATTTCCTAATTCTACTTTATATGTTCCTGTTTTCATATTTTCTTTATTTTGTTCAAATGCTTGATAAATTGTTTTAGAATAATCGTTTAGTTGACTATAAAAATATTTATTTGTATTGATATTATTATGATTTTCTTCTTGCTTTGTATAATATTCATTACTAATATTATCTAATTCATTATCTTCATCTTGTAATATTTCTATATTTTTATTTGTGGTATTTTCATTTACAGATATTGTAGTTTTAAATTCCTCTGGTTCTACTATTGTTTGCATACTTTTAAATTCTTGCAAAATGATATTTCCAAAAATCCCACATACTATAGCAATTAAAATAACTACTAAAGACATAATAATATTTGGAATTTTATTTTTCATTAGTTTCTCCTTAAATAATATATTTAGTGTTTTAAAAGTACCCAAAACTTTTTCTTTACACTTATTTTATTATATCATTTTTTTATTATAAAAACTAGTATATTTTATATAATTTTACAAATAATAATTAAAATTAATTATAATGTCAAAAATAGGAGAAAACTATGGATTTTAAAAAAATATTTGATACTTATTTTAAGTACCAACCCCAAGAACACTATAAATTTACAATTCCAGATACAGAAGATGCAGACTTTCAAAATGATTTTCCTGAAGAACCTGAAAAAAAAGTCAACATTTTTCCAAGTTTATCTGTCAATTTAGAATATATGAAAACAAAATATAATTTTTTGATAAATAGTGATATAAATATTAGACAATTTACATTAAATGCTAGAGGTAAGCAATACGATGCATTTTTAGCATATATTGATGGAATGGTAGATTCCAAAACTATAAATGATTTCATATTAGAACCATTAATGATGAGAAATAAAAATAACTTATTTGATAGTTCTCAAACAAAAATTATTTCAGAAGCTGTTACAAATAATATTACTGTAAGAAAAGTTAAAAAATTTGATTTAAGTAATTATTTAGTCGGATGTTTAATGCCTCAAAATTCTCTATCAACTTCTGAAGATTTTGATAAAATTATTTCTCGGTATAAATTCTGGTAATTGTGCTTTGTTTGTAGAAACTCTTCCAATTGCCTTTGATATTGAGGTAAAGGGCTTTAAACAAAGAAGTGTTGATACTCCAAATAACGAAATAGTTATAAAAGGACCTCATGAAGCTTTTGTTGAAAATATTAGAACTAATACATCTTTAATTCGCCGTATTGTTAATAATGAAAATTTAATTATTGAGAATTTGGAAGTAGGTAATATTACAAAAACAAAATGTGCAGTTTGCTATATTAAAAATATAGCAAATGATGATTTAGTAGGTGAAGTAAAATATAGATTGAATAACTTAGAAGTTGATTCTTTGCTTTCTGCTGGTGAATTAGAACAATTAATTGCTGATTCTAATATTTTGGGAATTCCTGAAATGATTTCAACTGAAAGGCCTGACAAAGTTTCTAAATATCTATTAAATGGTCGTGTTGTAATTATTGTAAATGGAACTCCTTATGGAGTTATTGTACCTGCAGTTTTGATTGATTTTTTAGCATCTCCTGAAGATACTAATTTAAAAGTCAATTTTGCTAATTTTCTACGAGGACTTAGAGTTTTAGCTACTTTTATTACGTTGTTACTACCTGGTATTTATGTTGCAATTACAAGCTTTCACCAAGAAATTCTTCCTACAGGACTACTCTATTCTATTTTAGCTTCTCGTGAAAATGTACCATTTCCAATTATAGTTGAAATTTTAATTATGGAGATTTCCTTTGAGTTAATTCGTGAAGCTGGTTTAAGAGTTCCGTCTCCTATTGGACCAACTATTGGTATTGTTGGTGCTTTAGTTTTAGGACAAGCAGCAGTTTCGGCAGGTATAGTTAGTCCAATTTTAATTATTATAGTTGCTATTACAGGTATTGCTTCTTTTGCTATTCCAGATTTTTCATTTGGATTTCATATACGATATTTCAGATTTGTCTTTGTATTACTTGGATTTATGGCAGGATTTTTAGGAATTTCATTAGGATTATTTATTTACATTTCTGTTCTTTGTAGCTTAAGATCTTTTGGTGTATCTTATATGACACCTTTAGCACCTAGTAGCAATGTAGATGGAAATGGATATTTCTTACCACCTATATGGAAAAGAGAATATCGTGCTTCTTATGTAGCACCTAAAAAAGCTCAAAAACAAGAGAAATTTTCAATGAAATGGAAATTTAACTCTAATCTGTACCACAAATAAATTAATTATTATTAATTTTAAAACTATAAATATCACAAGGTTTATAGGTAAAACCTTTATTAAAAACCTAAATATACCATGCAAGGATTGATTACTATATGAGTTCTTCTAAAATAAGCACTCTTGATGCTATTATGCTTGTTTTAACAGTTGTTGTAACACATACTATTTTATCTCTTCCAAGAAATATATTAGTTTCTACTGACTCTGCTTCTATTTTAAATATAATTTATGTCGGTATTATTGTTATTTTTATTGGATATTTTATTTATCGTTTATTAAAAACTTTTCCAAGTGCTGACATTATTGATATTTCAGAATATTTAGGTGGAAGATTATTAAAAACAATTATTGGAATTATCTTTATTGCTTATTTTTTAATTACATCAAGTATTTTACTTAGGAACTTTTGTGAAAGCGTTAAAATTATTTATTATCCAATGACAAATATCACTTATATTGTTTTGCTATTTGTAATTGCTATATGTGCAGCTAATAGACTTGATTTTAGTGCTAGTTTAAAAACAAATGCTTTAATTATACCATTAGTTCTAGGAAGCATTATATTTTTATTCTTTTCAAATATGAATCAATTTACTCCACAAAGGATGTTTCCTATTTTTGGTAAAGGACTATTTGATACTTTTATTTTAGGATTGACAAATTTGGCTTCTTTTGGTGGGATTGTTTTTTTATATTTTTTGCCACCATTACTAAATAAACCTGAAGATATGAAAAAAATAACATTAATATCAATTGGTATTTCTGCTATTTATCTTGTTTTATGTGTTGCTACTTTACTTTTTATGTTTTCCTTTTTCTTGGATACAAATGAAATTACACCTTTATATAATGCAACTCGTTATATAGAATTTGGTAATTTCTTTCAAAGATTAGAATCTGTATTTTTATTAATTTGGATTTTAGCCTTTGCCTGTTACTTAAGTATTATTAGTAAATTTAGCATGCGTATTTTTCAAAAAATAACAAATATAGAAAATAAAAAAGCTTTAATTGATATTTTTGGTTTATTGATTTTTGGTATTAGTATCTTTCCAAAAAATTATGCGATTTCTAATATGTTTGAAACTAAAGTATACCCTAATTTAGTTATAGGACTTGTGTTTGTCTTAAGCATTAGTATTCTAATACTTGCAAATTTGCGAAAAAAGAAACAAAATAATACCGGAAAGGAGAATTCAAATGCCTAAGTTTCTAAGGAATTTATTTGTTTTTATTTTAATTATAATATTTGTAGTTGCATTCTCTAGTTCGTATGCATCACTTAATATTGATAATTTAGCTTATGTATTAGCAATTGGTATTGATACTTCTGATGAAAATGAATTAGAAGTAACTTTCGAATTTTCTACTACAACAGCTGCTAGTGAGTCTGGTTCAACTGAAAAAGCAAAACCTGTAATTAATTCTGTAAAAGCTTCTTCTTTGACAAATGCTATTAACTTAATGAACAGTTACATGGGAAAAGAAATTAATATGTCACATTGTAAGGTAATTATTTTTTCTGAAGAATTTGCTTATCAAGGAATTACAGATGAAATCTATACTTTGACAAATGATACACAAGTTAGACCTTCTGCAAAAATTATTGTTACAAAATGTGATGCAAAATATTATATTGAACAAACAACGGCAGAATTAGAAAACTCAATTTCTAAATATTATGAAGTTTTAACAAAATCAAGTAGATACACTGGTTATATTCCTAATTCTACTATTGGTAATTTTTTTAATAGTTCAAATTGTAAAAGTTGTCAACCCTTTGCGATTTTAGGTGGTATTAATCAATCTAACTCTCAATCTGATTCATC
>CANQWL010000073.1 GCA_947627555.1 uncultured Clostridia bacterium | reverse complement strand
CATGAAATATGGTGCAAAACCTACTCCATAAGAATCTACTTGTGCATAATCTGTTTCTTCAATTTTTACAGGGTTTGCTGTATATTCAGCTAATCCATCTAAATTTTTTAATTGTTCTTTTGTATCTTGAATTCCATTATCAATTTCTGTATTAAATGTATTTACTCCATTTAATAATGTTTGGCTACCTGTTAGTGCTTGTTTTGCTCCATCATTTAATTGGTTTGCTCCTGTTTTTATTATTTTAGAATTTGTATTTAATTCTTTAAGTCCTGCTTGTAATGTTTCGCTTCCTGTTTTTGCACTAGTAATTCCTTGTTTTAATTCTAACATTCCAGAATTTAATGTTTGTACACTAGAAGATAATGTATTTAAACTGCTTGTGCTATTTGCTAATGTTTTAATTCCTGTATTTAAATCACTTGCTCCTTTTTTCAATTCTGTTCCCTTTGATTGTAAAGTTGCTAAACTTTGACTATTTGAGCTTGAATTATTCATTTTTTGTAATTGACCCATTGCATTTGCAAAATTTTCATCTTGCATTGCTTCTGGATGTGCTGCTACATAAGCTTTTAAGCTTCCTGCTAATGATTGTATTTGTTTTGTTGTTGTGGATATGCTAGATGAAATATTAGATATTGCTTGGTTTACACCATCAACATAAGCATTTACTCCAGAATTTAACTTAGTTGCATTTGTTGAAATTGTACTCACACCTTGTGTTAAGCTAGATAAGTTTTGTGTTCCTTCTGCTAATTTTGTTGTTCCTGCATAGATTTTTTCAGCTCCTGCATCTAATGTGTTTAATCCATTACTAAGTTCTGTACTTCCATTATATGCACTTTCAATTCCACTATCGAATTTTTCATAATTTGTACTTAAATTAGATGTTCCATCACTTAATTCTTGTAATCCATTTTCTAATTGAGAAGTTCCATCTTGTATTTGCTTTGCTCCATCTGAAATTTCTTGCATTTTATCTGGTACTTCTTCTAATTTATCTGTTAATTTTGCTACAACCGTTTCACTTACTTCGCTTCTTAATTCGGTTTCAACTGTTGTTACAACTTTATTAATAATTTGCGATGCAAGGTAATTATCTTTTTGATTTGGTGAATAAGTAATTGTTGTTACCTTTCTATCACTATTTTCTGCACTATTTAAATCTTTTGTAAAATTTTTAGGAATAGTAATTGTTGCATAATAATCTTGGTTGACTAAACCTTCTTGTGCTTCGTCACTATTATTAAGTATGTCAAGTGTCATTACATCTTTTTCTTTTAATTTGTCTACTAATTCATTACCTAAATTTTCTTCTTCCTCACCTTCGTCTAAATTTACAATAGCAATTTTCATATCATGTAAGTTTCCATATGGATCCCAGAATGCTTTTAAATAGAAAAAACTATATAATACTGGAATAATAATAACTGCTATTATAATAACTACTTTCATTATTTTTTTCTTATCCATTTTAAACCTCCTAATATTTTTATTAATTTTAATCACTAATAAATAATTATAGAATTTTTTTCCAAATATGCAACAACATTTTTATACTTTTGTAAAGATAACCTACATTTTTTTATTTTTGTATATACATCTGTAGATTATCTTTACATTTGTATAGAAAAGTTGTAAAATAATATTAGGTGATAAAAATGAATGATTTAAGAGTAAAAAGAACTTATTTATTATTAAAAAATGCTTTATTTGAGCTTTTAGCTAAAAAATCTTTTGAAGAAATTAAAGTAAATGATCTATGTAATGCTGCTATGGTTCATAGAACTACATTTTATAGCCATTTTTCTGATAAATATGAACTATTAGAATATTGTATTCAAGATATTGAAAAAGAATTAACAGATAAAATAGGAAATTCAACATATTCTAATATTAAAGAATTTTATACAAATTTAATTGTCAATCTTTTAAAATATGTAAGTGAAAATAAAAAATTTTTTAAGTGTATCTTAAAAAAGAATTCATATAGTGGTGTTATTAATATTTTTATGAATGCCTGTGTTTCTTATATTACAGATATGCTAGAAAAAGAAGAAAATATGGATATTTCTCATAAAATACCCATATCAATTATTGCTCAATATTATTCAGGAGCGGTTATTAATACCATTATATTTTGGTTAACAACTAATAGTAAAATAACAGAAGAAGAACTATGCAATTATATTATCTCTCTTATTTTTGATACACCACATAGTTAATGTGATTGCTCATATTGTTTTCTCTTTTTTCTTCTTTCCTCTCTCTTTTTTTGTAATTGTTTATTAGAATAAATATTTACTATAATTATTATTACTAAAATTAATAATGTTATTTTACTTTGTAAAATTCCAACAATAATTCCAAAGTTACTTATTTTAAATTCATATTTTCCTTCTATATCTTTATAAGTAACTTTATTTTTATCTTCTCTTTTATTATTATCTCCTTTTGTTGTATAATATTTTATTCCATTTTCTTCTGAAATTGCTATTACTCTGTGTGTATTAATATCTTGTCCATCATGGAAAGAAATAATATCATTTATATATATTTCACTTTCATCCACATCTTTCATAAAAATAGCATCTCCAACCATAATAGTCGGTTCCATACTTTTTGAAACAATTATAAAATTTTTATATCCAAAAAAATCCGGTATTTTATTGGGTTTTATAAATGATTTTATAATTAATGTTAAATTAACTATTAATATAGGTATAATAATGATATATAAAATGACACTAATATTTCTTTTTATTTTATTAATTTTTTTGCTATCTTCTTTATAATCATGAATTTTATACATATTTTTGCTCCTTATCTTCTGTATGTTAAATTTATTTTACCATAATTTATATTTTCATACAATATACTAAAATAATGTAATAAAAATGTAATATTTTTATTATTTACATTCTCTATTTTCACATGCTATAATAGAAATAGACAAAAGAAAAATGGAGGATATTATGCTTTTTTATAGTTTTGAATCCTTAGATGAATTCATTGAAAATAATTTAATATCAAGTATACAATCAGAGACAAATAGATTAAATCAAATTATTGCTTTATATGAAGCTAAACGAAATAATTTAGATATTATTACTACTAATTTGATTGACAACGCAAGTACATTAAATAAAAATAAATTAGAAGATTTTTATTCAATTAATCATTCTTTAAAAAATTCGTTTGAAGAACTAGAACAAATTTCTTCTCTAGCACAATTTTTACAAAATAGTTTAACAAATATTATAGCTCTACATGATAGAGATATGGATGATAATTATAACGAAATAAAAGCTGAATTAATTGAATATAATAAAAAAAGTGACCAGTTATATTGTCAAATCTTTGATTTTGAAAATTCAATAACATCTATATTATCTTCTGCTTTAGAACTTTTTCCGAAATATATTAAAAAAAATAAAAATTCAAAAAATACTATTCATAATTTTGATTTAAAATTTGATGCAAAAAATAATATTGAAATAAATCATACAGATAATTCAGTATTATTAATTTCTGAAAAAGATCAAAAAGCTTATTTACCTTATTTTTATAATAAAATTGAAGAAATTTATAAGGCATCAAAAGATAAATATAAAACATTACAAGATGTAGTTAATGATATATATATTTTACCTTTAAATAAATTTAAAAATTCATCTATTGCAAGATTTAGAGAAGCTTTTCAATTAATTAGACAAAAAGAAAAAGGCTCTATATCAAAAGCTTTAGATTTAGCATTAGAATTAATGTTTAAATATGAATTAAATCCTATTATAATTGCAGCATGCAGAAATTTAGATGAATTAGATATTTATTTAGATTGTTTAGATAAGAATGAATTATATGAATTTCCTTGTTTTGAAATAAAATTTGAAGTTACTCCAAAAATTTCTAAACCTAAAAGTGTTAATCTTTAAAATTATTAAAACGGCTTGAAATATAAAATAAATAAATTATTCCATTCGCCCCATTCTAAAAATTTTAACAAAAGTTTTTACAAACTTTTGAAAATTTTTGAACGGTCCCCACGAATCATTTCATAATTTATTTATTTTATATTTCAAGCCGTTTTTACATATTACTAATAAAATTCATTTTTTTACACAAACTAACAAAGATACTATGACAAAATTACAATTTTTTTAGTTGACAAATTGGGTTACAAGTACGAGGAGAAAAAATGAATCAAATTTTAGTTACTGAATTAGAAATTTTTAAAAAAAGAAAAAATTATAAACGCTTTTTTAAAATTCAACTTGTATTTTCACTTGTTTGTGTTTTCGTAATTATTTCTTTATTTATTTCTTACATTAAATCTTTACAATCCAAACAAGAGATTTCTAATCAATTAATAGATAATTATGGTGTTTATAGATTATATTCTAATAATGATAATACCAATTATTCAGATAACATTAATACCAATATTTATAATAATAATACTTTATTTGGTATAATAGAAATCCCGAAAATTAACATTTATTATCCTATTTTTTCTGAAACTACAGAAGAATTATTAAAAATATCACCATGTAAATTTTATGGTAGTTCTCTAGATGAAAATGGAAATATATGTATTGCTGGTCATAATTATAATAATTCTTTATTTTTTAGTAATATTAATCTTCTAAATAATAATGATGAAATTTTTATTTATGATAATAATGGAAAGAAATATGTTTATTATGTTTTTAAAATATATGAAGTAAATGCTTCTGATTTATCTCCTATATTCGAATATAATAATAATTCAAAAGAGCTTACTTTAATTACTTGTAATAATTTAAATTCTAATAGAATAATTGTTAAGGCATCTCAATAAATTTTATTAATAATTATATAATTTCAAATAAAAACAATAATGAAGCATATTAATTTTTATTAATATACTTCATTTATATTTATTTAATTTATTCCTATTTAATTAAATGTTTTTATATTCACTAATTTTTTTATAAGCATATACTGCTGAAATTCCAAATACTACTACTAACATAGCTACTGGAATTGAACTTTCTACACCTGTTTTTGGTAAATTAGTATTGTTGTAAATACTTGAACCATTTGTGTTACTATTGCTATTTTTATTATTATTATTTGTATTTGCATTATTAACATTTCTATTTGCATTATTTACGTTAGCATTATTTGCATTACTATTTGAATTGCTATTGCTATTTGAATTTCCACTACCCAATGTTGATGTTAAATCATTAAATCCTGTATTGTCTGCTGCAAATACATTTGCATTAAATAAAATAACCATTACACTAATTAATAAAATTGATAATCCTTTAATTAAATTTGTTTTTTTCATCTTTTTTCTCTCCTTACCTCTCTTTTATATATCTTTTATTAGTATTAATATAATTGACTTTAATTATTCTTTTTAAAGCAATTAAATTTTAAAAAACATATAAACAAAACCGTTCTTTTGTTCTTCAATTAATATTCTAACCCTAAAATCGACATATGTCAATACTTTTTTCATTATTTATTATTACAATCCTGTTACAATATTATTACATAATTTTATCTTTATACATTAAATTTAAATAATACAATATCACCATCTTGCATAATATAGTCTTTTCCTTCTGAACGCACAAGACCTTTTTCTCTTGCAGATACCATAGATCCTTCTTTCATTAAATCATTATATGTTACAACTTCTGCTTTAATAAATCCTCTTTCTATGTCTGAATGAATTTTTCCTGCTGCTTGTGGTGCTTTTGTACCTTTTTTTATTGTCCATGCTCTTACCTCTGGTTCTCCTGCTGTTAAAAAAGACATTAATCCTAATAAGTCATAACTTTTTTTAATTACTTTATCTAGTCCTGATTCTTCTAATCCTAAAGCATCTAACATTTCTTTTTTATCTTCATCTTCTAAACCTGAAAGTTCCTCTTCTATTTTAACACATAATGGAATTACTTCTGCTTTTTCTTTTGATGCATATTCCTTTACTTTTAAAACCATTTCATCATTTTCTGCATTTTCTATTTGTTCTTCTGAAATATTGGCAATATATAAAATTGGTTTTGTAGTTAGTAAAAACATGTCTTTTACTAATGCTTGTTCTTCCTCATTATATTCTAATGCTCTTGCAGATATTCCATTTTCTAAATTTTCTTTTATTTTTTCTAATAAATTAATTTCTTCTTGGTATTTTTTATCTGCTTTTAGGTTCTTTTTTGCTTTTTCTAATCTTTTATTAACTGTTTCTATATCAGCAAATATTAATTCTAAATTGATTGTTTCAATATCTCTAATGGGATTAACGCTTCCATCTACATGAACAATATTCGAATCATCAAAACATCTAACAACTTCACATATAGCATCAGTTTCACGAATATGAGATAAGAATTTGTTTCCTAATCCTTCGCCTTTACTTGCACCTTTTACTAATCCTGCAATATCAACAAATTCTATTACTGCATGAGTTGTTTTTTGTGGATTGTACATCTTTGTTAATTCATCTAGCCTTTCATCTGGTACTGGTACTACTCCAACATTTGGCTCTATTGTGCAAAATGGATAATTTGCACATTCTGCCCCTGCTTTTGTTATGCTATTGAACATCGTACTTTTTCCTACATTTGGTAATCCTACTATTCCTAATTTCATTTTTTCCTCCTTAAATCAGATTTTGTTAAACTATTATAAATATTCTAAAAAATTCCTTAAATTATTCTATCACTATAAGTTTTATTTAATTTATATTATTTTGTTTTATTCTGAACTTCATTCTTAATTTTTTCTACAAATTTATCAACCTTCATTGTTCCAATATCTCCATCCTCTCTAGAACGAACAGCAACCATATTTTCTTCTACTTCTCTTGCTCCCACAACTAACATATAAGGAACTTTTGAAAGTTGTGCTTCACGGATTTTATAGCCTGTTTTTTCATTTCTATCATCTACCTCTACACGAATTCCCTCTTTTGCAAGTTTTTCTCTTAATTCATAGGCATATTTATGTTGATTATCTGTAATTGGAAGAATTTTTACTTGTAATGGTGATAGCCATACCGGAAATGCTCCTTTTGTTTCT
>CANQWL010000072.1 GCA_947627555.1 uncultured Clostridia bacterium | reverse complement strand
TTTGTGCTTGCCAAAGAGGTTGCCAAAGGTTCCGGGTTTAAATGGCAACTAACTAGTTGCCATTTAAACCCGGAACCTTTGGCAGCCTCTTTGGCAACTTTAGCATTTTCTTGTTGGGAAAGGGGATATATCCTTAGGTGAATTTTGGCAAAGAAAACGCTTCACCTTTATAAAGCTTTAGAACTCTGTTGAAAGTTTTTTGTAATAAAAATGTAATATAAAAAAACATTTACATATAAAAAAGGCAATGTTATAATTAAAATGTATAAACAAATAAACATAAAACAAATGATAAAAAAGAAGGGAGCAAAAGAATGAAAAAATCTATAAAAGCAATATTAATAATAATTTTAATTATAATTTTACAAATTTTATTTAATGTAAAAGAAGTAAATGCAGGATTGCAATCTAACCCAAATACAAATAGTGCATGTAAAAAAAATACACCTGCAAATTGGATAAAAGACATTAGAAAAGTAGAAGCAACAGGGGGAGCAATGGGATTTAGTGAAATAATAAATGATGGAACATTACAGGCTACATCTGAATCAAATGGTATAGACATACATATGATGAAATCAACAGAATATGGTGCAATAGCAATACTTTCAGCATCAGGATATGGAAACTCCAGTAATGATAATGTATTAACAACAACGACAGGAAATAAAACAGGAGTGATAATGAATATAAACAATTGGGAATGGATTGCTGGAGGATTAAGTGGTAGTATTTTTTCAGGAGTAAGCAAAAGATATTATGATGCATATAGTGGAAATAATAGTTCAGCAAAAGTTGGTGATGCTTTAGGAAATGGCTCAACAAGTAACCCAGGATGTGCAGGATGGCACCAAGCATCTAACCACGATTGGACTAGTAGTTATCCTTATTTCGTACGTGGTAAAGGAGTAATCTTCTCATATGGAGTTGGAATTGGTAATGAGAACTGGTGTGCTCGTGGAGTTGCTGTTATAGGCGATGGATTTTAAAAAGTTATAAGATGTATTATTCTTTAATGTATAGCACAAAATTTGAGAAGGTAAAAATAAATAATAGATTATGGAAAAGAGAATAAAAATTATGAAAGTAATTAAAAAGAAAAGCAGAGGAATCACATTAATAGCATTAATTATTACAATAATAGTTCTGTTGATTTTAACAGGAGTAACTATAAGCACATTAACAGGAGACAAACGGAATTTTTGGAAGGGCACAAGAAGCAGCTTTCAAAACAAAAATGGCAGAATATAGAGATGAAACAGATATATATGTAAATTGGAATATACTAGAAACAATGGATACAGATACAACTAATATAAATTCAGGAGAAATATTAAAAGAAATAGTAAGCTCAGGAATAGTTGTAGACATCAGTGCAAATGATGTGAATATAAACATAGAAGAAATTTTGCCTGAAATAGAAAAAGATGATAAAGAATTTGTTGTTGTGTATAAAGGAGAGCTATGTTATGTATCAAATAAAAACATAAGTAACAATGAAAATCAAGTTAAATGGTGTAAAGATATCGGTATAAAAATATTGGAATTCACAGAACCAGAAAAAATAGCTGTAAAAAATGGTAAATACGAATTAGTAAATGGATTATATTTGTGTACACCAAATCTAAGCTATGGCTTTGATTCAGATACTACAAGGTACTTAGAATTAGAAGATGACAATAAGGACAATTTAGTTCCTGGAAATTGGATAGAAGAAGCTCCAACAGAAAATTGGTATGATTACAAAAAAAGTAAATGGGCCAATATTTATGTAGAAATAAATGGACAAGAAAACTACTATGTATGGATACCAAGATATTGTTTTAAATTAGACCAAGCTAACCAAACAAGTGACATAAAATTTATAGATATAGATAATACTTACAAAGATGCAGAAGATGAAACAAAAAATAAAACATGGGAACAGTTAAGTGAAGAAAACTATCAAGTACCAGAAGCATTTTGGTTTGATAAAAATAATAATGAACAAGAAGATGAAGGGGAGCAACTTGCAGGATACTGGGCGATGAAATACATAGTAGGAGATACAACAACGCCATCTACGATAAACTATGATATGTCAGCAGTACAAACAAAAATAATATTAAAAAATATAACTGTAAATAAAAATATAACAAAAATAAATCCAATAACAAAATATACAATTGCATTAAATGGAAAAATTGTTCAAACAATAACAGATAGTAATAAGCTAGAAGAAATATCATCAGAAATAATTGAATTTAGTGATTTAAAAAAAGGAGACAACATAGTAAATGTAACAGCATTAAATGATAATGGAGAAATAGTAGGAAGCATGACTAAAAAATATTCACCAACAGTAGTGAACAAACCAGATTTAAGCAAATTTGATAAAAATACAACATTTTATGTTACATATGATGATAATGGAAATGAAGATAGCACAATACCTATAAGCGAAGATATGCCTAAATACTGGTATGAATATGGAGAAAGTAGATGGGCAAATATTGTAACAAGAAATAATAATTTAGAAATATATTATACATGGATACCAAGATATGAATTTAACTTAGACCAAACGAATCAAAGAAGTAATGTAAAATTCTTAACAGGAGCAACAACAGAAACTGATACAGGATATCAAATACCAGAAGCATTCTGGTTTGATAAGAACGAAGATGGAAAGCAATCAGATGATGAACAATTAACAGGATACTGGGTGATGAAATACATAGCAGGAGAATAAAGGTTCCATGAATGCCAAAATGGGCTGCCAAAGGTTCCGGGTTTAAATGGCAACTAGTTAGTTGCCATTTAAACCCGGAACCTTTGGCAACCCCCTTGGCGTAATTCTTTAAAAACTGAAATTTAAAATAAAAATTAACGTTTTTAACTTTTTTATTAAAAAAGTATTTACAAAAAAAAATAAAAATGATACGATAAAAAACAGAAAAAGATAACAACACAATTACATAAAACATTTAAAAATACATAAAATAACGAAAGAAGAGGGGAAAAACTATGAAATTAACTAATAAAAGAAATAAAGGAATAACTTTGATAGCATTAGTAATTACAATAATTATATTGTTGATATTGGCAGGAGTAACAATTATGACACTAACAGGAGAAAATGGCATACTAAATAGTGCAAAGACAGCAAGAGAAGAGAATAATAAAGCTACAGCAACTGAAGAAATGAATTTAAAAATAACAAATGTTGAAATTTCAAAGTATGCAGAAGAACAAAGAATGCCAACATTAAAAGAACTAGCAGATAATTTTTGTGAAGATGATGATTTTCAATATGTAGAAGAAACAAGCAAAATTGCAAGTTTACCAAAAGTAAGTAATGAAAACCCAACTTCAATATATACAAAATTAAAAGCATATCCTTATGAATTTGAAATAAATAGTTCTTTACAATTAGCAAGTATAGATGGTATAGAAATTGCAGCTACACCAGATGATGATAATAGGGGAATAGATATAAAAAATGTAGAACTAGATTATGATAATAAGGTAGACTTAAGTCCATATAATTCAGAAGAAAATCAATATACAATACCATCTAATGGAATTATTATGATAAGTGGAAGAATGAAAGAAGCAGGATCTATAAGTTCAGTGTATATAAATAATATAGTAATGTGGGTTATAGGAGGTAGTAATGGTCCTAGTGGATTTTATAATGCTGGATCATATAGTCAGTTTATTACAAAGAATTCTAAAATATATATAAATGCAGGTAAAGGAGAAATTAATACACAATATTTTATACCATTTAAATAAATTATGCCAAAGGATGCCAAAGGTTCCGTGCCAAAGGTTCCGGGTTTAAATGGCAATTAGCTAGTTGCCATTTAAACCCGGAACCTTTGGCAACCCCTTTGGTTTCCTCGAATCTTTTGCAATTTTGAAAAAAGCCTTGACACATAATGGTAAAATATGTTATTATATTCTATATTTGCAAAATAAAATATACCCAATGGAAGAATAAAATTTCAATAAGGGTGATAAAAATAAAATATAATGTTAAAACAAAAAAATAAATAAATACTAGAGCCAGTTGAAAAATAGAGATTTTTCAACAGCTCTTTTATTGCCGTTTATTTAATGGACTAGTTAATTTTGCAAGAAATGAAATTTATATTTATTCAAAAGTTAAAAATTAAAAGAAGAGGAATTAAATTCTAATTTGACCTAGGGAAGGTTGATTTGTAGGAGCAGACAAGTCGAATTTTTTAGACATCAAATAGTTTTTAAGAAGGACTTCTTTTAAATTCTATATTTTTTTCAATGCAAAGTAAAATTTGCATACTTAATTTCTATGTCAATGCTAAAGCATTTTCTTAGGATTTAAATATCTGCTTAATATTTTTTTAGGAGTGATTTTTTTGAAGTTAAAAGAAATTAACTACGAGAAAGCTTCTCGTAAAGACTTTGCAAAAGTTGGTGATTATATTGAAATGCCAAACCTTATTAAAGTTCAAAAAGATTCATATGACTGGTTTGTTGAAGAAGGGTTAGGAGAGGTATTAAAAGACATTTCACCAATTGAAGACTATTCTGGAAACTTAGTTCTTGAATTTTTCGATTATTACATGGAAGACAAAACAAAATATTCTGTAGAAGAAGCAAAAGAAAGAGATGCAACATATGCCACAAGACTACATGTAAAAGTAAGATTAATCAACCGTGAAACAGGTGAAATTAAAGAACAAGAGATTTACTTAGGAGATTTTCCACTTATGACAGATAGTGGAACATTTGTTATCAATGGTGCAGAAAGAGTTGTAGTAAGCCAATTAGTTCGTTCACCAGGATGTTATTATGCAGAAGAATTTGACACAAAAACAGGAAAGAAAACATATACATCAACAGTTATGCCACTACGTGGAGCATGGCTTGAATATGAAACAGATGGAAATGATATATTCTATGTTCGTGTAGATAGAACAAGAAAAGTACCTGTAACAACATTATTAAGAGCAATTGGAATCATAACAGATGACCAAATAAGAGAATTATTTGGTGATGAAGAAATGATAAATGCAACAATTGCAAAAGATACAATAAAAGATCAAGACGAAGCATTAATAGAAATTTATAAAAAATTAAGACCAGGAGAATTACCAACAGTAGATGCTGCAAGAAATCTATTTAATGGATTATTCTATGATAATAAAAGATATGATTTAGCAAAAGTTGGTAGATATAAATTTAATCAAAAATTAAATTTAGCTGACAGAATTAAGGAAAAATTTGCAGCAGAAGATATTGTAGATGCTGAAACAGGAGAAGTTTTTGTACAAGCAGGAGAAATTATTTCAGCAGAAAAAGCAGAGGAAATTCAAAATTCTGGAATTAATATTGTAGACATTACATTAGGAGAAAGAAAAATCAGAATTATTGGTAATAGCACAGTTAACATTCATAAAGTATTACCTGATGTTGATTTGAGCAAATTACATATAAAAGAATTAGTAAATTATAATGTATTAAAAAATATTATAGATAATACAGACAAAAAAGATTTAGTAAAAGCTTTAGAAGAAAGAATGGAAGAATTAGTTCCAAAACATGTTACAACAGAAGATATGATAGCATCTATAAATTATTTATTAAATTTATCACATGGATTAGGAGAACCAGATGATATCGACCATTTAGCAAATCGTAGAATTCGTTCAGTTGGTGAATTATTACAAAATCAATTTAGAATTGGTTTAACAAGATTAGAAAGAGTTGTACGTGAAAGAATGACAATTCAAGATTTAGATGTTGTTACACCACAAACATTAATTAACACAAAACCAATAACATCAGCAATTAGAGAATTCTTTGGAAGTTCACAATTGTCACAATTTATGGATCAAACAAATCCACTTTCAGAATTAACACATAAAAGAAGAATTTCTGCATTAGGACCAGGAGGATTAACAAGAGAAAGAGCAGGATTTGAGGTTCGTGATGTTCACCATACACATTATGGTAGACTATGTCCAATTGAATCTCCAGAAGGACCAAATATCGGATTGATTTCAGCACTTTCATCATTTGCACAAATTAATGAATATGGATTTGTAGAAACACCATATAGAAAAGTTGATCCAAAAACACATAAATTAACAGATATTGTTGAATATATGAGTGCAGATATAGAAGACAACTATATCATAGCTCAAGCATCAGAACCAGTTGATAAAAATGGTAAATTTGTAAATAAAAGAATTAGAGTAAGATTTAAAAATGAAATTATAGAAGTTGATAGTGATAAAGTACAATATGTAGATGTTTCACCAAAACAATTAGTTTCTGTTGCAGCAGCTATGATTCCATTCTTGGAACATGATGATGCAAAAAGAGCTTTAATGGGAGCTAACATGCAACGTCAAGCAGTACCATTAATGATTACAGAAAGTCCAATTGTTGGAACTGGAATTGAATATAGAGCAGCAAAAGATTCAGGAATTTTAGTATTAGCAGAAGATGATGGTGTTATTGAAAAAGTAACAGGAGATGCTATTTCTGTAAAATATAAAAATGGAAAAACAATTGTACATAAACTTCGTAAATTTAAAAGAACAAATGGTGGAACTTGTATAAACCAAAAACCAATTGTAAAAGTTGGTGAAAAAGTAAATAAAGGAGATGTCATTGCAGACGGACCAGCTACACAAAATGGGGAAATGGCACTTGGTAAAAACGTATTAGTAGCTTTCTCAACATGGGAAGGATACAACTACGAGGATGCTATATTAATTAATGAAAAATTAGTAAAAGAAGATGTATTCACATCAATTCATATCGAAGAATATGATTGTGAATGTCGTGATACAAAACTAGGAGCAGAAGAAATTACAAGAGATATTCCAAATGTTGGAGATGACTCATTAAAAGACTTAGATGAAAACGGAATTATTAGAATTGGTGCAGAAGTTAGACCAGGAGATATTTTAGTTGGAAAAGTTACTCCAAAAGGAGAAACAGACTTAACAGCTGAAGAAAGATTATTAAGAGCTATCTTTGGAGAAAAGGCAAGAGAAGTTAGAGATACATCACTTAGAGTACCACATGGAGAAGCAGGAACAATTGTAGATGTAAAAATATTTACAAGAGAAAATTCAGATGAATTAGGACCTGGTGTTAATCAAATTATCAGATGTTATATTGCAACAAAAAGAAAAATATCTGTTGGTGATAAAATGGCAGGACGTCATGGTAACAAAGGTGTTATCTCAAGAGTATTACCAGAGGAAGATATGCCATTTATGCCAGATGGTACACCAATTGACATTTTATTAAATCCACTAGGAGTTCCTTCTCGTATGAATTTAGGTCAAGTTCTTGAAGTACATTTAGGAGGAGCAGCAAAAGCTTTGGGATGGAAAATAGCTACACCAGTATTTGATGGAGCTACAGAGAAAGATGTTAAAGAAGTATTAAAAGAAGCTGGAATGAGTGAAGATGGAAAAATGACACTTTATGATGGTAGAACAGGAGATCCATTTGATAAGCCAATCACAGTAGGTGTTATGTACATGTTAAAACTTCACCACTTAGTAGATGACAAAATACATGCTCGTTCAACTGGACCATACTCATTAGTAACACAACAAC
>CANQWL010000071.1 GCA_947627555.1 uncultured Clostridia bacterium | reverse complement strand
TTATATTTAAATACCCTATTACTTTTTTAAGAGAGAGATTTTATATGTTTAGAAAAACAAATGGTATTATACCTAAGAGTACAAATGAAGAGTAAAAATACAAATAATTAAAATACTAAAATATGATTCTTTAAATATTAAAATAATAGGAGGAAACTTATGAAGAAATTAAGTGTAAAAATAGTAGGAATAATATTAATACTTATGCTTATGTTACAATGTAATGTTGTTATAGCAGCATCAACAACAGATTTAAAAAATGAACAAAGTGAAAATAATAAAAAAATAAATGAAGCACAATCAGATTTAAATGAAGTTAAAGCCCAAAAATCAGAGACAGTAAAACAAGTAGAAGAATTATCTACACAAATTACAAATTATGAAACACAAATAGATGAATTAGATGGACAAATTTCACAATTAAATAAAAAAATAGAACAATCTCAAGCTGAATTACAAAAAGCTCAAGAAGATTATACAAAACAAGAAGAATTATTAAATGCTAGATTAGTTGCTACTTATGAAGCAGGAGAAACCTCTTATTTAGATGTTATTTTATCTTCTGAAAGTATTACAGATTTAATATCTAATTATTATTTAGTTACAGAACTTGCAACAAACGATTCAGAATTATTAGATAAAATTCAAAAACAAAAAGAACAAATTGAAAATGCAAAAAAAGAATTAGAAAGTAGTAGACAAGAATTATCAACATCAAAGGCAAGTAAGCAAAGTATATCTACACAATTACAAACAGCTAAAAAAGAAAAGAATGCTAAAGTAGAAGAATTATCAGGAGAAGAGAAAAAGCTACAAGAAAGAATTGAAGAATTAAATCAAGCTAATAAATCAATAGACTCTAAAATTAAAGCAATGCAAGCACAAATTGAAGCTGCAAAAAAGAAAAATAGTGCAGCATCATCAAATGGAACATCAGGAGGAGCACAAAGTAGTAGCTCTCCAAGTTCAAGTGGATTCATCTATCCCCTTCCATCTGCTTATGCAAAAGTAACTACTGGAATGTATTATTCAAGTGGACAATATCATGGAGCAATAGATTTTGGAAGTAGTGGAGTTAGTGGACAACCAGTTTATGCAGTAGCTGATGGTATTGTAGTAACGGCAGAAGCACTAACAACAAGTTATGGAAATTATATTATTATAGCACATTATAATGGTTTATATACATTATATGCACATGGACAACAAGGTTCAATAGCAGTATCTGCAGGACAAACAGTAAAACAAGGACAACAAATTATGAGAGTAGGCTCAACAGGAAACTCTACAGGACCTCATTTACATTTTGAAGTAAGAGTAAGCCCAGGATTGTATGCAAATAGAAAAAATCCATTAAATTACTTATAAATAAGTTATTATAAAAAAGAAATTACATATAAATATTATAAAGTTAAAAATTTATACTATTTAAATAGGAATGTCCCAATAGGGACTTTTCCATTTGTATAATAGAAACATTATGTTATTGGAGGAAATCACATGGAAGAAAAAAAGCGATTTAAAATTTATAAAATGATTATGATAAATGCAATAGTTGCATTTATCACATTTTTAATTACATCTATAGGAATGTATCAATACTTTATAGGTAGTGATAGCATAGGAAAGTATTTTAACATTTATTCAGAAGGTAATAGTTTAACAAGCAAAATAAAAAAATATAAATCAATTATTGACAAATATTATCTAGGAGAAGTAGATGAAGAAAAATTAAATGAAGGGGCAATAAAAGGATACATAGAAGGTCTAGATGATCCTTATACTGAATATATAACAAAAGAAGATATGCAAGATTTTTTAGATGAGACAACTGGAAATTTTGTAGGTATTGGTATTTATATGGTAAAAGATACAAACACAAATAAAGTTATGGTATTATCACCAATTAAAGATGGACCAGCTGAAAAAGCAGGTATTTTACCAGGAGACTTAATTATATCAGTTGATGGAGTGCAATACGAAGCTGATGACATGTCAGTAATGGCAAACAAAATAAAAGGAGAGATAGGGTCTACTGTAAAATTAGAAATATTAAGAGGTACAGAAACAAAAGAATTTGAATTAAAAAGAGAAAGTATAAAAACAAATCCAGTAGAAGGAAAAAAATTACAAAACGATATTGGATACATTCAATTTTCATCTTTTGATGAAGGAACAGCAGAGGATTTTAAGAATAAGTATAAAGAATTAGAATCACAAGGAATAAAATCATTAATTATTGATTTAAGAAACAATGGTGGAGGAATTGTAGATGAAGCATTAGAAATAGCAGATTATATATGTGACAAAGATTCTATTTTATTATATGAGGTAGATAAAGATAAAAATGAAGAAATTAAGAAATCAAAAAATGACCCAATTATTAATATGCCAATTATTATTTTAACAAATGCAAATACAGCAAGTTCATCAGAAATTTTAGCAGGAGCATTAAAGGATTTAGGAAAAGCTAAAATAGTAGGAACGAAAACATTTGGAAAAGGTGTAATTCAACAATTGTTAACTTTGCCAGATGGAAGTGGGTTAAAAATAACATCAGAAAAATATTTAACTCCAAATAAAATAGAAATTGACAAAATAGGAATAGAACCAAATGAAAAGGTAGAATTGCCAGATACAATTACTAATATTTTAAATGTAGAGGAAAAAGATGATACACAACTACAAAAAGCAATTGAAATGTTAAAGTAAAGAATATGGAATAAGGAGAGAAAATAAATGAATTTACCAAATAAATTAACAATATTTAGAATAATATTAGTTCCAATAATGGTAATAATACCATTTTTAGGAATACAAGGTAAATTATTAGAAATACCAATATCATATATATTAATAGATGTAGTCTTTATTATAGCATCAATTACAGATAAATTAGATGGATATTTGGCAAGAAAGAATAATCAAATAACAACATTTGGAAAATTTTTAGATCCATTAGCAGACAAAATATTAGTTTTAGCAGCAATGATTATGTTAGTAGAAATGAATAAATTGCCAGCATGGATTCCAATTATTGTGCTAGCACGAGAATTTATAATATCAGGTTATCGATTAATAGCAGTAGAAAAAGGAGGAATTGTAATTGCAGCATCTAAATGGGGAAAAATGAAAACAGTAACACAAATGACTGCAATTATATTAGCATTTATTGATTTAAATGCATTTGGAAAATGCTTTACAGGAAATTTACAAGGAGTAGAACTATATTTCAATAGTTTGGTAACTATTATGATGTTAACTCAAACAATTGCAACTGTTATATCAGGAGTAGAATATATGAAAGGTGCACGAAAAATAATAAAATAATCTTGACAAAAATGACTTTTTGCCGTATATTAGAAAAAGCTTTTAAAATATATAATAAACTTTAAAGAGGAGGAACAAACTATGGAGGAAAAAGAAGTTTTATTAACACAAGAAGGATATAATAATTTAGAAAAAGAATTAAATTATTTAAGAACAGAAAAAAGAACAGAAATAGCAGATAGGATTAAAATTGCATTAGGATTTGGAGATTTATCAGAAAATTCTGAATATGATGAAGCTAAAACAGCACAAGCTGAAAATGAAGTTAGAATTGCAGAATTAGAAAATAAAATAAGATATGCAAAGATAATAGATGAAAAAGACATAGACACAGAGACAGTACAAGTAGGGAACATTGTAAAAGTGTTAGATATGGAATTTGATGAAAAAATCGAATATACAATTGTAGGTTCAACAGAAGTAAACTTAGCAGAAAATAAAATATCAAACGAATCACCATTAGGAAATGCATTATTAGGATCAAAGAAAAATCAAGTTGTTGAAGTAAATGCTCCAGCGGGAGTTATGAAATATAAAATATTATCTATAAAGAAATAGGAAATTCTAAAAAAATTTCCTATTTCTTTTTAAAAGCATATTTTATTCTTTTAAATTTACTGCAGATTCTAAAGCAAGTTTAATCATTTTATTTAATCCATTTTGTCTTTCTTCAGCAGTAGCATTAGCCTTTGGTAAATGAGAATTTACATTAGTATCAACAACACTCATTAAGCAAGAGGCATTTTTATTTAACATTTTAGCAATATAAAATAATGCAAATGCTTCCATTTCAGAGCCAATTGGTTTTAAATCTTTTGGAATTCTAGCTAATACTTTATTTAAATCAGTCATATATAAATCAAAACATTCTGTACAAGCAGTAGTCCCTTTTACAATAGGAATATCAATTTGTTTTGAAGTATTTTCTATTATTTGATTTAATTTTTGAGAAGATTGTACTAGATGGCAATCTTCATTATTTGTATTTAGAGCAAAATTACTTTCAGAATAAGCTTGTTCAGACAAAATAATATCAAATAATTTTAAATCTGGAGTATAACCTCCACAAGAACCAATTCTAATAATATTTTCAACATCATAAAATTTATAAAGTTCATAAGAATAAATTCCCATACTAGGCATTCCCATACCAGAGGCCATAATAGTAATTCGATGTCCTTTATAATTTCCAGTATATGCAAACATATTTCTAATATCATTAACTAATTTAAAATCTTCTAAAAAATTTTCTGCTATATATTTTGCTCTTAGTGGATCACCTGGCATTATAACAGTTTTTGCAATATCTTCTTTATTTGCACTATTGTGTGGTGTTGGCATTTTATTTCCTCCTTTTTATTTAATAGTATTTTATAAATTTAATTTAGTATAACAATAAATTATAAAAAAATCAAAATTTATATAATAATATCTTTATATTCTAATATTAAAACAATGTATTATAGTATTTGACATAATTATGTAAAACTGATAAAATAAAAATGTAACAATATAATAATATAAAACAAGCAAGAAAGGAGTGCTATCATGAAAAAAATAAAATGGCAATATCGCTTATTGCGGTATTTAGGATTAATTGATGAGGAGGAAATAAAAGAGCTTTGTTTGGAAGAAAAATACAAGACAAAATTAGTTAGAAAGAAAGGTGATAATTGTGACATCTTTTATATAACACAAAACGAAAAAAAATATTGTATTATTATAAACAAAGTAATTGATTTATTAAATATAAAACCTTCCAAAGTAAAAAAAGAGATTATGAAATTGATTAAATCCGATGAACAGTTATGTCCTGAACAAATTGTAATGAGACTATACCATCAACTAAAAACAGAAAATAAATATCTGATTATACCAGATATAGAAATTACTGAAACGGAAGATGGAGTTGAAATTTACGATATAAAGGGCATAATAATTCAGTAGCAAAAAATGATAGCAAAAAAGGGAGTAAGTTTGTTTTTACTCCCTTTAAAACTATATATTGATTTAATTTTTTATTTTCTTATAAAAAATAACTTGTAAAATCTTATAATAAATGATAAAATAATTATAGATTAAAAAAAAACCGATTTTTTAGGGAGTTTTTTAATCTTTTTTTTATTTTAGATTAGGAGGAAAAAATGAACACAAAATATATTTTTGTAACAGGTGGAGTAGTATCAGGATTAGGAAAAGGAATTACAGCGGCATCATTAGGGAGATTATTAAAAAATAGAGGATATAAAGTAACAATTCAAAAATTTGACCCCTATATAAATGTAGATCCAGGAACAATGAATCCATACGAACATGGAGAAGTATTTGTAACAGATGATGGGGCAGAAACAGATTTAGATTTAGGACATTATGAAAGATTTATTAACGAAAACTTAACAAAAAATTCTAGTGTAACAATGGGTAGAGTATATTCTAATGTAATAGAAAAAGAAAGAAGAGGAGACTATTTAGGAAAAACAGTACAAGTAATACCTCATATCACAAACGAAATAAAAGAAAAAATTTATGGATTTGAAGAAACAGATATAGATATTGTAATAACAGAAATAGGGGGTACAATAGGAGATATAGAGGGCTTATCTATTATTGAAGCAATAAGACAGGTAGGACTAGAAAAAAATCCAGAAGATGTAATGTATATTCATGTTACATTATTACCATATATTTTTGGCTCTAACGAAATAAAATCAAAGCCAACACAACATTCAGTAAAAGAATTACAAAGTTTAGGAATTAAGCCAGATATTTTAGTATGTAGAACAGAGCAAGATATCCCAGAAAATATTAGAGAAAAATTATCATTATTTTGCAATGTTAGAAAAACTAGTGTAATTCAAAATAAAACAGCAGATTGTCTTTATGCAGTACCTTTAATGCTAGAAGAAGAAGGATTAGCAAGAGAGGTATGTAATCACTTAAAATTAGAAAATTATGTTCCAGATAATTCAAAATGGGAAGAAATGATACAAAAAATTAGAAATATTGATAAACAAAAAAGAGTAAAGATTGCAATTGTAGGTAAATATATAAAATTAGAAGATTCATATATTTCTGTAATAGAAAGTTTATATCATGCAGGATTTGCAAATGAAATAAAAGTTGATGTAGAACTAGTAGATTCAGAAACAATTAATAAAGATAATGTAAAAGAAAAATTAGGTAATTATAATGGAATAGTAGTTCCAGGAGGCTTTGGAAATAGAGGAATTGAAGGAAAAATAGAAACTATAAAATATGCAAGAGAAAACAAAATACCATTTTTAGGAATTTGTTTAGGAATGCAAATGGCAGTTGTTGAATTTGCAAGAAATGTATTAGGAATAAAAGACGCAAATTCAGCTGAATTTGATGAAAAAACGAAAAATCCACTTATTCATATTATGGAAGAACAAAAAGGAATAGATAAAAAAGGTGGAACAATGCGTCTAGGTGCATATCCATGTATTATAAAAAAAGGTAGTTTAGCAAATAAAATTTATGGAGAAGAAGAAATATCAGAAAGACACAGACACAGGTTTGAATTCAACAATAACTATAGAGAACAATTAGAAAAAGCAGGTCTAAAAATTTCTGGAACATCACCAGATGGTTTGTTAGTTGAAATCGTAGAAATTGAAAATCATCCATATTTTATAGCAGGACAATTCCATCCAGAATTAAAATCTAGACCTAATAAGCCAGCACCTCTATTTGTAGGACTTGTAGATGCTGCTAAGAAAATGATGGAAAATTAATAGAAAATTGAAAAAATGTATTGACAAAAATAAGAAAAACATTTATAATTTATAATTGTCAGGAGGAAAAATATGCAGGTGTAGTTCAATGGTAGAACCTCAGCCTTCCAAGCTGATGATGTGGGTTCGATTCCCACTACCTGCTCCAAAAGATACAATTTGTGTCTTACTATCCTGACAATTATAAATTTTATATGCAGGTGTAGTTCAATGGTAGAACCTCAGCCTTCCAAGCTGATGACGTGGGTTCGATTCCCACTACCTGCTCCAGAATGCGTTTTCGTCGAACTACTTGTAATTATTGCTACAGTTAAGTTTGAAGAAAACAAAAAGTGAATATCATTTTCACATATATAAGTCGATTTAGTCGGCTTATTTTTTTGCATTTAGCCAAAAATAAAATGGCAAAAAAGCAAGAAATAGCCTCAAAGTATTGAAAAAAGGAGGTTTTTGTGATATGATATCTACGGTAAAAAGAGAAATAGCATTAAGTAAAGAATTACGTTCTAAGATTGAATGGGCTTGCACTTTTAGTAATTGTGAAC
>CANQWL010000070.1 GCA_947627555.1 uncultured Clostridia bacterium | reverse complement strand
AAGGTGAAATTGCAGGATATGCAAAAGAAATAACAGATGACATACCAGAAGGACTAGAATTTTTACCAGAAAATGAAACAAATAAAAATATGAGATGGAAAATGATAGATAAAGATGGAAAAGAGACAACAAAAGTTTCAGAAGCAGTAAAAATAACAACAGATTATCTATCAAAAGAACAAGAAAAATCAGAAGGAGCAAATTTATTAAAAGAATTTAATCCAGATGAAGAAATAAGTGAAACAAATCCAGCTCATAAAGATGTACAAGTAGCATTTAAAGTAACACAGAAAAGTTCATTTGATAGAATTATAGTAAACTCAGCCCAAATATCTGATGACAGTGATGAAAATGGAAAAGATGTAGAAGATAAAGACTCTACACCAGATGAATGGAATGAAGGGGAAGATGACCAAGATAAAGAATACATCGAATTAAAAGAATTTGATTTATCATTAAGAAAATGGGTAACACAAGCAATTGTTGTTGAGAATGGAAAACAAACTGTAACAAATACAGGACATAAACCATATGATGACCCAGAACAAGTTGTAAAAGTAGAATTAAACAGAAAGAAACTAGACCAAGTAACAGTCAAATTCAAATATTCAATTAGAGTAATCAATGAAGGTAATGTTGAAGGATATGCAAAAGAAATAACAGATTATATTCCACAGGGACTAAAATTTGTAGCTTCAGACAATCCAGGATGGACAGATGAAGGAAACAATGTAATTTCAACAAAACTATTAGAAAACAAATTATTAAAACCAGGAGAATATGCAGACATTGAAGTAGTACTTACATGGATTAATAATGCAGATAATATGGGAGCAAAAACTAATACAGCAGAAATATCAAAAGACTATAATGAATACGGACTACCAGATAAAGACTCAACACCAGACAACAAAAAGCAAGGAGAAGATGATATAGATGATGCACCAGTAATGCTATCAATAAGTACAGGACAAATAAGAATATTCTTTACAATAGGATTTATTATATTAATTACAATAGCAGGAGGAATTATACTAATTAAAAAGTATGTAATATAGTTTAAAGTGAGACAATGGGGACAGTCCTCATTTGTCTCATTTTTTGTTTCATAAGTATCTTTACAAAAATTTTTTCATATGATAAAATAACAGCTAATAGAATATAACTATATTCTATTAGCTATTAATACCTAAGAAGGTGAAGAAAATGAAAAAATTTACAAAAATGCATGGGCTAGGAAATGATTATGTCTATATGGATGCAATCCATCAACAAATAGATAATGAATCAGACCTAGCTCAATTTGTTAGTGATAGGCACTTTGGAATTGGTTCAGATGGACTAATTTTAATATGTAAAAGTGATGTTGCTGATTTTAAAATGAAAATGTTTAACAGCGATGGAAGTGAAGCAGAAATGTGTGGAAATGGAATAAGATGTGTTGGAAAGTTTGTATATGACAAAGGACTTACAAACAAAGATAAAATAACCATTGAAACACTAGCAGGTATAAAAACATTGCTATTAAATGTAAAAGAAGGAAAGGTAGAAACAGTAAGAGTAGATATGGGAGAGCCAATTTTAGAAGCGAAAAAGATTCCTGTAATATCAGAAGAAAATCCAGTTACTAATTTAAAATTAAAAGCTTTAGATAAGGAATTTTTATTTACTTGTGTTTCGATGGGAAATCCACATGCTATTACAGTAGTAGATGATACGAAAACATTTGAAGTAGAAAAATACGGAAAAATACTAGAAGTAGACTCTGTTTTTCCAAACAAAACTAATGTAGAATTTGTGCAAATTGTTGATAAAAATCATATTAACATGAGAGTATGGGAAAGAGGAACAGGAGAGACATTAGCATGTGGAACAGGAGCTTGTGCAACAGCTGTTGCATGCTGTTTGAATAATTTAACAGATAGACATGTTTTTATAAAATTACTAGGTGGAACATTAGAAATTGAATGGAACAAACAAGATAATCATGTATATATGACAGGACCTGCAGTTACAGTATTTGAGGGAACTTTAGAATAATAGAATTAAGAAAGGAATGAAATTAATATGAGTTTAATTAATGAAAATTTTTTAGAATTACAAGATAGTTATTTATTTTCAACAATTGCTAAAAAAGTAGCAAAATTTACAGAAGAGAATCCAGATAAAAAGGTAATTAAGCTAGGAATAGGAGATGTTACAAAGCCTATAGTACCAGCTTGTTTAGAAGCAATGCATAAAGCAGTAGATGAAGTAGGAACACAAAGTGGATTCAGAGGATATGGACCAGAGCAAGGATATGAATTTTTAAGAAAAGCAATAGTAGAAAATGATTATAAATCAAGAGGAATTAAGATAGAAAAAGATGAAGTATTTGTATCAGATGGTGCAAAATGTGATTGTGGTAATATTGTTGATATTTTTGCAAAAGAAAATAAAGTAGCAATTACAGATCCAGTATATCCAGTATATTTAGACACGAATGTTATGTCAGGAAGAAGTGGAAAATATAATCAAGAAAAAGAAACATATGAAAATATTGTATATTTACCAGTAATGGCAGAAAACAACTTTAAGCCAGAATTACCAAAAGAAAAAGTAGATATGATATATCTATGTTTTCCAAATAATCCAACAGGAACAGTATTAACAAAAGAAGACTTGAAAAAATGGATAGATTATGCGAAAGAAAATCAATCAATAATTCTTTATGATGCAGCATACGAGGCTTTTATAACAGAGGACAATATACCACATAGTATTTATGAGGTAGAAGGAGCAAGAGAAGTTGCAATAGAATTCAAAAGTTATTCAAAAACGGCAGGATTTACAGGAATAAGATGTGGATATGTTGTAATACCAAAAGAGGTAAAAGGTTTCACAAAAGAAGGAAAAGAAGTAAGTTACAACAAATTATGGAATAGAAGAACATGTACAAAATTCAATGGTGTATCATACATAACACAAAGAGCAGCAGAAGCAACATATTCAGAAGAAGGTAAAAAACAAATACAAGAAAATATAAAGAGCTATTTAGAAAATGCAAGAATAATCAAACAAGGACTAGAAGAAGCAGGATTTACTACATATGGAGGAGTAAACTCACCATATGTATGGTTACAAGTTCCAAAAGGAATGACATCATGGGAATTTTTTGATAAATTATTAGAAGAAGTAAATGTGGTAGGAACACCAGGAAGTGGATTTGGTCCACATGGAGAGGGATATTTTAGATTAACAGCTTTTGGAACAAAAGAAAACACAATAGAAGCAATTGAAAGAATAAAAAACAGAACAAAATTTTGCTAAAAGTATTGACTTTTAAAACTAATATTTATATAATGACAAGGATAATAAGAAAAAAGAAAAATGTAGTTGCACCTATTTTCAAAAAAGGTGGTTCATAGAGCAAAAAAAGCCAAGTAATGGGGGAAAAGATGAAAGAGCAATTTTTGAAATTATTAAAAACAGTAAATAGAGAAGGAATAAATGAACTAATAGAATTTTTAGAAAAATCAGATTTCTTCAAAGCACCAGCAAGTACAAGATTTCACGGAGACTATGAAGGTGGACTTGTAGAACATAGCATGAAAGTATATGAAATTTTAAAACACAAAGTTGAAACAAATATAGAAAAAATAGAAATACCAGAAGAGTCAATTATTTTAATTGGGCTTTTACATGACATTTGTAAAACCAATTTTTATAAAGTAGACTACAGAAACGCAAAAAATGCATTAGGAGTATGGGAAAAAGTACCATACTATACAATAGATGATACAATACCATATGGACATGGAGAAAAGTCAGTTATGATGATAACAGAATATATCAAATTAACGCCAGAAGAAAAATATGCAATTCGTTGGCACATGGGATATACAGAACCTAAAGAAAGTTATAATGCAATAAGTGCAACATATAAAAAATATCCGATAGCATTATTAACACATGAAGCAGACTTAGAAGCAACATATTTTTATGATATATAAGGGCAACTATAATTTAAATAGAATATATAAAAATATTATAACAATAATTTTATAATAACTATATAAAATTATTTGTAAATAGCAGCAAATTAAATTACAATAAGAAATGAGGTACATATATGTTAGCATATATTAAGGGAAATTTAGAAATGAAAATGACAGAATATGTAGTAATAGATGTAGGAGGATTAGGGTATAAAGTATTCATGTCAGATACAGGAATTGAAAAATTAGGAAATATAGGAGAAATAGTAAAAGTTCACACTTACTATAAAGTTCGTGAAGATGATATAAGCATTTTTGGATTTAATACATTAGAAGAATTAAAGATGTTTGAATTATTAATATCAGTAAGTGGAGTTGGAGCAAAAACAGCATTAACAATGCTTGCAACATGTGAACCATCAGAATTTGCATTAGCAGTAATTTCAGAAGATGTAAAAACTTTAACACAAATTCCAGGTATTGGAGCAAAATCAGCACAAAGAATAATATTAGAATTAAAAGATAAAATTAGTAAAGAACAACAAATTCAAGCAATTAAACATGAAATTAATAATAATGAACAAGCAACAAATAAATTACAAGAAGCAATTGAAAATAATGCAAAAGTATCTGAAGCAATTGCAGCTCTTCAGGTATTAGGATATAATAAAAAAGAAATAGAAAAAGTTTTTGAAAAGATAGATATAAAAGAATTAAAAACAGAAGAACTAATAAAAAAGGGATTAAGTTTATTAGGTATTTAACTTTGTAATTATCTATGCATATTTATTGTAAAATATCATAACTCAAACTATAAAAATAATTAGTTTTGTTAATGAGAATAAAAAAGAAAAAGAGGAATTTAAAATGAACCAAAATGAACCCCTAGCATATAGAGTAAGACCAAAAACACTAGATGAATATGTAGGGCAAGAGCACGTTTTAGGAAAAGATAAAATTTTATATAGAACTATCAAAGCAGACAGGTTATCTAGTATAATTCTATTTGGTCCTCCAGGATGTGGAAAAACATCTTTGGCAAGAGTAATTAGTGAAACTACGAAATACAAATTTTACAAAATAAATGCAGTAACTGCAGGAGTTTCAGATATAAAAAAAGTTATAGAAGAAACTAAAAATTTTATGCTAAATCCAACAGGAAAAAGTATTCTATTTATAGATGAAATTCATCGCTTTAACAAATTACAACAAGATGCATTATTACCATTTGTAGAAAATGGAACAATTATACTAATAGGAGCAACAACAGAAAATCCATATTTTGAAGTAAACAAAGCTCTTATTTCAAGGTCAATGGTAATAAAATTAAATCCATTAACAGAAGAAGATATTTATGAAATTTTGAAAAATGCAATTACTAGAAAAGATGGACTTGGAGAATATCAAATAAAAATAGAAGATGATACATTAAAAAAGCTAGCGACAATTGCAAATGGAGATGTAAGAACAGCATTAAATGGTTTAGAAATTGCTACACTAACAACAGCTATGAGTGAAGATGGATATATTCATTTAACAGATGAAATTATTAAAAATAGTGTGCAAAGTAGAAAAGCAATTTTTGATAAAAATGGAGAAGAACATTATGATAATATAAGTGCATTTATAAAATCAATGAGAGGTTCAGATCCAGATGCAGCAGTATTTTATTTAGCAAGAGCGCTAAATGGTGGAGAAGATCCAATGTTTTTAGCAAGAAGAATAACAATATGTGCTTCTGAAGATGTAGGAATGGCAAATCCAAATGCGTTAGTTGTAGCAAATTCTGCTATGCAAGCGATACATATGATAGGAATGCCAGAAGCCAGAATATTGCTATCAGAAGCGGCAATATATGTAGCAACATCGCCGAAATCAAATGCTGCTTATATGGCAATAAATAAAGCATTAGAAGATGTGCAAACAAAAGATACAGGAGAAATTCCAATGCATATTAGAAATGCACCAATAGAAAAAATGAAAGAACTAGGATATAGTGAAGGATATAAATATCCACATAACTATCCAGGACACTATGTAGAACAACAATATCTGCCAGATAAAATGTTAGGAACAAAATATTATGAAGAATAATTTTGAAGATGAAGACAATTTTTTAAGTTCACAAAATCATCTGAATAAAAATTTTAAAAATGGAAAACCTACTAAAAAGTAGGTTTTTATTATGGTCAAAAAAGTTGTAATAGGAATATTAGCAGGAATTATAAGTGGTTTGTTTTCAACAGGTGGTGGTATGATATTAGTTCCAGCTTTTATTCATTTATTAAGTATAGAAGATACAAAGGCAAGAGGGACATCCGTTTTTTGCATTTTGCCAATGGTTGTAACTAGTAGTTTCTTTTATTATAAGGGGAATTTTATAGATTGGAAAGTAGCTGTATTTTGTGCAATTGGTGGAGCAATTGGAGGATATATTGGAGCTAAATTATTAAAAAAACTACCAGAAAAAGTTTTAAAAATTTCATTTACAGTGTTTTTAATTTATGTATCTTTTAAAATGTTAACACAGTAAATAAGGTAAGTGCTTTAAAAGTTTAAAATCATATAAAATATTATTAGTAGTTTCTCCGCCACGTATATGGCGTTGCTCTTTTTAAAGTAATCTACGATTTCTTTAATATCATGGGAATTAGAGCTATATTATAAAAAGGAGGATATTATGGCAGAAATACTAATTGGACTAGTATCAGGAATTGTAAGTGGAACAGGAATGGGAGGAGGAACTATTTTAATTTTTCTTTTAACATTTGTAATAGGAATGGAGCAACATATAGCACAAGCAACAAATTTGATTTTTTTCATTCCAACATCAATAGTTGCAATTATTGTTAATTTAAAAAATAAAAATATAGATATTCCATTAGCAATTATAATATCAATTTTTGGAATATTAGGTGCAATTATAGGAGCTAATATTTCAATTAATACAGATGTAGGAATTTTAAGGAAATGCTTTGGGATATTTTTAGCTATAATTGCAATAAATGAAATATATTCCATTATAAAAAAGTATAAAAAATCAGATGTTAAGAAATAATAAGTAATAAATAAAAAAAAGAGGTGATATTATGAAATTTATAAAAGGTGTTATGATTGGTGGCTTACTAACAACTGGATTAGTAATGATGTATACAGAAACAGGAATGATGAATAAAAAGAAAATGATGAAAAAGGGAAAACAATTTGCAAGAAAAATGGGAATCATGTAAAAAATAAACATATATTAAAAACAGAGAAAATGCTAATTTTAGATTTTCTCTGTTTTTTAACAAATAGAATAATCTTAAAGATTACTATTTACATTCTGGAACTTCAAAACAATCTTTTTTTTCGCAATCATTCTTTTTACAGTCATCTTTTTTGCAGTCATCTTTTTTACATTTATCTTTGCTTTCAATGAAACAATCACATTTATCGCATTTTTCTCCTTTTAAGCATTTACCTTCATGATGACATTTTGCGCATATTTTAATTTTCTTTGTATCATTTACCCAAATTTGAATAGCATATTCTTTTCCAGGACAAAGAGGACCAAAGACAAATTCTCCTTCACAGTCTGTAAAAGTATGGCCAATAGGTCTTCTTTCTTCTTTACCATGTTCATATACAATTTCAACTAATTTTACAACTGCATCAGAAACTGGTTCTTTAAAACAATTTTTAACAACACCATAAATTACATCACGATTGTCTTCTGGTAGAGTTATATCTAAATCAAATTGCTTTCCTCCTGAAATCACACCATCTATATCTAGTACAGGGCAATAAGGTTTTTTGTAATCCATTTCCATAATATCATTCCTTTCATATTACAACTTAATGTTGTCTATTATATAATATGCAAAAATTGTAGAAAGTTGATTGTTATTGTAGAATATTTAGAATAATATTATATAAATAAATAGATATAAAATAAAACAGATAGAATTTAATATAAATAATTCTATCTGTTTTTATAGTGCGACAGGCATGTCGCTTAACTAATCGGTGAAAGTCCGTAGTGGGAGTACATATCGCTAACCACATA
>CANQWL010000069.1 GCA_947627555.1 uncultured Clostridia bacterium | reverse complement strand
AAATACTATTTCTAATTTGGTCATATGCTCTCCCTGCCGCAAATACAGCAAATGTACTAGCATACGGAATTTTCCCACAAGTTGCAAATCCTGCAGCCGTTGCCATCATATTACTTTCTGCAATTCCCATATCAAAAAATCTATTAGGAAATTCTTTTGCAAATAAATCTGTTTTTGTTGCTCCTGCTAAGTCAGCATCTAACACTACTACATCTTTATTTTGTTTTCCTAACTCTACTAAAGCTTCTCCATAGCTTTTTCTAGTAGCTACTTTTTTGTTTATATCCATAAAAAACTCATTCCTTTCTTTTCTATCTTTTTATCATAAAAAATACACATAAAAATTTAGTTACTCTTCAATTAACTTATCTTTCACATTTTTTTAAATCTTCCAACAATTTCAAAAAAGCTATTTCCCTATGTGTATGTCCTAATTCTTCATCTTTTAAATCATTCATTACTACTATATAACCATTTGGTATGAATATCGGTCCAAAAGTTAATTTTCCCATAGTTCCTGGTTTTGTAGCAATTTTTCCTTCAGTAATTCCTTTTTCTACTATATATTTTCCATTTGGTAATACTGCTGTTAAAACACATTCAAAATGAGCTGTTCTTTCTTTTTCTTCTATATTTTTCATTTCATCAAGTAATTTATTAATTGCAACTTCTTGTGGTGCATGGTCTCCTGCATATCTTGCTGTATGAACACCTGGCTTACCATTTAGTGCATCTACCATAAGTCCTGTATCATCTGTTATTATTATTTCATTTATATTATTTTTTTCGCAATATTCTTTTATAGCTTTTGCCTTTATCATAGAATTTTCTTCTATTGTTTCCCCATTTTCTTCAATTTCTTCGTTAAAACCTATATCTTTTAGAGATAATATTTCTAAATCTACCGATTGTGTTTTAAAAAAGTTTTTTACTTGTTCTATTTTTTTTAAGTTTCCTGTTCCATATATTACTTTCATTTTTGCTTTTAATCCTTTCAAGTTACATTTTTTCAAATATTTAACCTATTAATTCTTTAATTGCTTGATTATATTGTTCTTCATTTGGAGCTTTTCCATGCCATCCTACTTGATTTTCCATAAATGATATTCCTTTTCCTTTTATTGTTTTTGCTATGATACAAGTTGGCTTTCCTTTTACATTTTTTGCTACTTCAAATGCTTTTATAATTTCTTCTATATCATGCCCATCTATGTTGATTATTTGAAATCCAAAGCTTCTAAATTTTTCATCAATTGGATAAGAACTCATTACATCTTCTATTGTTCCATCTATCTGTAAATTATTATTATCAACAATAACACAAAGATTATCTAGTTTGTATTTATTAGATGCCATCGCTGCTTCCCATATTTGTCCTTCTTCGATTTCTCCATCTCCTAGAACACAATATACTCTATAGTCTTTTTTATCTAATTTACCACTAATCGCTATTCCGATTTGCTACTGATAGTCCTTGGCCTAATGAACCTGATGTCATATCAACTCCTGGAACTTTGTTCATATCTGGATGTCCTTGTAGGTTGCTTTTGATGTTTCTAAATGTATTTAATTCGTTTGGGTCAAAATATCCTCTGTGTGCTAAACAACTGTATAATGCTGGTGAACAATGCCCTTTTGATAATACTAGCCTATCTCTGTCTTCCCATTTTGGATTTTTAGGATCAATGTTCATTTCTTTAAAATATAATACTGTTAAAATATCAGCAATTGAAAGTGACCCTCCTGGATGTCCTGATTGTGCATTATATACTTGTTCTATAATTCCTTTTCTAATTTGTTTTGCTTTTTCTTTTAAGAAATTTATATCTTCACTTTCCATTGTTTTACTCCTTTCATATTTTAGCTTATTCTATTTTTATTTTGTCTATTTTGATATGTTTTTATTATATCTTTGATATTTATATTTGTCTATATTCTCACATCAAATTTTATATAAACTTTATTATAATTTTTTTCATTAAGATGAGATTAAATAAATTTAGAAAATATAGCGAATTGAAAGTAATTTGAATTAAAAATTCTTTATCAATTTTATGGAAAGAGTTCAAGCTTGTCTTGGAAGGGTGCCATAAAATTGATTTAGAATTTCTTTGAAAATTATCTTGAACAAGCATTTTTTAAATTTATTTAATTTCATCTTGATGTTAATAATTATAACTATCAATTCTATAATATCTCCTAATTTTTCAAAAGCAGAATATTTAATTGTCTTTTATTATACAATATATTATAATACTTTAGAAAGGACTGGTTATATGTTTGAAAAATATATTGAAAATAAGAAAGAAGAAATCATAAAAGAAACACAAAAATTAATTCAAATTCCAAGTGTTATTTCAAAATCTAACAATTCTTCTAAGCCATTTGGCGAGAATATAAACAAAGCTTTAGAATATGCACTTGATTTAGGAAAAAGATTAGGCTTTAGAACAAAAAACATAGATGGGTATTGTGGATATATAGAATTTGGTGAAGGAGAAGAATTAGTTGGTATTATTGGACATCTTGATGTTGTACCAGAAGGAGAAAATTGGATCTATCCTCCATTTAGTGCCACAATCGCAAACAATAACATCTATGGTAGAGGTGCAATTGATGACAAAGGACCTGTAATTAGTTCTTTATATGCTATGAAAACAGTAATGGAAAATTGTAAAGTAAATAAGCGAGTACGACTTATTTTAGGATTAAATGAAGAAAATGATTGGAAATGCATTGAGTATTACAAACAACATGAAGAAATTCCTACTATTGGCTTTAGTCCAGATGCTGATTTTCCATGCATTTATGCAGAAAAATCTATTTTAACATCTTATTTACAAATGAATTATTCTAATTTTTTAAACAAACCAATTATCATAAATAATATTGATTGCAATAATAATGCCTTAAATGTTGTTCCTAAAATTTGTAGTTGTATTTTAGAAATTGATATAAATAAAATTTCAATGTCAGATTTTATTAGTACTATTAAAAAAATAAAAGACAAATATGATTACGAAATCGATATTTATAAAATTGATGATAAACATGTAAAATTAACTTCTTATGGAATTCAAGCACATAGTGCACATCCTGATTTAGGTATAAATGCTATTTCTAGGTTAATAGTTATTCTTGATGAAATTTTTAAATCTTATAAAATAGAGATTGAGTTGTTTGACTTTTTTGCAAAATTTATCAATATTCAATATTATGGAGAAAATTTAGGAATTAATTTTGAAGATGAATCTGGAAAACTAACTTTAAATGTTGGAAACTTTTCTTTAGATAATTCTGTTTTAAAAATAGGCATAAATTTAAGAATTCCAATTCATACTCCTATTGTTGATATCGGAAATAGTTTTTTAAAGGCTTTAGCACCTTACATTAATGTAGATTTTGAAACGAAAAGTCATATGCCTTTTTTGTATATCTCTAAAGATAATTATTTAGTAAAGACTCTATGTAAAATTTATAATGAAGAAACAAATTCTAATTTAGAACCAATTGCAATTGGTGGTGCAACTTTTGCACGCGCTTTTCCAAATTGTGTTTCTTTTGGAGCAAATCTACCAGGTCACAAAGATATGTGTCATCAAACAGATGAGTTCATTTCTATTGATTCTTTACTATTGTCTTGTAAAATTTATGCACGAGCTATATATGAACTTAGTAAATAATATTAAGCTTATAAAATTTTATTAATTAATAAATTTTAATATAAAAATACATCTCAAAATATCGAACTTTTTGCTTGATATTTAATATTTGAGATGTATTTTTTTTATTATAATTTTTTATTTTCTATTTTTATTAAATTTTTGGATAGATTGCCATTTAAACCCGGAACTGTTGGCATGGATTGCCATTTAAACCCGGAACTGTTGGCAACTTGCTATTATTCGTACCATTCTAATTCCCAATCTGCAATGATTACAGTATCTCCTTCGCATACTCCCATTTCTTTTAATTTTGCTTCGATTCCCATGTTTTTCAAACTTTTTTGTAAGTAGTACATTGATTCATTATCTTCTATGTTAATTCTTCCCATTAGTCTTTCTACTGCTTTTCCTGTAACTATAAATATATCATCTTGCTTTTTGATTTCCCATTGTTGTTTTTCATCTTCTAATGTATATACTATTCTATCTTCTACATCAATTAAATCTTCTTTTGGTAGTGTATCTAGTATTTCTGCTACATGGTCTATTAGTTCTTGCACTCCTTGTTTTGTTACTCCTGATATTTTATAAAATTCTAGTCCTTCTTTTTTTGCTAATTTTTCTACTTCTTTTAATAATGTTTCGTCTTGCATTACATCTATTTTATTTGCCACAATAATTTGTTTTCTTTTACTTAATTTTTCACTATATTTTTTTAATTCAGCATTAATCGCATAAAAATCTTCAACTGGATTTCTTCCTTCTTGTCCTGAGACATCTAGAAAATGTAATAATAATCTTGTCCTTTCTACATGTCTTAAAAATTGAATTCCAAGTCCTACTCCTTCACTTGCTCCTTCTATAATTCCTGGAATATCTGCAATAACAAACCCATCTCCATTTTTTGTTTTTACGACTCCTAAATTTGGCTCTAATGTTGTAAAATGATAATTTGCAATTTTAGGTTTTGCTTCTGTTACTGTTGCTAAAAAAGTAGATTTTCCAACATTAGGAAATCCAAGTAACCCTACATCTGCTAATAGTTTCAATTCTAGAATAATCTCTTTTTCTTCTCCCTTTTCTCCATCTTCTGAAAATCTAGGAGCTTGTCTTGTTGCTGTTGCAAAATGTGAGTTTCCTCTTCCTCCTCTACCACCTTTTAATATCAATTCTTTTTGATTTGGCTCTGATAAATCTACTATCACTTTTCCTGTTTTAGCATCTTTAACAACAGTACCTCTTGGAACTTTTATATTTAAATCTTCTCCATATTTTCCATTACAATGATTTCCGCTTCCATTCTCACCATTTTTAGCTTTGAACTTTTTATTATATCTAAAGTCAATAAGTGTATTTTTATCTTTGTCTACTTGAAAATAGATATTACCTCCATTTCCACCATCGCCACCGGTCTGGTCCGACCTGCAGCTACATATTTTTCTCTACGAAATGTTGCAGCTCCATTTCCTCCATCGCCTGACTTAATTACTATTTTTGTATAATCTGTAAACATATTTTTCTCCTTTTGAGACAATGGGGACGGTCTTTAAATGTCTCATCATTTTGTCGTTTTTTGTCGTTTATTTTTAATTTTATTCTTCAATATTTTTCGACATTTTTCGGTTAAATTTATGAGACATTTAAAGACCGTCCCCATTGTCTCATTCAAAATAATCTAGTTTCATTGCTTTTTTTACTTTTTTCATAGTTTCTTTTGCAACTGCTCTTGCTTTTGTAGTTCCTTCTATCAATATTTTATCAACTTCTTCAGGATGTTCTTCATAGTATTTTCTTTTTTCTCTTATTGGTCTCAATTCTTCTATTATATTTTGTGCTAGTTGTTTTTTACATGCTACACATCCTCTTTTTCCTGCTTTACATTCTTCACATACTGTTTTCACTTCTTCTGGTTTTGTAAATAAATTATGATAGTATGCAACCATACATATATTAGGGTTTCCTAAGTCATCTTTTTTTATACGATTTGGATCTGTTATAGCACTCATTACTTTTCTTGTTATTTCTTCTTCACTATCTGATAAATAAATTGCATTTCCTAGAGATTTTCCCATTTTTTCATTTCCATCTAGTCCTTTAATTCTTTTTTCTGCAGATAATTCCGCTTTTGGTTCTATTAAAATATCTCCATAAATAGAATTAAATTTTCTCACAATTTCTCTACATTGTTCTATTAATGGTAATTGGTCTTCTCCTACTGGTACTATTTCTCCTTCAAATGCAGTTATGTCTGCTGCTTGACTTACTGGATATCCCAAAAATCCATATGTTACACTTTCTCCAAATAGCTCTTTTTTTTGTGCAATTTCTGTTTTTACAGTTGGGTTTCTTTGTAATCTTGCTATTGTTACTAGGTTTGAATAAAATACTGTTAATTCTGCTACTTCTGGTATCATAGATTGAATATAAATCGTTGTTTTCTTAGGATCTATTCCAACAGATAAATAGTCTATTGCAACTTCTCTTACATTTTTCCTTACTTTTTCAGGATTATTGAAATTATCTGTTAATGCTTGAACATCTGCAATTAATATATATGGATCATATTTTCCACTTTCTTGTAATTCAACTCTCTTTTTTAATGATCCAAAATAGTGTCCAATATGTAATCTTCCTGTTGGCCTATCTCCTGTCAATATTCTTTTTTTCTGCATATTATTCATTCCTTCCTATACGAATTTTCTTTAACACAAAATTTAATATCTTTTATATTTTATCATATTTTTTTTGTTTTGTGTATAGTTTTATTATAACTCAAATAATTCACCTAGTGGTTTTTCTTCATTAGTTCGTTGAATAGCTTCTGCAAATAATGGTGCTATAGATAATACAGTTATATTATCTATCATCTTCTCTTCCGGTATAGGAACAGTATTTGTTAATACCATTTCTTTAATTCCAGAATTTTGAATTCTTTCAATTGCAGGACCTGACAAAATACCATGTGTAGCACCTGCATAAATATTTTTAGCACCAAATTTTTGCAATACCTTTACTGTTTCCATCATAGAACCTGCTGTATCTATTTCATCATCAAATATAATTGCGTTTTTATCTTTTACTTCTCCAATAATAGTACTAGCAATAGCTCTATCATCATTTCCTTCTCTTCTTTTATCTACCAAAGCAATTGGACATTTAAAAAACTCTGAATATTTATATGCTTTTTTTGAACTTCCTGCATCAGTTGCAACAATTACCATATCTTTCAGATTTTTTTCTTTATAATATTTTTCTAATAAATATTCTGCTGTCAATTTATCACAATTAATATTAAAATATGCTTCTATGGCTGGATTATGAAGATCACAACTAATTACTCTTGTTGCTCCTGCTGCTTCTATTAATTGTGCAATTAATTTAGCTGTGATTGGTACTCGTGGTTGATCTTTTTTATCTGACCTTGAATAAGGAAAATATGGCAATACCACATTTATATTCTTAGCAGATGCTCTTTTTACAGCATCTATTGTTATTAGCAATTCCATAATTCTTTCATTAACTGGTGGTTGTGTTGTTTGTACAATATACACATCTTTTTGTCTTACTGTTTCCAATATTTGTACAAAGTTATTGTCGTTTATAAATTTTTGATGTTTTATTTTTCCCATTTCTATTCCTAAACAATCACATATTTCTTTTGTGAATTTTTCTGCTGTCGGACAAGCAAATATTTTAATATTTTTCATAACTATTCTCCTATTCTCAATTTATTTTCTGACATAATAATAACATACTTTTAACTCCATGTGTTATTTTTTATAAAATTTTTTTAATAGGCACAAATATATACAAGCTAACACAAAACTTTTTACAATAAGAAAGTACTATTTTACTATTATATAAAAAAAGACAAAAACTAATTATTCGTTCTTGTCTTATAGATTTTTATTATTTTAGCCAATCAGGATTTTCCAAATACCAATCTATTGTTTTTACAATTCCATCTTCAAATTTTGTTTTTGGATACCATCCAAGTTCATTTTTGATTTTTGTTGGGTCAATTGCATATCTGTAGTCATGCCCTTTTCTATCTTCTACATATTCTATCAAATCTTCTGATTTTCCTAATCTTTTTAAAATTAATTTAACAATTTCTATATTTCTTTTTTCATTGTGTCCACCAATATTGTATCTTTCGCCAGATACACCATTATGGAATACTAAATCTATTGCTTCACAGTGATCTTCTACATATAGCCAATCTCTGATATTTTTTCCTGTTCCATATACAGGTAATTTTTCATCATTTAATGCTAATTTAATCATATGTGGAATTAATTTTTCATTATGTTGATATGGTCCATAATTATTTGAACAATTTGTAACATTAACATTCATTTTATATGTTT
>CANQWL010000068.1 GCA_947627555.1 uncultured Clostridia bacterium | reverse complement strand
TTGTTATAACTCCCCCTTATATATAAATAGCCCCTTATAAAATCTAGGTTGCCACTTAAACCCGGAACCGATGGCAGAAAATTTAGGTTGCCATTTAAACCCGGAACCAATGGCAATAACAGTTGCTCATGTAAATCATATGATTAGAGATGAAGCTTTTGAAGATGAACAATTTGTGAAAGATTTTTGCAAAAAAAATAATATTGATTTTTATTCTAAAAGTATAGATGTTCAAAAACTTGCTAATAATAATAAAATAGGAACAGAAGAAGCGGGTAGATTGGCAAGATACAATTTTTTTGAGGAAATTTTACAAAAAACGAATTCTAATAAAATTGCTATTGCTCATAATAAAAATGATAATGCTGAAACAATTATTATGAATTTATTAAGAGGAAGCGGAGTGACTGGATTAAAAGGAATTGAGCCAAAAAGACAGAATTATATTAGACCTCTTATTGAATGTGAAAGAGAAGAAATAGAACAGTATTGTCAAGAAGAAAAGTTAAATCCAAGAATTGATAAAACAAATAGTGATAATATTTATACTAGAAATAAAGTAAGAAATATCGTTATTCCGTATATAAAGAAAGAATTTAATCCAAACATAATTAATACTTTAGATAGATTATCTAAGATTGTATCTGAAGAAGAGGAATATATAGAAAAACAAGTAGAAAATATATTTTATGATATATTAATTGAAGAAGTATGCAACGAAAATAATGACGGAGACAGTGAAGAAAATAGTAATAAACATAGTAGTAAAGAAGATAATAAAAAATATAAAGAGATTGTTTTAGATTTAAAATTATTTAATAAACAAGAAAAAGTAATAAAATCAAGGCTTGTATTATATACTATAATAAGAATTTTTGGAAATGCACAAGGAATTGAAAAAATACATATAGAAGATATAATAAAGTTATGTAGTAACAATATAGGTAATAAATATTTAACTCCTAATAAAAAAATTAAAATTTTAGTTAAAAATCATAAAATTTATTTTATAAGCCAAGTGTAAGTAGCCGTAAAGAAGACAAAAATGCTTACAAAATGTAACAAAAAAGACATATAAAAATGATTGAAAAATAAAAATTTATGTGTTATAAATTCAATGTAAATTAAACAGGAGGAGGAATTATTTTGAAAAATGGAATTAAAACATTAGCTATGTGGCTAATTATAGGAGTAATATTTATTGTTGTTTTATCTTCAATAGTAGAAAATAGTGATTCTAAATTAAAATATTCAGAGTTAATTGCAGATATTAATAGTGGAAAAGTAGAGTCAATAGAAATTGATTCAAATGGAACGACAGCAATGGTGCAATTAAAAGATGAAAAGGTAAAAAAAGAGGTAAATATACCAAACATGGAAAGCTTTATGTCTTATTCTGAAGATTTCCTAAAAGATGGAGCATTTACACTTGAAGAAAAATCTGAATCTATATTTATTACTATATTAAGTTTATTAACACCATTCGGATTATTAATTATTTTCTTTATTTTCTGGTTCTTTATGATGGGAGGAGCAGGAAATGGCAATCCAGGAAGCAAAACAATGTCTTTTGGAAAAAGTAAAGCAAGAATGATGACTCCAGCAGAAAAAAATAAAATAACATTTGAAGATGTTGCAGGTGTTGATGAAGAAAAAGAAGAATTAGAAGAAATAGTAGAATTTTTAAAAAATCCAAAGAAATTTACAGATATGGGAGCAAGAATACCAAAAGGTGTGTTATTAGTTGGGCAACCAGGTACAGGTAAAACACTTTTAGCAAAAGCAGTAGCTGGAGAAGCAGGAGTACCATTCTTTATTATAAGTGGTTCTGACTTTGTGGAGATGTTTGTTGGTGTTGGTGCTTCAAGAGTAAGAGATTTATTTGATCAAGCCAAGAAAAATGCGCCATGTATTATATTTATTGATGAAATTGATGCAGTAGGAAGACAAAGAGGTGCAGGACTTGGTGGAGGACATGATGAAAGAGAACAAACATTAAATCAATTGTTAGTTGAAATGGATGGATTTGCAGAAAATGAAGGCGTAATAGTATTAGCTGCAACAAATAGACCAGATGTATTAGATAAAGCATTATTAAGAGCAGGAAGATTTGATAGACAAATTGTAGTAGGTGCACCTGATGTAAAAGCAAGAGAACAAATATTAGAAGTTCATAGTAGAAAGAAAAGATTAGCAGATGATGTAGACTTAAAAGTAATTGCAAAAAATACATCAGGATTTGCAGGAGCTGACTTAGAAAATGTATTAAATGAAGCAGCACTTTTAGCAGCGAGAAGAAATTTAAATGAAATTGGAATGAAAGAAATAGAAGATGCAATGGTTAAAGTAACAATGGGACCTGAAAAGAAGACAAAAGTAAGAAGTGAAAAAGAAAATAGACTAGTTGCATATCATGAAGCAGGTCATGCAGTTGTAAGTCATTATTTAGAGACTCAAGACCCAGTTCATCAAATATCAATAGTGCCAAGAGGTATGGCTGGAGGATATACAATGTATAGACCAACAGAAGATAAATCATTTATGTCAAAAACAGAAATGGAAGAAAATATTGTATCACTTTTAGGAGGAAGAGTTGCAGAAGCATTAATATTAAATGATATATCAACAGGAGCAAGCAATGATATTGAAAGAGCAACAAAAATTGCAAGAAGCATGGTAACAAAATATGGAATGAGTGACAGAATAGGAGCTTTAATGCTAGGTTCTAGTCAAGAGGAAGTATTTTTAGGAAGAGATTTTGCACAAAGTAAAGAATACTCAGAAGAAACAGCAGCAATTATAGACGAAGAAACAAAGAAAATTGTAGATACAGGATATAATAGAGCAAAACAAATTTTATCAGACAATGTAGACAAACTACATCAAGTAGCAGGAATATTATTAGAAAAAGAGAAGATAGAAGCAGAAGAATTCGAAGCTATCTTCGGAGAATAAAAGAAATGAGACAATGGGGACAGTCCTTAATTGTCTCATCTTTTTTTGTATATTTTGTCGAATTTTAGATTATTTTTAAATAAAAATTATACAATATTACAAAAAATATAAAAAATAAATAGAAAAAATTTTAATTTTTCTATTTATTTTTTTAAAAGAATTGTATATAATAATTCAAAGTAGTTATATTTTATAAAAATGTGAAATATAAAAAATGAAGAAAAAGGGTGCAATACATATGAAAAATTATTATGAAATATTAGAAGTAAATGAACATGCATCAGGAGAAATAATAGAAAAAGCATATAACGTTTTGGTAAAAAAATATCATCCAGATTTATATACAGGAGAAGACAAACTATATGCAGAACAAAAAATAAAAGATATTAATGAGGCATATAAAATTCTTTCAAATGATTTTTTAAGAGAACAATATGACTTAGAGTTACATAGAGAAAAAATAGAAAAATATGCCCAAAATAATATATATAAAGTAAATTTTGAAACAAGTAAGAAAACAAAAACTAAAGAAGGAAAAAATAACAAAAAATCAAAAGATGACGAGAAAGATACAAGCACTTATCAAGTAGGAAACATTAAAAACATTATTGAAATATCGAAAAATATTATACCTGATATAAAAAAAATAAAAAATGTAGAAAAAATAGATGTATTTTCGTTAGGTTTGACAGTTGTTATTATAGTAATATTGGGAATTATTTTATGGTTTGTACCATTTACAAATGGATGGATGAGACAGTTATTATTTGAAAACCCAATATCTCAAATAATAGGAAAATTATTCGGGAATTAATTAGGATAGTATTATGTATTATAATTGAAAATATAAACAAAGTAAAAAATAGAAAGGATGTTAATTAAAATGAATTATGCAGATATAAAAAAGGCAGATATAGCAAATGGACTAGGAGTTAGAGTATCAGTTTTTGTAAGTGGATGCAATCATCATTGCAAAAATTGTTTTAATCCTGAAGCATGGGATTTTAACTATGGAAAAGAGTTTACTGATGAAGAAATTGATAAAGTTATAAAAGAATTAGATCATCCATATGTTACAGGTCTAAGTTTATTAGGAGGAGAACCACTAGAACATATTAATCAACAGGGACTATTGCCGTTACTTAGAAAAGTAAAACAACAACTACCAGATAAAAATGTTTGGTGCTATACAGGATATACATTTGATAATGAAGTAATGGGTAATATGTTTAATAATTGGGAAGAAACACCAGAGCTTTTATCTTACATAGATGTAATGGTCGATGGAAAATTCGAAGAAGAAAAAAAAGATATTAAATTGAGGTTTAGAGGTTCAAGCAATCAAAGGATTATAGATGTAAAAAAATCTATGAAAAATAAAAAAGTAGTTTTATATGAATTTGAATAAAGTAAAAAAGTATTGACAATAAAGAACCTTTAATGTATAATATAAACGTTATGAAAGTTATCCCGCATACAGTTCGTATGGCCGGAAGGAGGGGAATATAGATGTCAGAGATAAAAGTTAATAATGGAAATATAGAAGATGCTTTAAGAAAATTTAAAAGACAATGTGCTAGGGATCAAGTAATTCAAGAAGTTCGTAAAAGAGAACATTATGAGAAACCTAGTGTAAGGAGAAAAAAGAAATCAGAGGCTGCAAGAAAAAGAAAATTTTAAATAAAAATATACAAAGTTGGAAGGATTGAGAAAAGTAAACTTAATACTTCCAATTTTTAAATTTAAAAATAAATTATAAATTTTTATTCATAGTGTATTGAAATTAAAAATAAATAATTAAAATAAATAACTAAAAAATGAATTAAAAATAGCAATAATTGTTAATACTATAAAAAGATAAAAAAAAGAAACAAGACAACAAAAAACAAGTAAAAATAATTACAATTTTTAAAATCAATTTATGCTTAGAAGGGAATGTGATTAAAATGGAAAATATAAAAAAAGAAATCAAAAAAGGAATTAATCTCCATATGATAAAAACAGATAAATTTAAAACAAATTTAATTGCTGTATTCTTGACAACAGAATTAAACAGAGAAAACGTAACAAAAAATGCCTTGATTTCATCTATTTTAAGAAGAGGCTCACAAAATATGAATTCTCAAGAAGAAATCAGCAAACAAATGGAAGAAATGTATGGAGCTAGTTTTGATTGTGGTTTAGATAAAATAGGGGACAATCAAATTTTAAAATTTTATATTGAAGTAATTAACGACAATTTTCTACCACAAAATGATGTAAATATTTTACAAAATTCTATTGAAAAAATATTAGATATTATTTTTAATCCATATATTGAAAATGAAGCTTTTAAAAAAGAGTATGTAGAACAAGAAAAAAATAATATAAGAAAAATAATAGAAGGCAAAATAGATAATAAAGCAAAATATGCAATGGATAGATGCATTGAGGAGATGTACAAAAATGAGCCATATGGATTATATAAATTTGGATATATAGAAGATTTAGAAGATATAAATGGAAAAGATTTGTACGAATATTACAAACAATTAATTCAAGATTGCAAAATAGACATTTTTATATCAGGAATAGTTGATGAAAAAATATCAGAATTTATAGAAAACAATGACAATATAAAAAAATTGCAAGAAAGAGATCCAAAATATATTATACCAAAAGTAGAATTAAAACAGAAAACTGAGCAAGAAAAAGTAATAATAGATTCTATGGAAGTATCTCAAGGAAAATTAATTCTAGGATTAGATGTAAGCCTTGAAAATCCAGATTTAAGATATACTGCTTTACTATACAACGGTTTGCTTGGAGGAAGTGCAAATTCAAAACTATTCCAAAATGTAAGAGAAAAAGCACATTTAGCATATGTTGCTAGTTCAAGTTATATAAGATATAAAGGAAATGTATTAATTAATTGTGGAATTGATATTGAAAATTATCAAAAAGCACTTGATTTAATAAAACAACAAATTGAGGAAATGAGACAAGCTAAATTTTCTGAAGATGAGATAGAAAATATAAAACAGGGAATTATAGATACTATAAAAACAATTAAAGATGAACAAGACACTCAAATTACTTATTATTTTTCACAGGAATTATCTCAGGAGAATGTTTCTATTGATGAATATATTGAAAAAATACAACAAGTAACTAAAGAAGATATTGTAAAAGTTGCAAACGAAATTACAGTAAATACAATATATTTTTTAAAAGACTAGATAGCAAAAAATCACATGAGTATTCTATTAATATCAATATATAGATAATGAAAATAACTAAAAAATTCTATATAAGTTAATATAGGAATATAAAAATATGGTAATAGGTTTATAGGTAAAACCTTATTTAAAAACCTAAATATATTATACAAGGAATGAATAATAACATGCAAATTATTGAAAATTTGAAAGTAAAAGAGAGAGTATATCAAGAAAAATTAGATAATGGATTAACAGTTCTAATTATTCCTAAAAGAGGAGTAGAAAAGAAATACATGATATGGGGAACTAACTATGGGTCAAATGATAGTACTTTTATTGTTCCAGGAGAAGAAAAAGAAACACAAGTACCAAATGGAGTAGCACATTTTTTGGAACATAAATTATTTGAACAAGAAAATGGAACTAATAGTTTAGATACTTTAACAGCATTAGGAGTAGAGGCTAATGCTTATACTACAAATGACCACACAGCTTATTTATTTGAATGCACAGGCAATTTTTATGAGGCTATGGATGAATTAATGGACTATGTGCAACATCCATATTTTACAGATGAAAACGTAGAAAAAGAAAAAGGAATTATTGGGCAAGAAATTATGATGTATAATGACTATCCTGATTGGAGAGTTTACCTAAATACAATGCAAGCTATGTATCATAATAATCCAATAAAAATAGACATTACAGGAACAATAGAAACAATTAACAAAATTGATAAAGACATTTTATATAAATGTTATAATACTTTTTATAATCCATCTAATATGGTATTAGTAGTAGCAGGAGATTTTGAACCAGAACAAATGATAAAAGAAATACAAAAAAGGCTAATAGAAAAAAAGTCTAATGGAAAGATTACGAGAATTTATCCAGAAGAACCAGAAAGCATTGTACAAGCTACTATTGAAGAAAAATTAGAGGTAAGCCAACCAATCTATACAATAGGAATTAAAGACAAAGTAAAAGAATGTTCTTTTGAAAATAAAAATGAAATAGTAAAAAAACATATAGCAATTGAAATTCTATTAAAATTAATTCTTGGAAAAAGTTCAAATTTATATCAACAGTTATATAATGAAGGAATTATATCTGCTCAACCAAGTTTAGATTATGAATTTGGAAAAACATATGCTCATGTTTTAATTACTGGACAATCAGAAAAACCAGAACAAGTTTATGAAAGATTTAAAGAAGAAATAAGAAAGTTAAAAACTGAAGGAGTAAATGAAAAAGATTTTAATCGAATCAAAAAAACAATATATGGTGCATATATAAAAGAATATGATGATGTTGTAGATATTTCTAGAATGTTTTTAGCAGATTATTTTAAGGGTATTAATAGCTTTGATTATTTAGAGGAAATAGAGGGAATTAATGTAGAATATGTAGAGCAAATGTTAAAAGATGTTTTTAAAGAAGAAAAAATGGTGCTTTCTATTGTGAAAAATTAGAGAAAATTGTATAAAGATAGATATTAAAAATATGTTAAAAAAACGGTATTATTAATAGAAAATAATAATTACCGTTTTTTATTGTCATAAATAGTCGAAATACATAAAAAATTGTCTTACGAAAGTTCATAAAACCCCTTGAAAATACTTGACTTTGAGAGTAAGTATATGATAATTTATAAATATACAAAAGAAGACAAGTAAAAAGAGGAGAGATATATATGTTAAATGAGGAAATTTGTAAATTAAGGGATAAATTAAACAAAAGTATCGAAAGAGGAGATGACTATGCTATTACTTATCAGTTAAGTATAGAATTAGATGAACTTATAGCAGAATATTATCGCATTAATGTGCCATTATAATAAAATGCTATTAATTACTGAATTTTAATATAAATGAATAAAAAATCTAAGAAATAAAAATTTTGTTTTTATTTCTTAGATTTTTTGACTTTTGTCAAGGTTGCAAGGGCTCCGAGGTTGTCAATGGTTTCAAGGTTGTCAATGGTTCCGGGTTTAAATGGCAACTAGTTAGTTG
>CANQWL010000067.1 GCA_947627555.1 uncultured Clostridia bacterium | reverse complement strand
CAAGAATGGCAAAAATTTCTGAATATATGTTAACAGATATTGAAAAAAATACAGTAGATTTTATGCCTAATTATGATGATAGATTACAAGAACCTACTGTTTTACCTGCGAGAATACCAGCTCTTTTAATTAATGGATCATCTGGAATAGCAGTCGGAATGGCAACAAACATACCACCACATAATTTAAAAGAAGTTATTGATGGAATTATAAAAATTATCGATGAAGATGAAGTAACAGATGAAGATTTAATGTCTGTCATAAAGGGACCAGATTTCCCAACAGAGGGAATTATTCTTGGAATGGAAGGAATTAAACAAGCATATACAACAGGAAAAGGAAAGATAACGTTAAGAGCAGAAACAGAAATTGAAGAAATGAGTGGAAACAGACAAAGAATTATTGTTTCTTCATTACCATATCAAGTAAATAAAGCAAATCTTATTAAAACAATATCAGATCTTTCAAAAGAAAAGAGAATTGAAGGAATATCTGAATGTAGAGATGAATCTGATAGAAAAGATAGAGTAAGAGTTGTAATTGAATTAAAAAGAGATGCTAATGCACAAGTAGTTTTAAATCAGTTATTTAAGCATACACAAATGCAAACAACATTTGGAATTATAATGCTTGCATTAGTAAATGGTGAGCCAAAAATTCTAACTTTAAGACAATGTCTAGATTGTTATATAGATCATAGAAAAGATGTTATTTTAAGAAGAACACAATTTGATTTAGATAAAGCTTTAGCAAGAGCACATATTTTAGAAGGATTAAAAATAGCTTTAGATAATATCGATGAAATAATAAATATAATTCGTTCATCATATGATGATGCAAAAGAAAGATTAATGGAAAGATTTGGCTTATCTGATATACAAGCACAAGCGATATTAGATATGAGATTAAAAACATTATCTGGATTGCAAAGAGAAAAAATAGAAAATGAATATGAAGAATTAATGGCATTAATTGCACATTTAAGAGAAATCTTAAGTAGTGAAAGATTAGTATTTGATATCATTAAAGAAGAACTAATTGAAATTAGAGACAAATTTGGAGATGAAAGAAAAACAAAAATAGTTGCGGCAGAGGGCGAAATTGATATAGAAGATTTAGTAAAAGAAGAGCAAACTGTAATAACATTAACACATTTTGGTTATATTAAAAGATTACCAATTGATACATATAGAAGCCAAAAAAGAGGTGGAAAGGGAATTACAGGAGTTACTACAAGAGAAGAAGATTTTGTAAAACAAATCTTTACTGCTTCAACACATGATACAATATTATTCTTTACAAATAAGGGAAAATTATATAAATTAAAAGGATACGAAATACCTGAGGCTGGTAGAACAGCTAAAGGAACAGCAATTGTAAATTTATTAAGCCTAGATCCAGGAGAAAAAGTATCTGCAGTTATTCCAATTCAAAATTTTGCAGAAGGAAAATATCTATTAATGGCGACTAAAAATGGACTAATAAAGAAAACAGCATTAGGTGAATATAATTCAGCAAGAAAAACAGGGCTTCAAGGAATTACATTAAAAGAAAATGATGAATTAATAGAGGTAAGATTAACTGATGGTGAAGATAATGTAGTATTAGTAACAAGAAATGGTATGTGTATAACATTTGCTGAAAAAGATGTAAGACCAATAGGAAGAGTATCACAAGGAGTTATTGGAATAAGATTAGATGAAGATGATGAAGTAATTGGTATGGAATCAGTATTAGCAGGAGAAAAAGCAACTTTACTTGCAATAACAGAAAATGGATTTGGTAAAAGAACAGAATTAGATGAATATAGAGTACAAATAAGAGGTGGAAAAGGTGTTATAACATATAAGATAACTCCAAAAACAGGAAAAATTGTAGGAATAAGAGTTGCAACAGAAGAAGAAGATGTTATGCTAGTAACTGACACAGGTACAATTATAAGAATAAATGTAAAAGATATTAGTGTTTTAGGAAGATCTACACAAGGTGTTACATTAATGAGAACAAATGATGGAGGAAAAGTTGTTAGTATAGAAACTTTAAAACCAGATATAGAATAGAAAAAAATATCAGAAAAATTATAATTTTTCTGATATTTTTTTGACAAAATTTTTATAAAAAATAAAATAAAATAGTATACAAAATTATTATTTTTTAAATCTTAAATCATCACCAAAAAAATAATAAATATCATAATAACCGGCTATTCGTGAACCAATACGTTCTTCATAATTTTTAAATATATCATTAATATTTAAATTGGTAGAAATTATAGTTTTAGTTATTTTATTATTTAAATTTAAAATTCTAGAATTTAAAATAGTAAATAATTCACTCAATTTCATACTATTTAAACTTTCTGTACCAAGATCGTCAATAATTAATAAGTCTGTTTCTAAAATAGATTTATATATATTATCAACGATATTTTTATTACGATTCATTTTATAATCTATTACGCTTTCAAGAAGAATGGGCGCTGTTTGATAAAGTACAGTTTTACCTTTTTTTAATATTTCTTGAGCAATACAGTTTGACATAAATGTCTTACCGTAAACCAGTATTGCCAGAAAATAATAAATTTTTATTATTAGGGTCTTCGAAATTTTCGATAAAATCTTTGCATCTATTTTTTATATTAATAATATTATCTCTAGGTGAAATATTTCTTTTATATTTTTCAAAGTCAACTTTATCTGAAAATATTAATTCATTAAATTTATCAAAATTTTCATTATTTAAATTAGTCATATTAGATTTATTAAAAGCATAATCAAGTAATTTCTGTTTTAAGCAATTGCACATTTGAGATTGTGAATAATTATCCTTTATATATCCTGTATCTTGGCATAATTGACAATCATAAAAAGGATTTAGATAATTAACATCTATATTTTTAGATTTTAAAATACTTTCTTTTTGCTTTTTTAAAGAATTAATCTTATTTTGAAGAGAAATTTTTAGTGAAGAATCTCTGTTATTTAAAATTTGTTTTGATATTTCAATAGCAGAGTGATTTATTTCATCTTCAATTTCTTTAAGTTTTGGTATTTCTTTATATAATTCTTCTTTTCTTCTTTCTAAATCAATTTCAGATTTTAATTTTTTTTGTTCATATTCTTTTAACAAAGAATTTAATATTTCATTAGCCATCTATTCCTCCTTTTTATCAGAGTTAGCATATAAGAAATCTAGATTATCATAATTTCTTTGATCATAATTTGCTTTAGATACTTGTTGTTTTAAATTTTTAGTGTTTTTTTCCTGTTTTTTTCTTTGCTCAATAAAAGCATTTATCTCATCTGGAGTTTTTAAATTTCTTTCATGCCAATCTGTAATAATATTATTAATATATTCAAAAGTAGGATTTTGTTTAAAAGTGGTCCTTTTTAAAGCAATTTCTATAATATTCATATCATATCCAAAGTTTAATACCCAGTTTTCTATATAAGCCTCTTCATATTGTGTAAGACCATTATATTTTCCAAGTTTTTTTGCAATAGTCTTTTTAAATTTTGATAGGTTTTGTTGTTTTTCAGAGTATTTATCTAAGTCATTCCATGTTTTTACTTTATTTGAAGACCATGCTTCTGCAACCGTTTGAACATAATTTTTGTGAAGAGCACTTCGTTTATAACAATAATCGAATAAAGCAATCATAACTTGTTCATCAAATTCAAATTTCGTAAACCATAAATCAATATCATTATACCAAGAAGGTCCCATAATTCCTTGAAAATACATGTTATTAATATGTTCTATTGCTTTTACTCTTGATTTATTTTTCGAATTTTGTTCTAATTTATCTTTTGTTAAAGTTAAATTAGGTGAATATAATTTATGAAGAGTAAGTTCTTGTAAATCTGTAACAATATATCCATTTGTTTTTTTGGTAATTAATTTGTGTTCCTCTAAAAATTTAAAACCATCATTAATGGATTTTAAAGGAATATTTAATTTTCTTGATAAATCGTTTAGTTTTATATCTTTTTTATATTTTGATAAAAATAATATGTATAAATATATTTTTAAATAATCACTAGGTAATTCTGACAAATATTCAGAGAAAAAGATGTCAGGAATTGTAGTTTCAGAAAACAATAATGTTTTATCATTTTGCTCTAATTTCATTTTGCTTCTCTCCAATCATAAAATTTAGTTTATTATATCTTTTTTAGACAAAAAATTCAAGTTAAAAACAAACAATTAATATCAAAGTTTTTTATTAATAAAAACTTTTAAAGTGTATATTAATATAATGTAAATTATTTTTTTTGATATAAAAATAATTTTTGTTTAAATATAAAATGTAATAAATAAAAAAGAACATAAATAATATTTTCACCATTTATTCCAGAAATACTAAATAAAAACAAAGGAAAGCAAGCACTAATAAATATAAATACTTGAATATTTAAATTAGTAAAAAAAGTTGAAACAATAAATAATATAATTGCACACCAAACAATATTAAGAATAATGGTATGGTAATCAAATATGCCAAATAACTTATTTTTGAAATTATAATTTTGAGGAAAAATAAATTTCATAATATTATATAAAACACTCCTTTCTAAAAATGAATTTATGTAAAATTTTAAATCAAAATATTATTTTTTTAACATATTTATATTTTTTATAGATTCTGTTATAGTTATAGAAACACTACCTATAAATTCACGAACAAATGAATTTGCTTGAATTAAGGAATATATTCCGCCAATGTAAATAAATTTAGAAAACAAATTATCATTAGAATAATTCATAGAAAATAGAATTAATAATATAAGTGAAATAACAATTTGAATAAATAATAAAGCAAATAAGTTTTTAATCCAAGTCTTAAAAAACCAACTAGTAGAATTTAAACTTAAAGATAAAATTGCAAAAGGAGAAAGAAGAATAAATACTTTTATCATAATATATCTTAAAGAATACGAAAATACCAAATTTAATAATGAAAAGCTTAAAGTTCCCTTAATAAGACCATCTAATGAAAAAATGTTAAGAGAAGTAGTATTTATAGACATTTGTGAATTAATAGAATTAATTAATTCAGAAAAACAAATTGATTTTCCAAATAAATTCTCTCCAATACTTCTAATTGCTAATGAAATGTTAAAGTTTAAATCTAAAACAAATGAAATAAGAAAAAATGAGCAATTCATAGAGATACCATACAAAATAAGTTTCATAATAAAACTGCCAGGAGATTCAGTTTGATGATATGTTAAATGAGATAATAAATAACGAAAAGAATAATATAGGATAAATGCTAACAAAAGAGAATTGGCAATTAATAAAATTCCGTTTGTTGTTGATGTTCCAAATATATATTCAAAGTTTTTATCATTTAAAATATTAGAATTAATAAAAGTAATATTATCTAAAACAGAATATAAATTATTATCAATAGAACTAAATAGATTTTCAAAAATATGATTTATAGTGTCAATAATAATTTGTGTTATATCGTTTGTATTTTCCAAATAATCCTCCTTATCCAATTAGTGATTTTATAGCAGATAAAATTAAGTCAATTGCTAAAATGAAAGCATAAGAAAATAAAGCACTTTTTATTAATTTTTTTCCAGTTCTTATTCTTTCTTCATCTCCAAAGCTAAATTTTTTCATAAAAACACCTGTACCAACTGCTACAGCAGCTGCTGGAGTAGAAATTTTTAAAATCCATTGTTCAATACTTTCGAATGCATCGTTAATTTTTGTAACAATTTTAGGGTCACCTAATGCAAAAGATGAAAAAGATAAAGTGAATAGAAAAATTAAGAAAAGTAATGTAATTAAAAATAGATAAAAAATTTTTTTATTCAATATGAAACCTCCTTTTTATAAAATAAGATATTATTTTTTAAAATAAGGAAATAGCTTAAGTTTTTTTGGACTTAAAATATTATTTCCATTAGATAAAAAAGTAAGAGCGGTGAAAGTTTCTAAACTTTGAGAAAAGAAATTTGTATCATAGATGTAATCTTTTTGTGTATAAGTACTATATGTTTCAGAAATATTAGAATCTTTAGAATGAAAAGTGTTTGTAATGTAACTAAATTTGCTTTCTTTTGCACCTTCAGAAATACTTTTTGAAATACGTTTTTGTTCTTCTTTTCCTATTTGTTTTTGTGCCTCTTCAATTGTAAATATATCATCTGTTCGAAACCAAATTTTATTAATTAAGTTTTGTACTAACACTTTTACTTGTGCATCATCTTTTAAAGCTAGCTTCAAAGAAGAATAACTTTGTGTGCTAATTATATTTATACATTTTGCTTCTCGACTTAATGAAAAAAATTCACTATCAGTTTTGCTAGCATATTTATCATATTCATCACAAATAAATGCAGATATTTTACAATTATCATTTGATAAATTTGTCATTATTTCGGTTTGAAAATCTAATTTTAGATAAGTTGAAATAATTCTAGAGAGCATACTATATTCAGATATATTCATATTTAATACGACAATTTTTCCATCTTCGATTACTGAATTAAAACCTGTAAAAGTAAGTTTTTCGATGGGAGCACAAAAAGTAGACATAACATCAAAATCTGATACAAAAGTACTAGTTATTCTTGTTATTTCAGATATTAAAATTCCTTTAGTTCTATCATCTAATTGTTCAAATTCTTTTTGAAAAAATTCTAAACATTCATTTAATTCGTAAATTTGTTGATGATTAAATTTAGAATGAATAAATAAATTCTTTAGTACATGTATTTTTTCCTTATAATAGTTTGGAATTGTAATTAATTTGTGTAATTCTAAAAAAGTTACATAACCTTTATTATATAAACGGCATAATTTTATACTTTCAGCAATTATTTGTGTTGCTTTGTCAATCCAATAAGATTCTGTATTATTTTCAGAAAATAATAATAATATTGTTCGCAATCTATCTGCTAATATTTGTGGCTTTAAATTTGGTTTATGCAAAGGATTGTAAAAAATATTCGAATTTAACTCAAGAACAATTAAATCTTTTTCAAGATTATATTGTTGTGAAAATTTTTTTACTTGTTTGTAATAGTTCCCTTTTACATCTAAAATAAGCATACCTATTTTATTTTTAGGATTTTTTTGATTAAATTTCATTAATTGTTCTGTTAATGGATACATAGCACTAGATGTTTTTCCAGAGCCAATTGTTCCTGTGATTAAAAAATTTTGAAATAATCCAGATTCTGGTATATAAACTAAATTATTTGTCTTTTCGTCTAATCCTATAAGCAAATTTAAATTATCATCTGAATTTTTAGAGTGAGTTTTTATTTTATTATTACTAAAAAGTGGAGTTTTTCGAAATTTTATTTTAGAGAAAGTAGAATGATACAAAAAATTGCTTATAATTAGATTAGAAATTATAAAGGTAATTATATAAATAATTTTTATGCAGTTCCAAAGTTGCAAATTTTTAGAACAAATATCAAAAGGATGAATTCCATATGGAATAATAATCTCATCAGAAACGTAAATGGGGTAAAACAATTTTATTGTAAAATATGCTGAAATACATAAAAATATTGTAGAGAATAAAAATTGATTTTTATGTTTTGTAATAAAAAGACCTCCTTAATTAAAATATTTTTTTTTGATTTCTAATTTAGAACCTTGTTGATTATGAAAAAATTTGATATCAAAGTAAGTATAAATTGAATATAAAGTAATAAAAAGATATATAATAAAAGTTATAAAGTATAAATTAATTAAAGTTGAAATAAAATCACCGCCTTACAATTTTTTCCATAATACAATATTTTTTTAAATTTGTCTATACTTTTTTTAAAATTAATGTTAAAATAATATTATTATATAAAAATATACTATCTTTAAAAGTAAAATAAATTTATAGTGTATTAATTATATATTATAGTTTAAATAAAAATAGGGAGGATTTATTATGAAATTCAATAAAGATACAAAAATAGGAGAAATATTAGAAAATGCGCCTGAAAAAGCTGATATTTTATTAGAAATAGGAATGCATTGTTTAGGATGTCCAGCATCACAAATGGAAACTTTAGAAGAAGCATGTGGAGTTCATGGAATTGATGTAGAAGAAGTTTTAGAAAAATTAAATGCATAAATTTTAATAAAAAATAAATAAAATTCACAAAAAAGACAAAAAAATTTCATAAATGTTGTGACTGGTAAGTGAAAATGTCCCAAATTTTTATAGAGTTGGCAAATAAAAATGTCCTAAATAAAAAAGAATGAA
>CANQWL010000066.1 GCA_947627555.1 uncultured Clostridia bacterium | reverse complement strand
TAATACTATTCTTTATAATAGCATTTATGATATCTTTAACATTAAACGTTGCCTTGGCTACAGTTCTGTATAAGAACTGGGTTGATAGCAGGCTACATAAATAAAAAAGACTCACATCTGTACTTTGCTAGGTAGATGTGAGTCTTCTCAAACTATTTGGCAAAACCACGTTTGTGGATTTGTCATTTCCTATTTTTATTATACATAGATTATTTAATTTTGTCAAATGCTAATTTTTTTTTCAATAAATTTAAATAAGCTATAACATTATATAAAAGAAGATGTTTTTATAGAACACTAAATCCCATAAAAACATCCAGACTATTCTAAATGCTGAGGATAGAGTTATAAAAAACAAAAAGAAAAAATGTTCGTAAAAAGTATTGACAAAAATAAAAAAAGTCGATACAATAAAAGCGAACATTTTTTTAGTAATATTTTAGGAGGTAAAAATGATAGCAACACTACATATAAAAAATATAGGAATTATAGAAGACATATGTATAGATTTAAATAAAGGACTAAATGTATTAACAGGAGAAACAGGAGCAGGAAAAACCCTAATAATAGACTCTTTACAAATTATATCAGGAGGAAGATTTTCAAAAGAAATGATAAGAAAAGGAGAAACAAACTCCTTTGTTGAACTATGCCTATATGAACCAGAAAATGAAAATTCAATAGAAGGAAATATTATAGTGTCAAGAGAAATTCAAAACAACGGAAAAAATATGTGTAAAATAAATGGAAGAATGGTAACTGTAAATGAACTAAAAGAATTTATGGCACAATTTATTGAAATACATGGACAAAATGACAATCAAAACTTATTAGACAACAAATTACACCTTGAATATTTAGATGGATTTATAGGAAATCAAATAACAGGTAAAAAACAAGAATATGAAAAATTATATAATAGATATAATGAAATAAAGCAACAACTGAAACAAAACTTTGGAGATGACAAAGAAAGGCAAAGAAAATTAGATTTATTGAAATATCAAATAAATGAAATACAAGAAGCTAATCTAAAAATAGAAGAAGAAAAAGAACTAGAAGAAAAAAGAAAAATTATGATAAATTCAGAAAAAATAGTAGAAAATTTAAATGAAGCAGATAGCCTAATAGGAGAAAATAGCATAGATAGTATAAGTATGGCAATTAGATCTTTAGAAAAAATAGAAAATATTGATGAAAAATATGAAAAAGTATCATCAAATTTAAAAAACATATATTATGAACTACAAGAATTATCAAGAGATATATCAAGTTATAAAGAAAATATATACTTTGATGAAGAAGAAAATAACTATATAGAAGAAAGATTAGACCTAATATATTCTTTAAAACGTAAATACGGAAACACAATTGAAGAAATACTTATATACGAGGAAGAAATAAAAAATGAAATAGACAGAATAGAAAATTTAGAAGAATACAATAACAAACTAAAAACAGAACAAAAAGAAATAGAAGAAAAAATGAATTTAATAGCATCAGAAATTCATAAAATAAGAAAAGAAAAAGCTATTGAGTTAAGCAAACAAATCAATAATGAATTAGAAGATTTAGAAATGAAAAATGCAAAACTTAACATTCATGTTGACTATATGGAAGAAGAATATTTGAAAACAGGAAAAGACATTGTTGAATTTTATATTACAACAAATATTGGAGAAGATGAAAAAGAATTATCAAAAATAGCATCAGGAGGAGAAATGTCTAGAACTATGCTTGCAATAAAAAAAGTATTAGCAGACTCAGACAAAATGCCAGTCCTTGTATTTGACGAAATTGATACTGGAATTAGTGGAAAAGCAGCAAGTTCAGTAGCTAAAAAACTAAAAGCAATTTCACAAAAACACCAAGTATTGTGCATTTCTCACCTACCAAATATAGCTGCAACTGCAGATTATAACTATTATATTAGTAAAGATATAAAAGAAGAAAGAACAAAAACAAAAATAAAACTATTAAAAGAAAACGAAGTAATAGAAGAAATTGCAAGAATTTCATCAGGCGAAATTAATGAAATTACTTTAAAATATGCAACAGAATTAAGAAATAAAAAAGCCTCATAAAATATAATATAAAAAAGGAATAGTAGATAAAAAGAATATATTTCAACTAAATTAATAATTATACAAAGTATAAAAGAAATAAAATTTGTGTAAACTACTAAAGAAAAGGAAAATAATTCCTAAATATATTATACAAGGAGGAAAAACATGAAAAATTTCTTAGAGATTGAAAAAATAAAAGCAATAGAAATATTAGATTCAAGAGGAAACCCTAGTGTTCAAGTAGAAGTAATGCTAGAAGAAGGAACAGTAGGCGTTGCCTCAGTGCCATCAGGAGCATCTACAGGAAGCTTTGAAGCCGTAGAATTAAGAGATGGAGACAAATCAAGATACATGGGAAAAGGAGTACAAAAAGCAGTTGAAAATGTAAACAAAAAAATTGCAAAAGAATTAATAGGAATGAATGTTTTTGAACAGAGAAAGATTGATCAAACAATGATACAATTAGATGATACACTTAACAAATCTAATTTAGGAGCAAATGCTATTTTAGGAGTATCACTAGCAGTAGCAAAGGCAGCAGCTAATGCGTTAAATTTAGAGTTATATCAATATTTAGGTGGTATTAATGCAACAGAATTGCCAATACCAATGATGAACATACTAAATGGAGGAAAACATTCAGATAATAATATAAGTATTCAAGAATTTATGATTATGCCAGTTGGAGATATAACCTTTGCAGAAAGATTACGTAGAGGAGCAGAAATTTATCATACATTAAAAAAAGTATTAAAAGAAAAAGGATATTCTGTAGGAGTAGGAGATGAAGGAGGCTTTGCTCCAAATTTAAATAACGAAGAAGAAGCAATAGAGGTTATTATAGAAGCAATAAAAAAAGCAGGATATCAACCTGGAAAAGACATTATGCTAGCATTAGATATTGCAAGTACAGAAATGTATGAGGAAGCTAAAAAGATAGGAAAAGATGGATATTATTTTTGGAAAACTGAACAATTTAAGACAAAAGAAGAGATGATACAATATATCATTGACTTATGTGAAAAATATCCTATCTTATCTGTAGAAGATGGATTAGCAGAAGAAGACTGGGAAAGTTGGGAAAAACTAACAAAAGCAATAGGAGAAAAAGTACAATTAGTAGGAGATGACTTATTTGTAACTAATAAATCAAGATTAAGAAGAGGAATAGACAAAGAAGTAGCAAATGCAATTCTAATTAAGCCAAATCAAATAGGAAGTCTAACAGAAACATTAGATACTATAAAAATGGCAAAACAAAATGGTTATAGAACTATTATTTCACATAGATCAGGAGAAACAGAAGACACTACAATAGCTGATATTGTAGTTGCAGTAAACGGAGGACAAATTAAAACAGGAGCACCATGTAGAACTGATAGAGTAGCTAAATATAATCGATTGTTAAAAATTGAAGATAATTGCTATTACTTAAGCTAAAAAACAAAAAAGATAATAATAAAGCCTATTTTACAGCTTATTATATACCTTAATAAAAAGATAAAAAAATACTTGATAAAAATAAAAAAATATGCTAAAATAAAAAAAATTATAAAAGCCAATTAAAAAGCAAAGTATATATATTAAAAAAATATTAACAGAGAAAATGGTCTAAGGCTGGAAGCCATTAATAGATAATATATAGAAATTTCACTTTTTAGGTCTTTTTTTGAAAGATAAAATCAAGTAGAAAAAGGCGGTTGCAACGTTACAGCAAAATGAGGTTAGCAATAAAAGCTAATAAAATTAGGTGGTACCACGAATGATGACCATTTCGTCCTAAAATAAGATAAGGATGAAATGGTTTTTTGATGTAAAGATGAATAAGAATGTAAAAATGGCAATTCTTTTTTACTATGTTTGTACCTCAGAAAGGAATGATAATAAAATGAAAGAACAAATTTTAAAAATCAAAGAAAATTCAATTGAAGAAATGAAAAAATGTAATGATTTAAAAACACTAAATGATTTAAAAGTTAAATACTTAGGAAAAAAAGGTGAACTTACTTTAGTATTAAGACAAATGGGAAATATACAACCAGAAGAAAGACCAATTATAGGAGAATTAGTAAATCAAGTAAGAGATGAACTAAATGTTCTAATAGAAGAAAAAGAAAAAGAATTAAAAAGGGAAGAACTCCTAAAAAAATTAGAAACAGAAAATATTGATGTTACAGAGCCAAGTAAAAAAATCAATTTAGGATCATTACATCCAATTACACAAATAATAAATGAAGTAGAAGAAATATTTTTAGGAATGGGATATGAAATAGCAGATGGACCAGAAGTAGAAAAAGCAATATATAATTTTGATAAACTAAATACACCTCCTGATCATCCAGCAAGAGATTTACAAGACACTTTTTATATTAATGATGAAATTGTATTAAGGAGTCAAACTTCACCAGTACAAGCAAGAGTTATGGAAAATCAAAAACCACCAATCAAAATCATTTGTCCAGGAGCAGTATATCGTTCAGATAGCGTAGATGCGACACATTCACCAGTATTTCATCAAATAGAAGGATTAGTAATTGATAAAAATATCTCAATGGCAGATTTAAAAGGAACATTAGAAATGTTTGCTAAAAAATGTTTAGGAGAAAATACAAAAATAAGATTTAGACCACATCATTTCCCATTTACAGAGCCAAGTGCAGAAGCAGATGTATCATGCTTTGTATGTGGAGGAAAAGGCTGTAGAGTATGTAAACAAGAAGGATGGATAGAACTTTTAGGATGTGGAATGGTACATCCAAATGTTCTTACAAATTGTGGAATTGATCCAAAAGAATATTCAGGTTTTGCTTTTGGATTTGGAGTAGAAAGAATTGCAATGGCAAAATTCGGAATAGAAGATATGAGACTAATATTTGAAAATGATGTAAGATTTTTGAAGCAATTTTAATAATCAGAATAATATATTTTATTATATGGAAAGGAAGAAAATAAATGAAAGCAAGTGTTGAATGGTTAAAAGAATATAGCGATATTGATGTTGATGCAATTAAATTAGGAGACATCTTAACAATGACAGGTTCTAAGGTTGAAACCATAGAACAAAAAGGAAATGATATTAAAAATGTAGTTGTAGGAAAAATATTAGAAATAAAAAAACACCCTGATGCAGATAAACTAGTTGTAACAAAAGTAGATATTGGAGGAGAAATTGTACAAATTGTTACAGGGGCAAACAATATAAAAGAAAATGACATTGTTCCAATTGCCAAAGATGGATCAGAGCTACCAGGTGGAGTAAAAATCAAAAAAGGACAATTAAGAGGAATTGATTCATGTGGAATGATGTGTTCAGTAGGAGAATTAGGATTAGAACTATCTGATTATCCAGGACAAATAGAACATGGAATTATGATATTAGATAAAAGTTTAGAAAAAGAATTAGGTAAAAATATTGTAGATGTATTAAACCTAAAAGAAGACATTATTGACTTTGAAATTACATCTAATAGACCAGACTGTTTATCAATTGAAGGATTAGGAAGAGAAACAGCAGTATCATTAAATAAAGAGTTTAAAAATCCAAGAAAAAATATAGATGAACAAAAAGTAGAAGACAAAAAAGAAATAGAAGGATTAACAGTAGAAATTACAGCACCAGATTTATGCTATCGTTACATAGCAAGAATGGTCAAAAACGTAAAGATTGGACCTTCACCAGAATGGATGAAAAGAAGATTAAAAGCTTGTGGAGTAAGGAGCATAAATAATATAGTAGATATAACAAACTATGTTATGCTAGAAATGGGTCAACCAATGCATGCTTTTGATATAAATTCAATAGAAGGAAAACATATTACTGTAAGAAGAGCTAGAAATGGGGAAAAAATCACAACACTTGATGAACAAGAAAGAGAATTAGATGAAAATGATTTAGTAATTAGCGATAAAAATAAAGCAGTAGCAATTGCAGGAGTAATGGGAGGACTTAATTCAGAAATAGAAGATGATACTCAAACAGTAGTATTCGAGTCAGCTGTTTTTTATGGTGGAGGTGTAAGAAAAACAGCTAAAAAAGTTGGATTAAGAACAGAAGCATCTTCTAGATTTGAAAAAGGTTTATCTTCAGAAAATGCATTAAGAGCAATTAATAGAGCAATAGAATTAGTAGAATTAATTGGCGCAGGAGAAGCAATTGAAGGTAAAATTGATGTATATCCAACAAAACAAAAAATAAATAAAATACCACTAGAAGTAGAAAAAATTAATAATTTATTAGGAATTCAATTATCAAAACAAGAAATGATAAATATTTTAGAAAAGTTAGAAATAAAAGTAGAAAATGATATGGCAATTGCACCATATTTTAGAATGGACTTAGAATTTGTAGCAGATTTAGCAGAAGAAATACTTAGATTTTACGGATATGATAAATTAGAAACAACACTAGCAAATGCAGAAACAACAATTGGAACTAGAAATAAAGAACAAAAAATTCAAAAGAAAATAACAGAAATATTAGTAAATAGCGGATTATCAGAAATCTATACTTATGGATTTGTAAGTCAAAAAGATTTAGAGCAATCTAAAATCAAAGAATCATTAATTGAAAATGCAATTACAATACAAAACCCATTAAGTGAAGAATACAAATTAATGAGACCAACAACAGTACCAAGTATGATGCAAATGTTAGCAAATAATGCAAACAAGAAAAATCAAAATGTAAAATTATTTGATATATCTAGAAATTATAAAAATATAAATAATGAAATAGAAAATGGAGAAGTACCATTACAAGAAAATATTTTGACAATCGGAATGTATGGAGATGACACAGATTTTTACACACTAAAGGGACTAGTAGAAAATATATTAGAAGCCATTAGTGTTAATAGATATGACATAGAAAAAGAAACACAAAATACATCTTATCATCCAGGAAGATGTGCAAATTTAAAAGTAGGGATAGACACAATTGCAACAATAGGAGAAGTGCACCCAGAAGTACTTGCAAATTATGACATAGAAAAAAGAGCATATTTAGCAGAAATAAACATCACAAAACTTGTGAAATATTCAAGAGAAAATAAAAAATATGTTGAAGTACCAAAATTCCCAGCAGTAGAAAGAGACATAGCAATGCTTGTAGATGAAAAGATAGAAGTAGGACAAATAGAAAAAATAATAACAAAAAAAGGAAAAAAACTATTAGAAAGTATAAAACTATTTGACATATACAGAAACGAAAAATTAGGAGAAAATAAAAAGAGTGTAGCATATAGCTTAATTTTTAGAGACAAAAACAAAACATTAAGTGATGAGGAAATAAATCAGGCTATGGAAAGTATAATAGAAGAACTTCAGAAAACAATAGGTGCAGAACTAAGAGGAATATAGGTATACTATTAAATGTAATATAAATGTAATACAAACGTAATATAACTGTAACAAGAAAATAATTGACATTAAAAAGGTTTAATTATAAAATAAAATAGGAAAAAGTTGAATTAATAATATATTAATTCTCATAAAAACAAATGAGAGAAAAGGGGTAAAAAATGAAGAATTTAAGAAAATTTTTGATGATTGTAATACTATTAGTTGTTGCAATAATAGTATTACCTATAAAAGCAAATGCAGCAGATGATACAGAATGGACAGATTTAACTAAAGCTAAAGTTACTATTACACGAGAAGCAGATGGGTCCTATTGGAATTATAAAGTTTCTGTTACAGGAGTTAATTTTAATAATACCGATAGTACATATATGATGTATTTTACTAATGGAAATGAAGAATGGATAAAACCAGATAGCTATGATAGTTTAACTACAGGTGATAATGCTTTAACAATAGATGAGAATGGAAATACTAAATTGGGAGTACAACTTGTAATAAGCAATTGCATGGAAAAAAATGGAGATATTTATTGTTGGATTGTAGAATGTAAGTATAGTGCAACAGCACCAGGAAATTTATTATTAGGTGATGTATATAAAACCAAAATAGATAGACCTAGTTTACATCCTTTAGGAACAAGAATTAAAGGATACTTTTTTCCAGATTCAACAAGCACATATAAATATGAAGGAAATATAAATCAAGATAGAAAAATCAATGTGAAAATAGGTAGTGTATCTGATAATACAATTTTGAATTCAATAAAAAATGGAGAAAGTGATTGCTTGCAAAAGTTATTAAATTATTCTAAATCTGCAGCCTCTATTTGTAAAACAACAATACCAGTTGGAAAGAGTAGTAGTATTCTTTCAAAAGTTAATTTAACAGAAAAAAATTATTACTATGTTTATTTTGAATTAGATGATGAAAATGGAAAATATTATCCTGTAGAAGATG
>CANQWL010000065.1 GCA_947627555.1 uncultured Clostridia bacterium | reverse complement strand
TTTATTTTATTATTAAATTGATAAAAAATCAATAGCTTATTTAAATTTGTGTTAAAGGGAACGAATCTTTTTGACACTTTTATAGTTTATAATAATTAAAATTCAATTCCAAGTCATAAAATTATTTAATTCTTTAGCTACGCTACATTATAAACAAATTATAAGATTAACAAATAGGTCCCTCTCAAAGCGAGTTTGAGATTCTCCCATTTGTTAATTAAATAATTTGTAATATAATTTCACTTGCATTCATAATTAAATAATTTTATGACTTGGAATTGAGTAAAAAACTTATATATAAAAGTGCCAAAAAGATTCTTCCTTCTTTGACACAAATTTAAATAAGCTATTGATTTTTTATCAATTTAATAATAAAATAAATAAAGTCAAATATAATAATAAAAACGAAGAAATAAAGGGGAGAACAATTATGAAAATACTTCTTGATGCAATGGGAGGAGATAATGCACCAGATGCTAATATAAAAGGAGCGATAAATAGTATAAATAAAGTAAAAGCTGAAGTAATATTAATTGGTAAAGAAGATATTATAAGAAACAGAATAAAAGAACTTTATGGAAAAGAAATAGAAGAAATTTCTGATAGACTAACAATAAAAAATGCAACAGAAACAATAGAAATGGAAGATCAGCCAACAATTGCAATTAAACATAAGAAAGATTCATCAATGGTTGTTGGATTTAAAATGCTAAAAGAAGGAGAAGGAGATGTATTTATTTCAGCGGGTAATTCAGGGGCATTACTTACTCGGAGCAACACTTTTAGTTGGAAGAATTAAAGGAATAGATAGACCTGCACTAGCTGGAATATTACCAGCATATAAAAGCCAATTATTATTGATAGATGCAGGTTCTAATACAAATTGCAAACCAATTAACTTATTACAGTTTGCACAAATGTCTACAATTTATTTGAGAAATACATATGGAATAAAAAATCCTGCAATTGGCTTATTAAACATTGGTACAGAAGAAACAAAAGGAAATGAATTAGTAAAAGAAAGTTATAATTTATTAAAAGAAAAATCAGAAGAATTAAATATCAATTTTGTAGGAAATGTTGAAGGAAGAGATGCATTTTCAGGCAAAATAGATGCGATAGTTTCAGATGGATTTACAGGTAATGTATTTTTAAAAACGACAGAAGGTCTAGGAAAATTTGTTAAAAGAACATTAACCGAAAGTTTAACAAAGAATTTATTAGCAAAGATACTATCTATACCAGCATTGCCAGCTATAAAGAGATTTAGTAAAACAATGGATTATAAATCATATGGTGGAGCATTATTTTTAGGAGTTAAAAAGCCAGTTGTTAAAGCTCATGGAAGTAGTGATGCAAAATTATTTGAATATACTATCATACAAGCAGAAAAATTTGTAGAGAACAGAGCAGTAGAAAAAATGATAGAAGAATTTACAAAGCAAGAAATACAAGAAAAACAGGACTAAAATATACTAAAAAACAAACTAGGTATTGACTATATAGTATAAAATAAAAATATTTTACCAATTCACTTGACAAATATAACAACATATAATATAAATGAAATATAAAAATGAAAATAAAAATGAATAAATCATTTTAAACTTGAGAGGAGGTGAACTCGTAAAATGAGTTCAGAAGAAGTATTAGAAAAAGTAAAAGGAATTATTGTAGAACAATTAGGAGTAGCAGAAAGTGCAGTAACAATGGAAGCATCATTTATAGATGATTTAGGAGCTGATTCATTAGATATTGTTGAATTAGTAATGGCTCTAGAAGAAGAATTTGATATAGAGATTCCAGATGCAGATGCTGAAAAAGTTGTAACTGTAGAAGATGTAGTTGAATACATAAAAGAAAATGTAAAATAAAAAAGTAAAAAACCTCAATAGTTTGAGGTTTTATTTTTGCAAATTTTAAATATAATTTATAAAAAATTATTATAATTTGAAAGAATGTTGTAATAATCTTTAAAAAATAAATATAAATAATCTATAGAATTTTTCTTTGAGATATAATTATTTACAATAACATTTGTATTACAAATATTTATTGAATTAGAAAATACACTTATATTGCCAACAACATCGCCTTGATTTATAGGAGCATCAAGAAATTTTTCTACATTAATTATAAAATCTATATTATTAATAATTTCTTTATTTAAAGGAATAATAGGATTTTCTAACTTACAAATTGAAAGTTCAATATTGTTATTAGAGCTTTTATTGATGGAAATATAATTACTGTTTTCCGATTTCCAATTTTCAAATTTTTTAAGTATTAATTCTTCAATATTGACATATTCAAAATTTTCAAAAGTATACTCAATTAATTTTTTGCTATCTTGAGTTCTAAAATTTTTAGTATCACATCCCAATACAACACAGATAATATCCATTTTTCCTCGTTTACAAGCAGTTACTAAACATCTATTAGCACCATTTGTGAAACCAGTTTTTATACCATATACACCATTTAAATTTCCTAATAACTCATTAGTATTAGATAAATTTTTAGGTTGCCCATTTAATGTAATAGTATGATTCTGAGTTCCTACAATTTGAGCAAACATTTTATTTTTAAGAGCATAATCAGATAACTTTGCAAGTTCATATGCAGTTGTATAATGTTCATCTGAATCTAACCCATGAGGAGATTCAAAATGACTATTTGTAAGTCCTAATTCTAATGCTTTCTCATTCATTAAAACTGAAAAATCTTGAACACTACCTGCTGTACATTCTGCAAGAGCAACAGCAGCATCATTACCAGAACATAGCATTAATCCGTATAGTAAATCAAGAATTGTAATTTTATCTCCGGTTTTTAACCCTAATCTAGAACCTCCAGTATTAGCAGCTTTTTTTGATACTTCGATAGTTTTATTCAAATTCATTTTTTCTAGAACAATGGTTGCTGTCATTATTTTAGTAGTAGAAGCCATTTTTACTTTATTATATTCATTTTTTCCATATATAACTTGTTTACTTACTCTATCAAAAACAACACAAGATCGAGCATTTAAATTTAGATTATTTGAGTTTTTATTAGAGGAAGTAGCTATTGATGAATCATCTAATTGAGTATAGACATTTTCATCAATTTCTATATCATCTCCAAAAACGTTTATATTATAAGATAGTAAGAGGAATATAATTAGAAATAGTGTAAAAATTTTAAATGAAAATGTTAAAAAATCATGTTTCATTGAAATCACCTATCAAAATATATGAAATTAATAATTGAAATATGATATACATATATATTCAAAATTAGGAAAAGACTACGGAAAACAATGAAAAAGTCAATTAATTATGAAAAATGTTGATTACAAGACAAAAATGTAATATAATTGTAATATAAGCATTTTTTTTATTAAGAATGTAGCAAAGTGACTTTCCGTAAAAGGATAGAAATTAAAAAATATATACGAAAAAAACATAGAAAATAAAGGTATTGACTAAAAAGTAAAAAAGAGTAAAATATTATACAGGAAAACTATTTTTATAAATAAGTAAGGAGAGAATTTTATGAAGCTAAAAAGAATTCTAATAGGCAGTATTATTTCAATAATGTTTAGCACATTTTTTATTGCACAAAATATTACATATGCTACTACAGCTCAAACACAACTGTATTTAGGAATTACAGCCCTAATGTCAGGAGATCAAGTAAAAACAGGTTCTAATGGAGAAACAGGATATTTAGGATATGCTATTGGAAATCCTAAAACAGCAAATACACAAGATAAAGTTAATGCAGCCACAATATGGAATATTGTAGAATATAAGAGTAATAGTAGTGAAGATAATACTTACTCATCAGATAGAAGTATATTTTGTTTGAAATCAGGAGTTGGATTTAAACAAACAAGTGACAGGCAAGCATATAATGAATATTTTGATATGAAAAAAGAAAAAGATGCAATAAAAAGTCAAGTTACGGCATTAAGCGATGTTATAGAGGGTAGCGTTACAGTAGATGATGGAGAAGTTAACAGGTATGATGCAATTTTGGCAATGTTAGATATGTTCTATATCAAAGGAACAGAAGCAGATAGAAAAGCTTTATTGGAACAAGCAGGTATTGATTTAGAAGATTATGATGAAGGCGAATTTTTAAATGGAGATGATATAAAGGCAGTACAACAAGCAGCTTTATGGTACTTTACTAATTCTAAAAATACTGATGATGTATTCGATAATACGCAAAAAGATGGAAATTGGTTATATTATACAACAAATGGAAACACATATGCTGCTTTTTCATCTTTTGATCCAGAACAAGATGGAGATGCAAATAACGGAATACGGAGCAAAAAAAAATAGACAAGCTGATAAGTTATATAAGTATTTAATTAAACAAGCAAAGGAAAAGGCAAAAAATTATTCAACAAATTCATCAGAACAACCAACACGAATTGATACAACTACCTTAAAATACGAAAATAGCAATGGTAATTATATTGTAGGACCAATAAAATTTAGTGAAACAGGAAGTAGTATACCATATACAATTAGTTTTGAAGTAAAAAATGGTGATAATAATATTCAATCTGTAAGTTTATTAGATGAAAGAAAACAAACCATAAATACAGAATTAAATAATGTAAAAAAATTAGCAGGAAAAGAATTTTATTTATCTATACCTCAAAGTAATGTTACAATTTCTGATTTAAAACTAACAATAACTACAGGATATAGTGATACAAAATTAACATTATGGGGATCAAGTACAAATAAAGAGGCACAACCAGTAGTAATACCAGAAAAAGAACAAAAATCATTTTCTGTTACATTAAATACTGAAAAAAGGGATTTCGACTTAGCTTTAAGAAAATATATTACAAAAATAAATGAAAAAGAACTAAATGGAAATGAATCAAGAGTACCAAAAATAGAAAAAGATGATTTAAAAACAGGGACAACAGGAACAACAACAACAGCAAGTTATAAGCATAAAAAAGATCCTGTACCAGTAGAAACAGGAGATAAAGTTACATATACAATAGCAATCTATAATGAAGGAGAAAAAGCAGGTAGAGCAACAAAAGTTGTAGACCAATTACCAACAGGATTAAAATTTGATAAAGTTGTTAGTGGAAATTTTAAATCTATATCTTATGATAAAGATGGTGATAACAAATTAACATTAGAAAGAACTAATAATAATAATTTAGACCCATATAAAGATGGACAGAATTTAAGTTCAGAAACAATTGAAATACAATGTGAGGTAACAGCTACACCAGATACCCACAATAATAGTAAAGTATTAACAAATGTAGCATGGATTGAAGAAGAAATAGATAGTGAAAGTAATACAACAATAACAAATCAAGATGGTGCAGATAGAGATTCAAAGCCATCAAATATTCCATCAAATGTGTCAAAAGATGCTATTTCAGACTACAAAGGAAATAGTAATAAAGAAGATTTAAAAGATTCAAATTTTTACTATAAAGGTTACGAAGATGATGATGACTTTGAAAAAGTAGTTTTAATGCCAGAATCATTCGATTTAAAATTAATAAAAAGAATTACAGAGGTTAATAATCAAAAAGTAACAGAAAGAATTAAAGATGTAAATGTAAGTAAATTAAATACAACAGATAATGGAAAATTAGTAACAACAGGAGAATATAAATTAGATAAAGAACCAGTACAAGTAAAAAAAGGAGATATTGTTACATATACATTTAGAATATATAACGAAGGAACATTAGATGGATATGCTTCAAAAATAACAGAAGACATTCCAGAGGGATTAGAATTTTTATGGTCTCAAAATTATGGAGAGAATTTACAAAATGATAATAATTTAACACAAGCAGAAAAAGATGCAATTGACTTTAACCAAGATTATCTATGGGGAGAATTTAAATACAATGGTGATAAAATCGTTCAAGTTTCAACAGATTATTTATCAAAGAAACAAGAAACAACATCAAACTTAAAATTAATTAAGGCTTTTGGAAAAAATGATGGAACAAAAACAGAAAAAAATATTTATTATAAAGAAGTATCTATAAAATTAAAAGTAGTAGCAGATAATGTTACCGGAACAATAATTAGAAATGAAGCTGAAATTTCAGAAGATACAGATAAAGATGGAAATAAAATTGATGATAGGGACTCAGATACACAACAATGGAAAAAAGAAAAAGACACCAAATATTATGATGAAAATAGTAAATGGGAAATATATAAAGAAGATGATGAAGACTATGACAATATTACATTAACATCATTTGACCTATCATTAAGAAAATTTATAATAGCAGTAAGTAGTGATACTAACATTGAAGAAAGTGAATATTTAAAAAATGGTGATGGAACATATAAGAGATCACCAGCTGTAGATACAGAAAAATTAAATACACGAGATGAAAATGGAAATCTAATTACAACAGCTACTTATAATCATACTAAAGAACCTGTTCTTGTAAAAAAAGGTGATTATGTAATTTATATGTTAAGGGTTTACAATGAAGGCGATTTAGATGGATATGCAAGTGAAATTAAAGATCACTTACCACCATATTTAGAATTTGTTCAAGGAGATTTTAATAATAAATATGGATGGACTACATCAGATAATGGAAGAACAGTTACAACAACATATTTAAATAATCATAAAATTACAAAAGCAACAAAAAATGGGGCGGGAAAATATGTGTTGGCATATAATAACGAAGAACTAAAAATTATGTGTAAAGTAAAAGACACAGTTGAACCTAATGAAAATATTACTAATATAGCAGATATAACAAAATATCAAGATGAAAGTAAAAAAGATATAACAGATAGAGACTCACAAGCAAATAATGTTGAATTACCAATCGATACAAATTTACCATCATACAAAGATAATGAAAATGGAAATTATATTCCAGGACAACAAGATGATGATGATTTTGAAAAAGTTTATGTGAAACCAGATGAACCAGAGCCAAAGAAAATTTTTGATTTAGCATTAAGAAAATTCATAACAAAAATAGCAGATGAAAATGTAACTACAAGAGTACCACAACCAAAATATGAAAATGGAAATATTAAATATGAACATAGTAAAGATCCATTATTAGTAAAAACAAATGATGTAGTTATATATACAATTAGAGTATTCAATGAAGGTGAAATTGCAGGATATGCAAAAGAAATAACAGATGACATACCAGAAGGACTAGAATTTTTACCAGAAAATGAAGTAAATAAAAATATGAGATGGAAAATGATAGATAAAGATGGAAATGAAACTCAAGAAGTTTCAAAAGCAGTAAAAATAAAAACAGATTATCTATCAAAAGAACAAGAAAAATCAGAAAAAGCAAACTTATTAGAAAAATTCAATCCAAATGAAGAAATAAGTGAAACAAATCCAGCTCATAAAGATGTACAAGTAGCATTTAAAGTAACAGAGCCAAATTCATCTGGTAGAATTATAGTAAATTCAGCCCAAATATCTAATGATAGTGATGAAAATGGAGAAGATGTAGAAGATAAAGACTCTACACCAGATAAATGGAATGAAGGAGAAGATGACCAAGATAAAGAATACATTAAATTGAAAGAAGAACCAGAACCAGAGAAAATTTTTGACTTAGCATTAAGAAAATTCATAACAAAAATAGCAGATGAAAATGTAACTACAAGAGTACCACAACCAAAATATGAAAATGGAAATATTAAATATGAACATAGTAAAGATCCATTATTAGTAAAAACAAATGATGTAGTTATATATACAATTAGAGTATTCAATGAAGGTGAAATTGCAGGATATGCAAAAGAAATAACAGATGACATACCAGAAGGACTAGAATTTTTACCAGAAAATGAAGTAAATAAAAATATGAGATGGAAAATGATAGATAAAGATGGAAATGAAACTCAAGAAGTTTCAAAAGCAGTAAAAATAAAAACAGATTATCTATCAAAAGAACAAGAAAAATCAGAAAAAGCAAACTTATTAGAAAAATTCAATCCAAATGAAGAAATAAGTGAAACAAATCCAGCTCATAAAGATGTACAAGTAGTATTTAAAGTAACAAAGTCAAATTCATATAGTAAAATAATAGTAAATTCAGCCCAAATATCTGATGACAGTGATGAAAATGGAGAGGATGTAAATGATAAAGACTCTATACCAAATGAATGGAATGAAGGGGAAGATGACCAAGATAGAGAATACATTAAATTAGAAGAAGAACAAGAGCCAGAGAAAATTTTTGACTTGGCATTAAGAAAATTTATTACAAAAATAGCAGACAAAGATGTAACTACAAGAGTACCACAAGTAAAATATGAAAATGGAAACATTAAATATGAACATGGTAAAGATCCATTATTAGTAAAAACAGATGATGTAGTTATATATACAATTAGAGTATTCAATGAAGGTGAAATTGCAGGATATGCAAAAGAAATAACAGATGAC
>CANQWL010000064.1 GCA_947627555.1 uncultured Clostridia bacterium | reverse complement strand
TAAAAATAAATACGCATATCGCCAAGGGGCGATATGCGTATTTATTTTTATTGTAGGATTATTACAAGGAAAAGAACCAATTCATATGTTTATGACAGCAGTATCATTAGCAGTAGCAGCAATACCAGAAGGTCTAGTTGCAGTTTCAACAATTGTGTTAGCAATAGGAGTACAAAAAATGGTAAAGAAAAATGCTATTGTAAAAAGACTACCAGCAGTTGAAACATTAGGAAGTAGTACAGTAATTTGTTCTGACAAAACAGGAACATTAACACAAAATAAAATGACAGTAGAAAAGATATTCATAAATAATCAAACAAAAGATTTGTCAGAATATAAAGAAGAAGATATTAATGAAGATATAAAAAAATTAGTTTATGCTAATATGCTATGTAATGACACAAAGATAGGAAATAATGGAGAATTAACAGGAGATCCAACAGAAACAGCATTAGTAGATATGGCATTTAAACTAGATTTTGACCCATCAATTTATGACAGAATGCCACGATTAGAAGAAGTCCCATTTGATTCTGATAGAAAATTAATGACAACTATAAATGAAGTAAATGGAAATTATGTTGTATACACAAAAGGTGGCGTAGATGAACTATTAAGAAGATGTAATTCATATTTAGAAAATGGAGAAATTAAACAAGATGTAGAAAACTATGCAAAAACGATTAGAGAGCATAACGAAAGTATGGCAAAAGAAGCATTAAGAGTTCTTGCATGTGCATATAAAGAAATAGATCATAAGCCAACAAAAGAAGAACTAGAAAATATTGAAAGTGAATTGATATTTATCGGAATGGTTGGAATGATAGATCCACCAAGAGAAGAAGCAAAAAAAGCAGTAGAAAAATGTAAAACAGCAGGAATAAAAACAGTAATGATTACAGGAGACCATAAAATAACAGCATCAGCAATTGCTAAAAAAATAGGAATTTTAGAAAAAGATGAAGAAGCAATAACAGGACTAGAATTAGAAAAAATGTCTGATGAAGAATTAGAGAAAAATGTAAGAAAATATTCTGTATATGCAAGAGTATCACCAGAACATAAAGTAAGAATAGTAAAAGCATGGCAAAAAAATGGAGAAATAGTTGCTATGACAGGAGATGGAGTAAATGATAGTCCAGCTTTAAAAACAGCTAACATTGGTTGTGCGATGGGAGTAGTTGGAACAGATGTAGCAAAAGAAGCAGCAGATGTTATTTTAACAGATGATAATTTTGCAACAATTGTATCAGCAGTTGAAGAGGGAAGAAGAATTTATGACAATATTTTAAAAGTAATACAATTCTTATTATCAAGCAATGTAGGAGAAATTGTTGTACTATTTTTAGCAACTTTATTTACACCATTATTTGCAAAATGGTTTGGAATAACAGATATCAGTCATTTAGAAATCTTATTACCAATTCATATTTTATGGATTAATTTAGTAACGGACTCATTACCAGCATTAGCATTAGCATTTGATCCAGCAAATAGTGACATTATGAAAAGAAAACCATCGAAGCCAGGAAAAGGAGTATTCACAAAAGGAATGACATGGAGAGTAATTTATCAAGGAATTATGATAGGGCTATTAACACTTGTAGCATTTATGATAGGATTAGGAACAACAACTAAAGCAATTGGTGGATTAACATTAGATCAATCAAAAATAGAAGTAGGTCAAACAATGGCATTTGTAACTTTAGCATTATCAGAACTAGCACATGTATTTAATGTAAGAAATAATAAAAAATCAATATTTAAAACTAATATATTTAACAATAGTAAATTAATACTTGCAGTATTAGCATCAGCAGCTTTAATGTTTGTTATATTAGGAATACCAGCATTAAGAACGATATTTAGTATACCAGTATTACCAACAGCTAATATACTAGAATTAATAATATTAATTTTTGCTCCAATTATTATTGTAGAAATATTTAAGTTATTTAAGATTAATACTACAAAAGATGAATAATAGAAAAATCAGTTATAAATATTATAATTATTTATAACTGATTTTTTCTATCTTTAATTATATTATTAAATAGAAGATATAATGAAATTACCACTTATAACGTTTAAAACCTCTTGGCAAATTTCAAAATTTGTGATAATATATTTCTATCAAATGGAAAAAATAAAATTGATAATAAAAATATAATATAAAGAAAATTTTAAAAGCTGAATGGGAGTGAAAAAAGTGGATAACAAATTTTATATAACAACACCAATATACTATCCAAGTGGAAGATTTCATATAGGAACTGCATATACAACAGTATTAGCGGATAGTTTAAAAAAATATCATATTCTAAAAGGTGAAGATAGTTATATGCTTACAGGAACAGATGAGCATGGACAAAAAATAGAAACTAAAGCGAAAGAGTTAGGAAAAACACCAAAAGAATATGTAGATGAAATGGCAAAAATGGCAAAAGAACTATGGAACAAAATGGATATAAACTATGATGATTTTATACAAACTACAGAAGAAAGACATGAAAAGATAGTTCAAAAAATTTTTGATAAATTTATGGAGCAAGGAGACATTTATAAAGGAGAATATGAAGGGCTTTATTGTGTACCATGTGAAACATTTTTTACTGAATCACAATTGGTAGATGGAAAATGTCCAGATTGTGGAAGAGAAATTGTTCCAATGAAAGAAGAAGCATATTTCTTTAATATGAAAAAATATGTGGATAGATTATTAAAATACTATGAAGAACATCCTGATTTTATAAAACCAGAATATAGAAAAAATGAAATGATAAACAATTTTATTAAACCAGGGTTAGAAGATTTATGTGTAACTAGAACATCTTTTGACTGGGGAATAAAAGTATTAAAAGATCCAAAGCATGTTATTTATGTATGGGTAGATGCTCTAACAAATTATATTACAGCATTAGGATATATGTCAGAAGACGAAACAAAATTCAAAAAATATTGGCCTGCAGATTTACAAATAGTAGGAAAGGATATTGCAAGATTTCATTTAATTTATTGGCCAATATTCTTAATGGCATTAAATCTACCATTACCAAAAACAATATTAGTTCATAACTGGATTATGATGAAAGATGGAAAAATGTCTAAATCAAAAGGAAATGTAATTTATCCAGAAACATTAATAGAAAGATATGGACTTGATGCAACGAGATATTTCTTATTAAGGGAAATGCCAGTTTCACAAGATGGAATATTTTCACCAGAAGCATTTATTGAAAGATATAATTTTGATTTGTGCAATGACTTAAGTAATTTATTAAATAGAACAATATCTATGATTAATAAATATTTTGGAGGAAATGTACCAAATTATGTAGGAACACCAAACGAGGTAGATAAAGAATTAGAAGAATATAGTATACAACAAATACAAAAATTTGAAGAAAAATTAAATGAATATGAAATTGCAAATAGTCTACAAGAAATATGGAATTTAGTTTCTAGAACAAACAAATATATAGATGAAACAATGCCATGGGCATTAGCAAAAGAAGAAAATCAAGAAAAATTAAAATCAAGTATGTACCATTTAATTGAAAATTTAAGAAAAATAGCAATATTAATTAAACCATTTATGGAAAATACATCAAATAACATATTAAGACAAATAGGAATTCAAAATGATGAACTAAAACAGTGGAAATCTTTAACAGATTATACACAATTAGAAAACATTAAAGTAATAGAAAAGGGAGAACCTATTTTTATGAGACTTAATGTTGAAGAAGAAATAGAATATCTAAAAAATGCTATGAAAAAATGAAGATAAAAATTGAAAAAATACTAGTAAATAAAAATAAAGTAAAAAACATAAAAAGGGATGTTAAAAATGGAAAATCAAACAGAATTGCTAGATATCTATAAAATAAATATACCAAAAAAAATTAGTAAAAAGAAAATCTTAATTTTATTAGAATGTATTGTGGTAATTGTGTGCTTAATATTAACAATTAGACACTGCATAAAAATAATTAATTCATACAAGGTATATAAACAATATGAAACACAATTACAATCAATTTTATATCAAGAAGAACAGAAAAAGGCAGAAATTGAAGCAGAAAAAGAAAGGAAAAAACAAGAAAAAATTCCAAAATTAACACAAATTCGGAAAGGATAATATTGAAAACATATACCACTCTGAAACAAAAAGAGCATTTTTAACATTTGATGATGGACCATCTTCTGTAACATCACAAATATTAGATACTTTAAAACAAAACAATATAAAGGCAACATTTTTTGTTTTAGGTTCAAGAGTGGAACAAATGCCAGATATGGTAAAAAGGATGTATGAAGAAGGCCATTATATAGCAAATCATGGTTATACACACCAATATTCATCTATTTATGCAGCACCACAAGCTGTATTAGATGAATATACACAATGTAATAATGCAGTAAGACAAGCAATTCAAGTTCCAGAATATAATTCTCATCTATTTAGATTTCCTGGAGGATTAGTTGGAGGAAAATATGCACAAATAAAGAGCGAAGCAAATGAGTTATTAAAACAAAATGACATTATGCATGTAGATTGGAATGCTCTAACAGGAGATGCAGAGACAAACAATTTATCAATAGAATTTGAACTACAAAGATTACAAGAAACTACTAACGGAAAAAATAGTATAGTAATATTAATGCATGATGCACCTGCAAAAAAAGTAACATCAGATGCGTTAGGACAAATTATTAATTATGTAAGAGAACAAGGATACGAATTTAAAAATTTTTATGAAATAATAAAATAGATATAATAACAGAAAGGAGAAGAATATGCCAAAAGGAATAAAAAAAGATACTATGGAACAAAAGCTTGAATATTTAGGACTTGATTTAGATGAATTACCAAAAGCAATTAAAGATGTAAAAAATCTAAAATTTAGAATTCCAAAAACATATGATGAGAAGCAATATAAACAATATAGATATATACCAATAAAAGATATACAAATTTTATTGTCACCCTCAAATAGATTAGACCCAATAGAAGAAAAATATAAAAAAGCAAGTCCATTAGTAGATTATTTAGATAATAAAAGCGAAGAAAATTTCTTGAAACATACAACATTTTTAAATATGTTAAGGCAAATGAAAATAGAAGATGTAGAAGAAATTGCAGAAGAACAATCTAATTTAAATAAACATATTCCATTTAAAGTAAAATTTGAAGGAAATTACTTATGGCAAATTTATTATTCAGAAACAACAGACCAGTATTTTATGTTGGTACCAACAGAAGATTCAGACTATTCAACATTCTTCTTTTTGTTAAAAAAACAATTAGAAAAAAGGAGAACAGGAAAGATATTTGTTCCAGTAAGAAATATAGAATATAGTTCAAAATTTTTAAAAAAATCAGAATTTGAAGATATAGAAAATTATATGTGGTTATTTACAAAAGATTGGCCACTAATATATGAAGTATATGATAAAGACAATAATTTAAGTGTTCACATTGTAGGGGACACAGAAGTATATGAAAAAATAAAAAGTCCATATAAAATTAAGTTAGAAGACCCTATACAAGCAAGTCAGTTTTATAAATTATTAAAAGCAATGTTTATTTTACAAACAGAATTGCCACATTATTTTGAATTTAAAACAAACATAAATAAAAAAGGAGCAATAGAATTTTATATTGAAAACAGGAAAGTAGAATACAAAGATATTGCATTATGGCTTAATGAAGAATACCATATAGGACAAGAAAAAGAGGAAAATACCACAAAATTAATAGAAAAAGATAAAGAAAAATTAAAAGAATTAAAGATAGAAATCGCAGGACAAGAAATTGAATATTTAGCAAAAGAAAAACAAATTTCTACATTTCTAGAATGTAAAAAAACATTTTTCGGAAAGTTCAAATACTATTTCAAATATAGTGGAAAAAGCAAAAAAAATAAAAGAAAACAAACAGAGGAAACAAACAATACATTAAGTAATAATAAACAAGAAAATAATGATGATGCACCAATGAAAAAAAGAAAAATTCAAAAAGATAATTATACCATTGAAGAGATTATAGAATTATATAAGACATTAGAAGACAAAGAAACTGAACTAAAAAATTTAGTTATGGACATAAATTCTTTAAAATTAAAAAGCAAAAATATGAAGAAGAAAATTGAAAATGCAACAGCTTTTATTGAAGAAATTGATAGTCATAAAAAAAGCATATTTGAATTTTGGAAATATAGTAATAAAGATGAAGTAGCAACTCTTCCAGAGGGAGAAGCAGAAGAAATAAATGTAATTAAAAAAATAACAAAAGTATTTGATTATGAAGAAGATATTGAAAAATTAGGTAGTATAATGGATCAAATGCAAAGAAAAATATTAACAAAAGAAGAAACAGATAGTATATATCTTACTACTACTGATATATTAGAAATTTTAAATAAAACAAAGAAAAATGATATTACACCAAAAGATATAGAAATCAATTTAAAGGAAATGAAAAGACAAGCAGTAGAAGAAAAATCTCTAGAAAATGATGAAGAATTTGATATATTTGGAGGAATTGCACAAGATAGTACTAAAGTTTCTAAAATAAAAAATCATAAACACAGAGAAATACCAAAAGATAAATTTAATATTTTAGAAATTAATAAAAATACAAATCAATTAGGATATAAATTAGCATTAGAAAAAGTAGTAAGTAATATTGCAAAAGCATTGGAAAAAGTAGTGGTTCCAGAAGATTTACCAGTTTATAAGGCAATTGGAGGAGAAGACCTAGACAATCAAAAAATTAATTTATTTAACATTAATCCAGAACGAGAAATAAAAGAAGTTCTAAATAATTATAAAAATAGCAAAATAAATTTTTATAAAATAAACTTAAAAGAAGGAACAAACGCAATTAGCTATACAAATGGAATTTTTTATGATAATCAAAATAAAACTCTACCAGTTGGACAAGACTTATCAACAAAAATTTTAATTGACACATCTAAAATAAAATTAGAATTGCAGAATAAAGATTCTTTTAATATAGTACAATTTAATGATGATAATGATTTTTCATCTGTTAAAATTAAAAATATAAATCTATTAGAATATGATTTAATAGAAAATAAATAAAATAACAAAAAAGCTTCTATCTCATATAATATACTAATTTAGTTAGAAAGAAGGGATAGAAGTTTTATTATGAAAATATTAAAAAATATATTTATATATAGTGTGATAGTAACACTATTATTCTTTATAAATACGAGTATGGTATATGCATTAACACCAATTTCAGAACCGGAATATCAAGGAATTGATGTTAGCGACTGGCAAGGATACATAGATTATAGTAGAGTAAGAGCAAGTGGAATAGAAATCGTTTATATTAAAGCAAGTCAAGGAAATAATATTAAAGATCCATATTTTGATATTAACTATGAAAATGCAAAAGCAAATGGACTAAAAGTAGGATTTTATCATTTTTTAACAGCCACTAATACAGCAGAAGCAGAGCAAGAAGCACGTTTTTTTTCATCAGTAATAGCAGGAAAAATACCAGACTGTAAACTAGCAATGGACTATGAAGTATTTGGAGGAGTTAGTGTTGCTGAAATTAATAACATAGCACAAGTATTTTTAGAAAGTGTAAGAAGATTAACAAATAAAGAAGTGATAATTTATAGTGATTTAAGTAATAGTAGAGATACGTTTAGTAGAGAGTTAGCAGAAAGTTATCCACTATGGATTGCTTATTATGGCGATTATAGACAACTAGAAAATATAGAAACAAATTGGCAAACATGGCAGGGACAACAATACACAGATAGAGGAGTTGTACCAGGAATTAGTGGAAATGTAGATAGAGATATATATACAAGAGAAATATTTTTAGGAGAAACATCACAATTACCACAAGTAGATAATAATGATGAAACAATAAATACACAATCTATATTTTATACAGTACAAAGTGGAGATACATTATCTGAAATAGCTCAAATGTATGGCACAACTGTACAAGAAATAGCAAGTATCAATAATATAGCTAATCCAAATTTGATTTTTCCAGGTCAAGTTTTAAGAATATTAACAAATTCTACTGTAAATGGAAATGAAACGAGAGGTGCAGGAAGTATTACTTATACAGTAAGAAGAGGAGATACTTTATCGCAAATAGCAGCAGCGTATGGAGTAACAGTAGCTAGTATTGTGGAAATAAATAATATACAAAATCCAAATTTAATTTTTCCAGGACAAAAGTTAAGAATTACAGACAGTAGCAATACAACATTAAATCAGCCAGTCGAACAAACTGTAAGTAATACAAATACAACTAGATTTACTTATATTGTAAGAAGAGGAGATACTTTATCACAAATAGCAAGATTGTATGGAGTTTCTGTACAATATTTAGTAAGGGTTAATAATATAAGTAACCCAAATTTGATTTTCCCAGGACAGAGAATTAGAATATAATTTTTGACTGCAATTTAATTTTTAATTAATACTAGACAAATATTTATGGATATGATAATATATATCAATAATGATATATATTTGCCGGTGTGCTGGAATTGGTAGACGGGGCAGACTCAAAATCTAAATGGATTTAAAAAATCCTATGTCTTAAAAATACTGATAAATATACAGGTTTAGGTTTTGGT
>CANQWL010000063.1 GCA_947627555.1 uncultured Clostridia bacterium | reverse complement strand
TAAATGCAAACACACTTGCGTTACTACCATTGCCAGCACGACCCCCACGTTCAAACACTGGGTAACTAGAATAAGGAAAGTTACAATAACTAGAGTCCCAACTACCAATATCGCTATCGCCAGAATTAGAAATTTCATATATTGCATCTCCATATTTATTTGAATTCAGATTATAATTTGTAGTTGCATCACTCGAATTTCCATCATACCAATCAAAATATTTATTTGGGTATGTGGTCGAATTACTAAAATCATAATTACTACTATTAGACTTATAACTACTTAGTATTCCTGCTACATATTCCCATACTCCTCCTGCCATATCATATACTCCATATACATTTCCTGTTGTTGAAGCATTTTCTCCACCTGCTTCATTATATTTATATGTGTTATTTAAATTAGTTTGACTTGCATCTTTAGAAGCTCCTGCTAATCCTGTTATTGGTGAGGCATTTGTTGCATTATTATAATATGGGTTATTCCATACTTCATCATTTTTTCCATATATACTTCTACTTAAATATGCTACTGCTCCCCATTCTGTATTTTTCATCATGTGTGAATCAATACCTGATGTTCCTTCTAGTGAATTTCCACTTGTTGTTAAATTTCTACATACTTTAAATATATTTCCTATTGTTATATTTCTCCAACTTGTTACATTTGGTTTTACTCTTACATTTAAATCTACGTCCGTTTCTGAACCTCCATCAATTGCTAGTTGCGATGCTGTTGGATTTTCTACTACATTTGAAGCATTACTACTTGCTTCAAATTTTGCTACCCATATTCCTGTTAATTCTCCAAATCCTCCATTTCCTGCATTTGTAAATGCTGGATGGATTACCCAATTCCCTGGTGTTGCTTCTGTTTTGAATCCATCACTTGCTTCTATTTCTACTTTTTTATTTACATCTATAATATCATCTACTGTACTCCCTGTGTCTTTTAGAAATGCTATTTCTATTGTTTGCGCTGTATTACTTTTTGTTGGTACTTTATATGCGTATCTGGGTATCCATACCCAATAGCAATCGTTTCCTCCTCCTGTTGTTTTTACATTTGCCCATTTATTTTGTCCTGCTGTATAATCATACCAATTACTTGGTGCTGCTTGTGTTAAATTATTAGATTCTTGTATTGTATATGGACTACTTGTTAAATCCCATGCTACATAGTATGTATTACTTGTATTGAATCCACTTATATCTGGTGCATTTGCTACTGTTGTAAATGTTGGATTTTTAGGTACATCTTTTACAGTTGTTCCATTGAATAATTCTGATACTTTAATTTCATAATTTCCCTCTTTTGTTGTTAATGTTTTATCTATTAATTTTTCTTCTTCTGATAATACACCATACTTTTCTAATATTGCTTTTAAAGTATCATCTGATATATTTCCATTGTTCTCTACTTGTTCATTTAATATATCAGTTTGTATTTCTTCTTTTATACTCGCTATCTCTGTTGCAATCTTTGCATTCTTTGCCTTATCTATTAAGCCATTATCTCCCATTAGAGTTGCAATAGTTACTCCTGCTAAAATTAGTAATATTATTATTGTTATTACTAGCGCTATTAATGTTATTCCTCTATTATTTTTTCTCATTCGTTTTTTTCTCCTTTTCTTCAGATTTTAGATAATATTTTCATACTTTTTTTCATAGAATTTCTTATATTATTTCTTTTCTTTTATTTTTTATTCATATTTCTTTATGTCTAGTTGTTGCTACACTTAAATTATAACATTACCCTTTTAACCTGTAAATGATTTTTATGTTACATTTTTATTACAAAAAAAGACTCAAAAAAAACTCCCTAAAATATTTTTGTAAATTTTTTTACTTATCTATATTTTAAGGGGGTTGTGTTTATTTTAAAGTCTTTTTGTATATTATTTATTATTCGCCTATTATTGATTTATAATATTTAGGCTTTCCTATATATAAATTTTGAACTATTACTGGCATATAAGTATATGATGAATCACCGAAAAAATTTAATTACAACTTTATCAATATTAGCCGTGTTAGAAAAATCCACACTACTTAAACATTCATCTCCAAAATAAAAATATGCCTTTTTTCCATCTCCAATTACTCCATAAATCCCACTGCCATTTACCGTACTCCACTCAATTGGTTTCATTACATCTATATTCTTAATATTACAAGTATAATGCATTTTATTAAATGCAACCCATGCATCCCATATACCTATTCTTGAAACATTCTTATATTCTCCATTTTCTTTTTCATATAAATCTATATATATACCTCCCATATTAGCAGTATTTTTATTGTTTATATGTACTCTTGTGGATATTTCAAATTTTCCATTTAATTGTATAGGTTTTTCTAATACTTTTTCTGCTGTACATATAGAATTATAATCTCCTATATTATCATCTTCAGTAGCAACCTCATAAGTTTTTGCTTTTAATCCTAAAGATGAAAATTCTAATTCACCTTTTTTAGTTTCATAGTTGCTATCTTCAGTAATAAAATCATTTTCTTGCATACTATTATTTCTAGAATTATATATATATTTATCAATTTCATCTTCATAATTACCTAAAATTTTATTTTCATCTTCTTGGGCTTGTTCTGACTTTTCTTTTGCTAATTTTGCTTTATCAAATAGACCATTCCCTGTTAATTGTCCTATCGTTACTCCTGCTAAAATTAGTAATATTATTATTGTTATTACTAGCGCTATTAATGTTATTCCTCTATTATTTTTTCTCATTCGTTTTTTTCTCCTTTTCTTCAGATTTTAGATAATATTTTCATACTTTTTTTCATAGAATTTCTTATATTATTTCTTTTCTTTTATTTTTTATTCATGTTTCTTTATGTTTAGTTGTTGTTACACTTAAATTATAACATTGTATTTTTAACCTGTAAATGATTTTTATATTACATTTTTATTACATTATTCAAAAACAAAAAATGCCACATATTATTGTGACATTTCTAATTTTCTTTCACTTTCTATAATTGTTTGAATTATATTTACTGTTTTTTCAAAATCATCATTTTTTATAACATAATCATATATTTTTATTTTAGATTCCTCATATTCAAGCCTGCCTAATCTTAATTCTAATTCTTCTTCAGACAGGTTGTCTCCTCTTGCAATCAATCTTCTTTTTAATTCTTCTCTTTCTACTTTTAAAAAAATGGTAACTAATTTTGTTTCTTTACTTAATAATTTTATTAAATTTTCTGTTCCATTTACTTCTATATCTTTTACTATAATTTTTCCACTAGATATTTTTTCATTCATTAATTTTCTTGATGTACCATAATAATTTTCATGATGTAAATCATATTCATAAAATTCATTTTCTTTAATTTTTTCTTCAAATTGTTCCTTTGTTATAAAATGATATTGTATTCCTTCTTCTTCTCCTTCTCTTGGTTTTCTTGAAGTAAAAGATGGAAGGGATATAACATCATCCATTCTTTTTATTAGTTCTTTTTTTATAGTATCTTTTCCTGCTCCTGAAACTCCAGATAATATAACTAGCATATTGTTACCTTCCCTTCTGCAATTTCATTTGCAGCTATTGTAACTGGTGAGTCTTCATTTTTAGATACTTTAGGTTCATCTCCTTCTGCTATTTGTCTTGCACGTCTTGCTGTTGCAATAACTAATTCATATCTATTATTAGCTTTTGTTAATAATTCTGTAACACTTGGTTTTACTATCATTATAAATTCCTCCTTAATTAATTTTTATAGATTTTTATTCTTTTTCATCTGGTGAAATATTTTTATCAATTCTTCCTCCTACTGTTTCTGGTTGCACTGCTGATAATATCATATGTCCAGAATCCATTACTAGAACTGCTCTTGTTCTTCTTCCACAAGTAGCATCTACTACTATTTTACTATCTTTTGCTTCTTGAACCATTCTTTTAATTGGAGCTGATTCTGGGCTCACAATTGCTATTATTCTTTCTGCTGAAACAATATTTCCAAATCCTATATTTAATAATTGCATAAAAACCTCCATTCGAGCAATTTGTATTACTCTAATATATATTTTAAAAACCTCTTTATTCTACATTTTGTACTTGTTCTCGTATGTTTTCTATTTCTGTTTTAATATCAATTACTCCATTTGTAATATCTAAATTATTTGCTTTTGATCCTATTGTATTTGTCTCTCTGTTCATTTCTTGAATAATAAAATCTAATTTTTTTCCTATTGCTTCTTCAGAATAAAGTAGCTTTTCAAATTGTGATATATGGCTTTTTAATCTGGTCACCTCTTCTTCGATTGAACACTTATCAGCATATATAACAACTTCTTGTGCTAATCTTGATTCATCAATATTTTGGGTTTTCAAAATTTCTTTTATCCTTGTCTCTAATTTTACTACATATTCTTCAATAAGTCCAGTAGATAGTGTTGATATTTTTTCAATTTTTTCTTTTATATATTGTATTCTTTGATTTATGTCTTCTGCCATTTTATTTCCTTCTGTTTGCCTCATTTCAACTAATTTTTCTACTGCTAAATTTGTTGCTTGTAATAATTCCTTTTTTATTTGTTCATCATCTTGTGTATTTTGTATGTTTAACACATCAGGATATTTTGAAATTTCTGTTACTTCAATATTAGAAGAAATTTTTTCTTGTTCCGCTAATTTTTTTAATTCACTAATATATATTTTGGCAATCTCTGTATTAATTTTAATATCTTTTCCTTCTGCTGAATTATTTTCAAAAGTAATAAATACATCTATTTTTCCTCTTTTTACTTTTTCCGAAATTAATTTTTTTATATCCTCTTCTAAATAGCTTAACGTTCTTGGCATTTTTACTGATATATCTAGATATCTATGATTTACACTTTTTATTTCTACTTGATAATTTCTTGAATTTTCAGATAGATTTCCTTTGCCATATCCTGTCATACTTTTAATCATTTTCTTTTACCTCTTTTTTAGTTGTTACTTTTTTATTTTTGTTTTTACTTACTTTAGTTGTATCTTTTTTCTTTTGTTGTTTTCTTTTAGTTGATTTTGGTTTCATTTCTTTTTCTTTTTTTATATTATTAGTTTTATTTTTTTGTTTTTCTTCTAATTTATGTACTCTTTTCTTAGCTTCTTTTTTAACTGGTTCTTCTTTTTTTACAATATCAGAAATATCACTTAAGCTTGTTAAATATTTTCTCTTTTCTTTTGTATATATAACAATAGATTTTAATATATAATAAATTGAAATTAAGTATGAAGATGTTAATAAGTATACTCTAAAATCATATTTTAGCACTGTTACAATATGCATAATTGTCAATGTATGTAATGATAAACACAATAATTCTATAGCAGTTATTGCAATTTCTCCACTATCTTTTTTATAAGCAATTTCTAGTTGTATTAATCCTCCTAGTAAAAATAATCCCGAAAAAGTTTCAATTATTTTTATTAGACTGTCTTGTTGTATTTTTGTATATAATATATTTAATATCATAAAATATACTGTTATGCCTATTGCTTTTACTAGATTTATAAATATCTTTTTTAGTATTTCTTGTGATATTTCCTTCGGTATTTTTTTTCTTTTTTCACATATCTCTTCTATTTTTTCTACTTCTTCTCTTGTTTGCATATTAATATCATTCCCTTCTATCGCTTATGTTAGTATTTACAATATTTTTTATTTGTTGACTTTTCACTATTCATCTAATTCATACATAACAATACTTAATACATTTAATGCAACTGTTTCTGTTCTTAATATTCTTTTTCCTAATGTAATTATCTTTGCTCCACATTCTTTTAAATTTTCTATTTCTTCTGGAGAAATTCCTCCTTCTGGACCAATTAATATTCCTATTTTTATTTGCTTTTGCTTTGAAATCATTGTTTTTATTTCTTTTATTTCTTCTTTTAATGTGTGCTTTTCTTCGTTTTCATAAGCTACTAATAATATATCATATTGCGTACAAAAATTACAAATTTCTTTTACATCTATTATTTTATTTATTTGTGGAATAATATTTCTACCACTTTGTTTACTTGCTACTTCTGCAATTTTCTGCCATCTTTCTACTTTCTTATTTTTATCTTTTTCACTTAATTTGACAATACTTCTTTTCATTTCAACAGGTGTAATATCATAAACTCCTAATTCAACTGATTTTTGGATAACTAATTCCATTTTGTCTGCCTTTGGTAATCCTTGAAAAATTGTGACTTTTACATTAGATTCGCAATTCGTTTCCATTTTTTTTAAAATATCACATAAAATATTTTCTTCTTCTATTCCTTTAATTTCACATAAATAATCTTGTCCAATATCAGAATTACATATTATTATTTTATCTCCAATTCTTTTTCTTAAAACATTTTTTATATGATTTACATCTTGTCCCTCTACTTTTATTTTGTTATCTATAATATTTTCATTTTTCACAAAAAATTTTGGCATAATTTCTCCCTTTTATTATCGTATGCTTATTATTATATGATTTTTTAGTCTATTTTTCAAGTAATAAATATATATTAAAAAAATAAACCTAAAATTTTTTATTAAATATAAATTTTAAAAATCTTAGGTTATTTTTTATATTATTAATAATTTTCTGCTTTAATTTCAAAATATGCTTTTGGGTGTGCACATACTGGGCAAATTTCTGGTGCTTGTTTTCCTATTACAATATGTCCACAATTTCTACATTTCCATATTGCATCTCCATCACGGCTAAATACTAGTCCATCTTCTACATTTTCTAATAATTTTTTATATCTTTCCTCATGTTCCTTTTCTATTTTTCCTACTGCTTCGAAAAGATATGCAATATGATCAAATCCCTCTTCTTTTGCTTCTTTTGCCATTCTGTCATACATATCTGTCCATTCATAGTTTTCTCCTTCTGCTGCTGCTTGTAAATTTTCTGTTGTTGTTTTTATATCTCCACCTTGTAATAATTTAAACCATATTTTAGCATGTTCTTTTTCATTATCAGCTGTTTCTTGAAATATTGCTGCAATTTGCTCATATCCTTCTTTTTTTGCTTTACTTGCAAAATATGTATATTTATTTCTTGCTTGTGATTCTCCTGCAAATGCCTCCATTAAATTTTTCTCTGTTTTTGTTCCTTTTAATTCTGATTCCATTAATAATTCCTCCTTATATATTATTATCTAAATCATTTTTATATTATATTATTTTTTTATGTTTGTCAATAATAAAAAATTGTTATTAAAAATAGAAAACTCCAAAAATTATTAACTAAATCCTTAATGTAACTTAATCTCTTAAAAATATAATTTGATTACACATTGAAATTATGTTATAATTACACAAATTAAGGGGGCAATTAAATGAACAAATATTATAATAATGCTAGTAAAGAAATCAAAGAATACTTTAAAATATTAGCACCTGAATTTCCAGTATGGTTAAATGAATATATAGATACGAAAGAATTATTATCACAACAATATATTAGTGTTACTTGTGGTACAATTTATTCTGATTTATTCGAAAGTGAATTTTTCTTTTCAAGTCTAGATCATTCAGTAGCGGTTGCTTTAATAATATGGAATTTTACACACGATAAAAAACAAACTTTGGCTGGGTTATTTCATGATATAGCAACACCTGCATTTAAACATTGTGTAGATTTTCTTAATGGTGATTACATGACTCAAGAATCCACAGAAGATTTAACAACCGAATTAATTAAACAATCAAAAGAAATTATGACTCTTTTAAAAAGAGATAACATTGATATAACAGAAGTAGATAACTATCATCTTTATCCAATAGCTGATAATAATACTCCAAAGTTATCTGCTGATAGGCTAGAATATTCTTTATCAAATGCTCTATTTACTTATAAATTATTAGACTTGGCAATTATTAAAGAAATCTATAATGATATAGAAATTCAAAAAAATGAAGAAAAAGATGTCGAATTAGGATTTAAAACTAAAAAAATAGCAAGAAATTTTGTAAAAGTTACAAGCAGATTATCAGTTATATATCGTGAAGATAGAACTCGATATTCTATGCAATTTATAGCAGATATTTTAAAAAAGTTAAATGAGGAAAATAAAATATCAAAAAAAGATTTATATGAGATGAAAGAAAGTGAAATAATTAATATTATTAAATCTTCTAAATATAAAGAAATCTTTAATATGTGGAAAAAAGCGAGAAAAGTTCAAGTATCAACTGATGAACCTAAAAATGTATACTATGTACATCATGGAGTAAAAATAAGATATATTGATCCTTTATTTAATGGAGAAAGAATGTCTAAATGTTGTAAAATTGCTAAAAAAATGATTGATACTAATTTGTCTTATGATATGAATAAATTTGTATATTTAGATTTTAATTTTCCAAAATAAAAAATGTTAATAGATCTTGTAAAATTTCATATTGCCTTTTAGCCATTTCATTTAATCTCTCAAGTTTCTCACTTAACGATTGATACAAATATCAATCAATTTATTAAAGTATATCGTAATTTATATAAATTGCAATAGAATTTATATAAAAATTTAAATTCACGAAATATAAGAATACAATAATAATATAACTTTTTGTATATATAGGGAAAGAGCCGAATCCTTAATGGAAACGGCTCTCCTTTTTTCAATTAAACAACTAAATTAGAACTTTACAATTCATCTTCCACAATTCTGCCTGCAAGACCAATATAGCCAGAAGGAGTAAGAGAAAGAAGTGTTGACTTATCTTCATCAGAAATCACATTCAAAGATTTTATAAACTCCTGAATAGATTCTTTAGAAATA
>CANQWL010000062.1 GCA_947627555.1 uncultured Clostridia bacterium | reverse complement strand
AGTTAAGTATTATCATAATGCCAGTTTTGCGTGGTTTTAGGGAGTAAAGAATGTAGGGTATTATATAATGGCATATATAAGACTCCCTACTTTCGCTGAGGCTTAAAACAAAGTTTTAAGTGAAACCTATGTTGAGTGCCAAGACACAAAATACATAGAGTAGCCTGTCTTGAGTGAATGTATTGGGACTAATTTTTCCGTGAGTAAGATACAATTATGGCCAAATTGATTTTGCTATATAAATTATGAAATTGCATTTGCAAAAGAGACTAGTAAAGAATACCAGTATGTTAAGGAAAACTTCTAGAATGTTTGCTAGATTTATAGCATAGAAGTCTAGGGATTAAGGTACAGATTTTAGTGGCGATCTGGTGTCTACATCTTATATGAGTAGTAGATATTTTCCTTAAACGGAAACGACTCTAACAGTAATGTTAAGTGGAAAATAGAGAAATTCGACTAGACCTAAACTGTAAAATTTACTTAGGCTTTGACCATCTAAAAACAAAATAAACAATAGGCAGATTTAATCTGCCTAAAATTATTATAAAAGGAGCAATAAGTATTGAAAAACATAACTGAGTTTGTTCCAAGAAAGGGATATAATTAAATATGAAAAATAAGCAAGAAAACAAAGAAAATCAAAAAGAAGACTCGGATATTAAATGGTTTATTAAAATTTTTATACTTACTTTTGTATTATCTATAATATTTTCATATATATCAGCAAATGGAGTATCTAACTTAAGTTTAATACCAGCTATTCTTATTTTAATTTTAGTTATATTAATAGGGATATTTTTTGATATTATAGGTGTTGCAGTAACAGTAGCAAATGAGCATGAGTTTCATGCAAAAGCAACTAAAAAAGTAAAAGGATCTAAAGATTCTATACAATTAATTAGAAATGCTCCAAAAGTTGCTAATATTTGTGCAGATGTTATAGGTGATATATGTGGAGTATTAAGTGGTGCAATTAGTGCTCTAATTTCAATGAAAATAACGGAAACAATAGGAATAAACTTTAATATTCAATTTATTTTAAGTGCAACTGTTGCAGCACTTACAGTAGGTGGAAAAGCTTTAGGAAAGACTATTGCAAATAACAATTCAACACAAATTGTTCATGCAGTTGGAATAGTATTAAATAAATTTAGAAAATAGATTGCATAGAAAACTAGTTAGTATAATAAATATAAGGGGATAATAAAAAATGAAAAATGTAAAAAGAAAAAAGAGAAAATTAAGAAAAGATAGAATAGCTATGGCACTAATATTAATAATATTAATAATTTTTATAGTTATTAAATTAACTAAAAAAGAAGAAACAGTTGAAACAGTTGCAGTTCAAGAAGAAAATATTCAAGATGTTGATAATACAAATTCAATAAATGAAAATAATCAAGATATAGCTGATGAAAATGCAACTCAAGAAAACAAGGCACAAACAAGTACAAAAATAGATTTTCTAGCAGATTTAGATGTACCTGTATATAAAAAAAGTGAAAAAAATATAAAAATACCAGTTCTAATTTACCATAATTTTAGAACACCAATACCTTATAAGGAAGATGTGTATAATTTATTTAGTAATCAAGAGAATTTTGATGAAAATATAAAAACATTATTAGATGCTGGATACACATTTATTACATTAGAAGACTTATATAGATATAACAAAAATGAAATTGGATTACCAGAAAAAGTTATAATAATTACAATGGATGATGGACAAATTGGATGTTATACAGAAGCCTTTCCAGTACTAAAAAAATATAATGTGCCTGCAACTATATTTATAGTAAATACATTAGTAGGAACAGAAGATTATTTTTCTTGGCAACAAGCAAAAGAAATGTATGATACAGGACTAGTTAAAATTCATTGTCATGGATATAATCATTCTGAATATAGCAGTGTAGGAAAAGATAAATTAATTTCAGACTATACAAAATCTCACAAAGAGATAGAAGAACACATGGGAGAAGAAATACAAAAAATAATGGCATATCCTGCAGGTAAGTCATCTCAAGATACAATAAGATGGCTAAAAGAAATAGGATTTGAAATTCAAGTACAAACACGCTATGGCACAGTAAATAAAAGTAATGCATTAGATTTAACAAATTTGGGAAGAATAAGAGCTGAAAGAGCAACTGGAAAACAAATACTTTCAGCAATAAATGCCAGTGTTTAAAATTATAAAAATAATGGCAAAGTTTTAGCAAAGTGTTGGCAAAGTAATGGCGAAGATTGAAATATAAAGGGTGAGAAAATGAAAGCTTTAATAACTGGTGCATCTTCAGGAATAGGAAGAGATATAGCGAGAACTTTAAGTAAAAAAGGATATGATTTAGTATTAGTTGCGAGAGATAGTCAGAAATTAGAAGAAGTAAAAAAAGAATTAGAAAAAAATAAAGTAAATGTTGAAATAATTATAAAAGACTTATCAATAGAGGAAAATTGCATAGATATCCACAAAAAAGTAAAAAATGTGGATATCTTGATTAATAATGCTGGATTTGGAGATTGTGGAGATTTCACAAAGACAAGTTTAGAAAAAGAAATAAAAATGATAGAAACAAATATCATAGCATATCATATTTTAACAAAGTTATACTTGATTGATATGAAAGAAAAAGGAAGCGGAAAGATACTAAATGTTGCATCAATTGCAGGTTTTATGCCAGGACCTTTAATGGCTACTTATTATGCAACAAAAGCATATATTGTTAGATTATCAGAGGGAATTAGAGAAGAATTGAAAAAAGAAAAATCTAATGTACAAATTAGCATTTTATGCCCAGGACCTGTAAGTACAAATTTTAATAAAGTGGCAAATGTAAAATTTCATATGAGGGAAGCCAATAGCCAAAAAGTAGCAGACTATGCAATAAGATGTGTGGAAAAAGGAAAATTTTATATTGTCCCAGGGCTTGATGTAAAGTTAGCAAAGGTAGGAGCAAAATTAGCTCCTTCTTCATTAATTAGTAAAATTACTTATATGATTCAGAAAAGAAAGATAGGTTAAGGCGCGCAATAAACAGGACTTTAAATAATTAAAGATGTATAAAGAAAAGAGGAATTTATATGGTAGTAAGGGAAGCACAAGATAGAGATGTAGATGAAATAATCGATATTTATATGCAAATAAGCAAACTACATGAGAATAATAGATCAGATGTATTTAAGACTAAAGACATACAGAAAAATAGAAATGAAATTTTAGAAATATTAGAAGATGAAAAATTTAATGTTTATGTTGCTACTGATGAAAAGGAAATAATTTATGGAATAATTATTATAAATATAAAAAATGTGAAAGAACATAGAAACTTAAATGATGCGAAAATCTTATGGGTTGAAGATATTGGAGTAAAAGAAGAATATAGAAGAAAAGGTGTAGGAAAAGTCCTAATAGATAAGGCAAAAGAAATTGCAAAATATGAAAATTGTTCTAGAATAGAATTAAATTGTTGGGAATTTAATAAAAATGCAATTGAATTTTATAATAAAGTTGGAATGAAGACTCAAAGAAGGATTATGGAAATAGTTTTATAATAAATAATGAAATATAATATTTAAATCAGAAATTATAATTCTAATTTGAGTTTAGAACAGATGGAATATAGGCATAATAGGAGTGGTATTATGAAAAAACAAATATTACACATAGATGTAAATAATGCCTTTTTAAGCTGGACTGCCGTAAATATGTTAGAAAAGGGCTCTGATATTGATATACGAGAAATTCCATCAATCATAGGTGGAGATGAAACAAAAAGGTCAGGTATTGTATTAGCAAAAAGTATGAAAGCAAAAGAATTTAGTATAAAAACAGCAGATACAATTTATGAAGCAAGAAGAAAATGCCCTAATATAAAAATATTTTCTTCTGATTTTAAAATATATAGGAAATATTCAGATATGTTATATCAACTATTATTACAATATACAGATAAAATCGAAAGATTTAGTATAGATGAATGTTTTTTAGATATGACAGAATATTTAATGAAAGCTACTCTAATAGAAAAAGCAAATGAAATTAGTAAAAGAGTAAAAGAAGAATTAGGCTTTACTGTAAATATTGGTGTAGCACACAATAAATTATTAGCAAAAATGGCTTCTGATTTCACAAAGCCAGATAAAGTACATACTTTGTTTGAAGAAGAAATTAAGACTAAAATGTGGCCTTTACCTATATCAGATTTGTTTATGTTAGGAAAAAAGACAGTTCCGAAATTAAATAATATGCAAATTAAAACAATAGGAGATTTGGCAAATTCAGACAAAAATCTATTAAATAAAAAATTTGGAAAACATGGAATACAAATGTGGGAATATGCTAATGGAATTGACAATTCAGAGGTACAATATAAAAAAGAAAAACCTAAAGGAGTAGGAAACTCTATTACATTATCACAAAACGTTACAGATATTGAAAAACTAGAAGAAATATTATTAGCTTTGACAGAACAAGTCACATATAGATTAAGAAAATATGAGTTATTAGCAAACACAGTAAATGTCCAATTAAGGACAAGCAATTTTCAAGACACATCACATCAAGGAAAATTAACAGTTGCTACATCTTCTACAAAGGAAATATATGCAAAGGCAAAACAATTATTAATACAGATGTATCATGAATCAATGGAAATTAGATTAATAGGTGTAAGGGTTGACAATTTAATTAGTAAAGAAGAAACTCAATTATCACTATTTCAAGATAAAATAAATGAAAAACAAGAAAAATTAGATGATGTAGTTGACAAAATTAAAGAAAAATATGGTTATAATTCTATCACAAGAGCAGGAAAGATGGAACTTAATAATACTTTAAAATTAAAAGATATAAAAGAATAAAAACGAAGGAATATGAAAATGTATGAAATAGAGTATAATGGAGAAAAAATACCTTATCAGATAATAAATTCAAAAATAAAAAATATGTACATTCATATAAAAGATGGGAATGTGATTGTAAAAGTTCCAAATAAATTAAAAGAAAAATATGCAATAGATTTTGTTAATCAAAAAGCAAAATGGATTTATAAAAAAGTAAAAGAAGCGGAAAATCAAAAGAGAGAAAAAGTTACAATAGAACCTCAAGACATACATAGATTAGAAACAATTGTATCACAAAGTGTGTATGAGTATTCAAATAAACTAGGGGTAAATCCAAATAAAGTAAAATTGAAAGATATTAAATATGCATGGGGAAGCTGTTCATCTAAAAAAAATATCTCAATTAACTTACAATTAGCGAAAAAAGATGAAATGGAAATTAGATATGTTGTTTTACATGAAATGTGTCATTTAAAATATATGAATCATTCTGAAAGCTTTTGGAATTTAGTAGAAAAATACATGCCTAATTACAAAATTTATAGAAAAAGATTAAAACAAGGATAAAATATAATAGTAAAGAATAATAAATTATTTATAAAAGAATGTTAAAATGTGTAGAAATTTATTTAAGATATAATATATAAAATATCAAAATAAGAAATATTATAGTATAAAATGACAGAAAATGTAAAAAGATAAATAATTATAGCAAAAATTGCGATGAAAAATTCTTGCAAACCCTCCATAATAGTTGTATTATAGAACAGTGCCAAACGAAAGAGGAGGAGATAAGAGTGAAAACATTTTTCGGAAGTATATTTATTAACAAGCAAAAGTTAGAAGAAGAAAATATCAATTATCCGATAAAAGTAGATTATTATAAAGTAATTAATGAAGATGAACTAGATTTTAGAAAAGGAACAAAATTTGGAATACAAGTAATTAAAACAGAATATAAAGAGAACAATGAAATAAAAGTAGAAGAAAAAACAATCAAATATTTATCAAATGATGAACAAAAAGTAGATCAAATATTGGAGACTTTAAAAAATAATGAAGTAACTCCAGTGTCATTACAAGATATTATAATAGATTTTTCAAGAGAAATACTGCTTTTATAAGTAAGGTAAATCAATCAAAATTAAATTTCATAAAAAGCTTGCAAATTAAACTATTTTATTCTAAAATACTAACTGTATAAAATAATTATTGTATAAAGTACCATTAAGGAGGAATACATGGCTGATAAATTAATTATAGTGGAATCACCTGCAAAAGCAAATACAATTAAAAAATTTTTAGGAGGAAGTACAAAGGTAGTAGCTTCTATGGGACATATAAGAGATTTGCCAAAATCAAAATTAGGAGTTGATGTAGAACATGATTTTGATCCTGAATACATCAACATTAGAGGAAAAGGTGATTTAATAAAGTCTTTAAAAAAAGAGGCTAAGCAAGCTAAAAAAGTTTATATTGCAACTGACCCTGATCGTGAGGGAGAAGCAATTGCATGGCATTTAGCTACTATATTAGAAGAAGAAAAACAAAAAATAACTAGAGTTACCTTCAATGAAATCACAAAAGGAGCAGTGCAAAAAGCAATAAAAGAGCCAAGAGATATAGATGTTAACTTAGTAGATGCTCAACAAGCAAGAAGAGTGTTAGATAGAATTGTTGGATATAAAATAAGTCCAGTATTATGGAAAAAAGTAAGAAGAGGTTTATCTGCTGGACGAGTTCAATCAGTTGCAGTTAAGTTAATTGTAGAAAGAGAAGAAGAAATAGAAAAATTTATTCCTGAAGAATATTGGAATATTTATGCTAATCTTGAAGATGAAAATAGTAAAAAGCAATTTGAAGCAAAATTTTATGGGGCAGAAGGAAAAAAACAAGAAATTCATTCACAAGAAGAAGTTGACAATATATTAAAGATAATAAAAAAAGCAAAATATATCGTTGATGAAATCAAAAAAAGTGAGAAAAAAAGAAATCCTGCACCACCATTTACAACAAGTACAATGCAACAAGAAGCTTCTAGAAAGTTAGGATTTACTCTAAAGAAAACAATGTCAATTGCACAAGGATTATATGAAGGAGTTAATATATCAGGTAGAGGAAGAATAGGACTAATTACATATATGAGAACAGATTCTACAAGACTTTCAGAAGAAGCAAGAAATGCAGCTAAAAAATATATCACAGAAACATATGGTGAAAATTACTATGAAAATAGATTTTATAAAGCAAAAAAAGATTCTCAAGATGCACACGAAGCTATTAGACCTACTTATATAGAACTAGAGCCAGATAGTATTAAAGATTCTCTAACAAAAGATCAATATAAATTATATAAACTAATTTATAATAGATTTATGGCAAGTCAAATGGCGGCAGCAGTTTACGATACAATGTCTGTAACAATAAATGCAGATAAATACACATTTAAAGCAAATGGTCAAGCAATTAAATTTAAAGGATTCATGACTTTATATGTAGAAGGAACAGATGAAAAAATAGAAGAACAAGAAGGAATGTTACCAGAAATAAAAGAAAATCAAGAATTAAAATTAGACAAATTAAATCCAAAGCAAAGTTTTACAGAGCCACCACCAAGATATACAGAAGCAAGTTTAGTAAAGGCATTAGAAGAAAAAGGAATAGGAAGACCAAGTACATATTCTCCAACAATCACAACAATTTTAGAAAGAAGATATATAGAAAAAGAGCAAAAGCAGCTAATACCAACAGAATTAGGAAAGATAGTAAATAAATTATTAATAGAAAATTTTACAGATGTTATAAATGTAGAATTTACTGCAAATATAGAAGATGAATTTGATGAAATTGCAGAAGGAAAAGAACACTGGAAAAAAATGATAAGGGAATTCTATGGACCATTCCAAAAAGAAGTAGAAAAAGTAGAAAAAGAATTAGAACATGTTGAATTAGTTGATGAAGTATCAGATATACCATGTGAGAAATGTGGTAGAATGATGGTATACAAATATGGTAGATATGGAAAATTCTTAGCTTGCCCTGGATATCCAGAATGTAAAAATGCAAAACCTATTGTAGAAACAATAGAAGAGCCATGCCCAAAATGTGGTGGAACAATTCAAGTTAGAAAAACAAAGAAAAAAAGAAAATACTACATTTGTGAAAATAATCCTAATTCTTGTGATTATATTTCTTGGAATAAACCAAAAAAAGGTGAAAAAATTGAAAATGCAGATATAGCTGAAGAAATAAAAAAAGAAAATAAATCTAAAACAAAAACTAAAACAAAAGCAAAGGCAAAAACTAAAACAAGAAAAAACACTAGAAAATAAAAAGATAAAAATAAAACTTAAAGCAATATTTATACTAAGACTAAAATAATAAAAACAATAGGAAATGAGATAAGAAAGAATAAAAATGCGCTATATTACTTGACAATATAACGCATTTTTGGTATTATTTTAATGCTCAAGCATATAATTTAATTATAAGTATGTGTTGATGGCAAAATGGTAATATAACATATTAAATATATATACTTATTTTTAGATTTTATATTTTGCAGGTATAGTTTAGTGGTAAAACGAGACCTTGCCAAGGTTTAGTCACGAGTCCGATTCTCGTTACCTGCTCCATTTAATATATTCAATAATATGAATTTATACTAATTTAATTTTTATATGGCGACATAGCCAAGAGGCTAAGGCACGAGTCTGCAAAACTCTGATCCCCGGTTCGAATCCGGGTGTCGCCTCCATTGAAAAATCGTAAAAATGTTGATATATCAATGCTTTTACGATTTTTTTAATGCTTTTTTATTAAAAGTAAAATTCAGTGTTTTCAGTACTTTCAGAAGTTAGAAAATTAATTATTCAATTTATATGTGACAAAAATGTGACAAAAAGATTAATCATTATGTATAAAAATGTAACAAAATAAATTTTATAGTAACTATTCAGAGGTAAGGATAGTTACTTTTAAAAATAAAATTTCGTAATGTTCGCTTGAAATATGTAAAAAGATGATGTATAGTAGTTATTATAGAAAATGAGGTAAAAGCAGATGTGAGTGT
>CANQWL010000061.1 GCA_947627555.1 uncultured Clostridia bacterium | reverse complement strand
TTCATCTCCTACTGCCGAACAAGATTATTCAATTAAGGCAAATGAGTCTTCTATTGAAGGAAAGAATGGAACTGAAAATATTGGGGTTGCTGTATTTAAAAATGATCAACTTGTAGGGGAATTAAATGCATTAGAAACAATTTGTTTTTTAACAATTGAAAATCAATTAGATAGATTTTTAATTTCAGTTCCTGACCCTGTTAATAGTGGAAAATATTTAGATATTTATTTGGCACCTTACAACTATTCTCAAATAAAAGTTGATACTTCTACATCTTCACCATATATTAAAGTAAAACTAACATTTTCTGGAAGAATTGCTTCAATGTCTGAAGATTCTAGCTATTTAACACCTAAAGTTTTAGATTCTATTTCGGAAAGTTGTAGTCATTATTTAGAATCTGCTTTATCTAGTTTTTTATATAAAACTTCAAGGGAATATAACTCTGATATAAATGGGTTTGGATTAGATGCACTTTCTAATTTCTTTACAGTAAATGATGTGTATAATTATCATTGGCTAGATAATTATAGAAATGCTTTTTTTGATGTAGATATTGATACTAAAGTAAGATCAAGTATGCTTGTTACTGAAACATAATTATTCTAAAAAAATAAATAGGAGGTTTTTGCTTTGACTCATACTATTTTTGATATTATTTTTTTACTAATTAGTCTTTATATTTTACTTAAAACTATTGGCTATGGTTTATATGAACTAAAAGAGAAACAAAATAAATCTGGTGGTGTTACTGTTATTGTTTTTTCTATATTAGTTGTTATTTTTTCTAATGTTATGATGTTTATGTATTAAGTGTAAAAAGAAACTGGTCTTTTTGAAACTCTTATATATAAGTATTTTATCCACTTGTAAGTTATAAATTTATTTAATTCTTCGGCTACGTTACATTATAAACAAATTATAAAATTAACAAATAGGCCCCTCTCAAAGCAAGTTTGAGATTCTCCCATTTGTTAATTAAATAATTTGTAATATAATTTCACTAGCATTCATAATTAAATAAATTTATAACTTACAAGTGGATTTTAATTATTATAGTTATTATTATTTCAAAAAGACCAGTTTCCTTTTACACTTTTGAATTAGTTATTAATTAATTCGAAATCAATTTGTCTTAATAATTTACTTGCCTTATCAACTCTAATTTTTACTTTATCTCCAATTTTGTATATTTTGTTTGTTCTTTCTCCAATTAATCTTTTTCTGTCTTCATCGTAAATAAAATATTCATCGCCCATTTTATCAAAACGAATAAGACCTTCTACAGTGTTTTCTAATTCTACAAACATTCCAAACGATGTTATAGATGAAACAATTCCTTCATACTCTTGTCCAATTCTAGATTCCATATATTCGGCTTTTTTAATATCTTCTGATTCTCTTTCTACTTGTGTTGCAACTTTTTCTCTTTCTGATGATTGTTTTGCTCTTTCTTCTGCTTCTACTCTATATTTCTCAATTGCTTTTTCTTGTACATCATAATTTTCTTTTAAATACATAGAAATAATTCTGTGTATAAATAAATCTGGATATCTTCTGATTGGTGAAGTAAAATGGCAATAATATTTACTTGCAATACCAAAATGTCCTTTATTTTCTGCTTCATATCTTGCTACTTTTAAGGTTCTTAATATTAAATTTGATACTACTTTTTCTTCTTCTTTTCCTTTTATTTCTTCCAATATTTTAGCAAATTCTTTTGGATATATATTATCTTTATTTGCTTTAATTTTCAAACCAAAGTTAAATAAAAATTTGTTTAATTCTTGTATTTTTTCCATGTCTGGCTCTTCGTGTACACGATAAATAAATGGTGCTTCTAGCCAGAAAAATTTTTCAGCAATAGTTTCATTTGCTATTAGCATAAATTGTTCAATTATTTCATGTGCAAAAGTAGTTTCATATTTTGAAATATTACTAACTTTTCCATCAATATCTAAATCAATTTTGCTTTCTGGTATATCTAAATTTAAATAACCTTGCTCCATTCTTTTAGCTTTCAAAATATGTGCTAGTTCTTCCATTAACTTAAAATCTGAAATGTATAGTTCATATCTTTTTAATACTTCTTGGTCTGATTCATCTATTATTTTTTGTACATCTGTATAACTCATTCTTTCAGTTACATTTATAATTGCTTTATATACCTCTGAAGATACTACGTTTCCTTCTTTATCTATTTCCATACTACATGATAATGTAAATCTATCTTCTCCTGCATTTAAACTGCATATTCCATTTGATAATTCTCTTGGAAGCATTGGTATAACTCTTCCTAGCATGTAAATACTAGTTCCTCTAATTAGAGCTTCTTGATCTAATAAGCTATCTTCTTTTACATAGTAACTAACATCTGCAATATGAACATCTAGTTTATAATTTCCGTTTTCTAATTTTTCAACCCTAACTGCATCATCTAAATCTTTTGCATCTTCTCCATCAATAGTAAATATTATTTTATTTCGTGCATCTACTCTATTTGGAATATCTTTTTTATCTATATAATTTCCACATCTTTTTGCTTCTTCTATAACTGGGTCTGGAAACACTGATGGCAGATTATGCTCTTTAATTAAAGAAAGCATATCAACTCCCGCCTCGTTTACATTTCCTAGAACTTCGATTATTTTTCCTTCTGCCTTTTTACCCTTTTCAGGATATTTCGTAATTTTTACTAGCACCTTATGATTACTTCTAGCTTTTCCCATATCTTTTTTAGAAATATAAATATCTGTACCAAAGTTTTTATCATCTGGAATTACAAATCCAAATGTCTTATTATTTTGGAAAATTCCAACTATCGTATCTTTTTCATGTTTTAATATTTTAACGACTTTTCCTTCTGCACTTTTTATTTTATTTTTTTCTTCTATAATTTCAATTAAAACTCTATCTCCATTTAAAGCATTTAAAGAATTTTCTTTAGTAATATATATTTCATCTTCTTGGTCTTCCATGCGTACAAAGCCAAACCCTTTTTGATTTTTACGATAAATTCCATCATAATATTTTTTATCAACAATTCTATATCTATTTTTTCTATTCTTTTGAATTTTGAAATCTAGTTCTAACTCTCCTAGTAATTCTAAAAACTCTCTATATTCATTTTTAGGTACTCTCATAATCATAGCAATTTCTTTTGCCTTCATCGGCACATAGTCATCATCTTTCATTAATTCTAAAATTTTTTCTTTTCTTTCTTTCATATCTTTTCCTTTCCATCATGAATTATGTTACAAAATATTAAAGTATTCTCTTCTAAAAAAGAGCGTGTTTTTATATAAAAACCGCCCTTCTTATTACATCTATGCCATATATAATATTCCTAAACTTATTGTTAATATTGCAAATACTACTGATAAAATTATAGTCCATCTTTTTTGTTTTCCTTCTTTTGTTCTTCCTTTATTTTTTTCATAAAAATTACTTGTTGATGAACCTGTTATTGTTGAAGATAACCCTGCATCTTCTTTTGTTTGAATTAATGCTAATATAATTAATATTAATGATATTACAAAATATATTACTATTAATATTCTTTTTGCTATTTCCATTTATGAATTCCTCCTAACAGTTTTTCTCTTTTTTTACTTAAGTATTGTAACATAGTTTTTTATAAAATGCAAACATTTTTGCTTAATTTGTGAAATTAATCTCCTGCTGTGTATTTCATAGCCCAATATCCTGTTAATTCTTTTTCATTAAATTTAAATGCTTCTGGTATTTGATATCCTAAGTCTGTGTCTGTACTTGTGTCTTTTATAAATCTTACTTCTGTTCTTCCTATTGCGGGTTGTTTTTGTTGTGCACTTGTTATCATGAATTCATATCTTGGTATCCATACATAATATACTTTTTTGTTATTTGCCTCTACTACTATGTTTGCCCATTTGCTTTTGCTATAATCATACCAACCTTCGGGTGCATTGCTTCCATCATTTTTTATTGTATTTCCTATTGTTTCGTTTCCTTCTTCATCGTATGTTACATAGTGTGTATATTCTTCTTTAAATCCTGTTAGGTCTGGTTTGTTTGGTTCTATTGTTGATATTTGTTTTACTATACTTCCTATATATTTATCTTCATTATCTCTTATTTCTACTAGTATTGTATATTTTGTTCCACTTGATAATTCTGTATATTCAAAATTATCTCCAGAAGAATTCTTTTCGCCTTTATAATCTCCATTAATATAATATTTGTATTTATATTGTTTGTTTTCTCCTATTTCTGTTCCTGTTATTCCTTTTGTTCGTATGCTGTTACTTGTTGCTACCACTTCTGTATCAAATCTTGGAGCATGCTCATCTCCTGCTGTATATTTCATTGCCCAATATCCTGTCAATTCTTGTCCATTAAATGTGAATGCTTCTGGTATTTGATAATTTTGCGTAGCTTGTTTATTTGTTCCTTCTATAAAGTTTATTGAACTTCTTTGACTTGTTTGGTTTAATTTAAATTCATATCTAGGAATCCATACATAATATACTTCTTGTCCATTATTTCTTGTTACTATATTTGCCCATCTAGATTCTGAATAATCATACCAGTCATCTGGTTTTTCTTTGCTAATTGGTATTGTGCTATGCTCACCGTTTTCATCATATGTTACATAGAAAGTTGTTTCTTGATTAAATTGTTCTAATTCTGGTTCATTCACTTTAATTGTTTTAGCTGTTTTTGTCATACTTCCTATTATTTTTCCATTTTCACCTAAAGCTGTTACATTTACAATGTATTCTTTATCTTTTTCACTTTGCTCTTCTTCTGTTTTGTTATATGTATAATCTTCTCCTGTTTCATTTTCACTTATAACTTTTCCATCTATTGCATATACATATTTTTTTACTTCTTCTGTTGTGTTTTTAGATATTCCTTTTATTTGTATCTTTTTGTTATTTGCAACTGTTTCAAAGTCAATTGTGAATTCGTTTCTTTCTCCTGATGTATATTTCATTGCCCAGTATCCTGGTAACCAAACATAATTAAATTCAAATGCTTCTGGTACTTGATATCCTTCTTCTTTTAATTCTTCCCATGTTTTGTCTTTACTTGGATCTTCTGGATCTTTATAATTATTATATACATCTATAAATTTTACATCACTTTTTTGATTAGCTTGATCTAGTTTAAAACAATATCTTGGTATCCACACATAATATGCTTCTAATCCTTCATGTTCTACATATATATTTGCCCACTGGCTATTTTTATAATCATACCAATTTTCTGGTTTCTCATCACTAGTAATCCAATTTTTAGGCTCTAATTCCATGTTATTATCTGTACTATTTACATTTAAATATCTTGTATAATTTTTATTATATCCTGTTAAATCTGGTTCATTTGTATACACACCTTTTACCAAAGTATAATTTCCTTTTATTCTTGGTATTTCAAAGTGTAGTGTTTTGTTTTCTTCTTCTTTACCTGCTACTTTTATTTTAAAATTATAGTCTTTGTTATCTTCTGCATCCCAATCTATTGCTATTGTTTGCTTACCCTTGCAATTTAGTTCTATTTCTTCTCCATTTCTCTGACTTTGATATTTTACTGTTTCTATTCCATCTATGCTATTTATTTTTATTAATATATGATACATGTTATTGTCATTTATCTTTTTTTTAATTTCGTATTCCAATAATGGTTTTTCTTCAAGCTGTTTTCTATATGCTATTGTTTGGTCTATTTTAAATTTAATTCCTATTGTGGCTAAAAAGCAAAATATTATAATCGCAATTACTATTATTATTTTTTGCTTTTTAGATTTTAATATATTCTTTATAATATTTTGCATCTTTCTCTCCTTTATTAAAAGTAATTATAAAAATGTATACCTTCTAAATAATTATTGTGAATTATATGATTTTCTTAAAGGACCAAGGGCATGTCCCTTGGTCACCTCACTCTAATCTCCTGCTGTGTATTTCATTGCCCAATATCCTGTTAATTCTTTTCCATTAAATTTGAATGCTTCTGGTATTTGATATCCTGAGTCTGTGTCTGTACTTGTGTCTTTTATAAATCTTACTTCTGTTCTTCCTATTGCTGGTTGTTTTTGTTGTGCACTTGTTATCATGAATTCATATCTTGGTATCCATACATAATATACTTTTTTGTCATTTGCTTGTACTACTATGTTTGCCCATCTGCTTTTGCTATAATCATACCAACCTTCAGGTGCATTACTTCCATCATTTTTTATTGTATTTCCTATTGTTTCGTTTCCTTCTTCATCGTATGTTACATAGTGTGTATATTCTTCTTTAAATCCTGTTAGGTCTGGTTTGTTTGGTTCTATTGTTGATATTTGTTTTACTATACTTCCTATATATTTATCTTCATTATCTCTTATTTCTACTAGTATTGTATATTTTGTTCCGCTTGACAATCCTGTATATTCAAAATTATCTCCTGAAGAATTTTTTTCTCCTTTATAATCTCCATTAATATAATATTTGTATTTATATTGTTTGTTCTCTCCTATCTCTGTTCCTGTTATTCCTTTTGTTCGTATGCTATTATTTGTTGCTACCACTTCTGTATCAAATCTTGGAGCATGCTCATCTCCTGCTGTGTATTTCATGGCCCAATATCCTGTCAATTCTTGTCCATTAAATGTGAATGCTTCTGGTATTTGGTAGCCCGCATCTGTTTGTGTACTTGTTCCACTTAAAAATTTTATTGTACTTTTTTGATTTGTTTGGTCTAATTTAAAGCTGTATCTTGGTATCCATACATAATATATTTCTTGTCCATTATTTCTTGTTACTATATTTGCCCATCTGCTTTCTCCATATTCGTACCAGTATTGTGGCATTTCTTTGCTTATAGGTGTTGTACTATGCTCGTTTCCGTTTTCATCATATGTTACATAGAAGGTTGTTTCTTGATTAAATTGACTTAACTCTGGTTTATTTACTATTGCTGGGGAATATTCCTTTGTCATACTACCCACTATTTCATCATTTGCGTTTAATCCTGTTACATTTATTGTGTTATTCCCTGCCTTATATGTTTTAAATTCTATTAATTGTGATGTTATATTTTCAACATCTGTTATTGTTCTTTCTATATTTCCATTTAATGCTATTGTATATTTTGTTATTGGATTTGAAGCTGTTATGCTTGCATTTAATGTTATATTTTTTATTGTTATATTGCCTTTACTAACACTCATATCAAAATTTATTGTTGATGGCTTTGTTATATCTCCTGCTGTATATTTCATTGCCCAATATCCTGCAAGATTTGTTCCATTAAATTCAAATGCTTCTGGTACTTGATATCCTTCTGTTTCTAGCTGCTCCCAAGTTTTATCATTATTTGAATTTTCTGCATCTTTATAGTTATTATCTACATCTATAAATTTTACATCACTTTTTTGGTTAGTTTGATCTAATTTAAAACAATATCTTGGTATCCATACATAATATATTTCTGAACCTTCGTTTTCTATGTATATATTTGCCCACTTACTATTTTTGTAATCATACCAATTTTCTGTTGGATTTGATGTTATCCAGTTTCCTGGTGTTAAATGGTCGTTTGAACCTAATTCTAAATATCTTGTTTTTTCTGACACAAATCCATCATCTAATTTTGGCGTACATAAATATATTCCATTTACTAATTCGTACTTACCATTTTTTACAACTATTCCTTCTGGTTCTGTGAATTCTAATATTTTTATACCTAAATCTTTGCACCATTTAACTTGATTTTCATTGTTACTTACGTTTTTACTTGATGCATAACATAACTCTCCTTTATATACAACAACGAATTCTTTATCACTTTTTTTTATTTCAGGTAGAATTTCTTCTATATCTATATTCACATCATCCGCAGTAATGTCTGCAACTATTCCTGAACTTACTATTTCTTTTAGTACATCTCCTGAATTTATTTTGCTTGTATCTGGACTCATTGTTTGTAATACGTTCCAATCTACATATATGTTTGTTTCATCTCTATATTCTGCCATTTTTGTTTTGAATGCTGCTTCTTTTGCTTTTCCAAATATTCCGAGTGTCTCCTGTTAGTATGCCTATAGTTACTCCTGCCAAAATTAACAGAATTATTATTGTTATAATTAATGCTATTAGTGTTATTCCTTTGCTTTTATTTGTAATTATTTTCATAATTTTTATTTTCTTCTCCATAATCTATTATTTATTTTTTTGAGTTTTACATTTACATTAAATAGTTAAATTACAGGATAACATTTAAAATCCATCGCCTACAACAGCAACTCCACGTGCATAGAACAAGTTCGTCATAAAGTAATTTTTTATGTATGCGAAGATTCCTCCAATACCACGTGCAAAATAAGGGCATCTATTGTCGACCCATCTTTGCTCAATTGCCGAGTGCCATCCGGTACACCCTGGGTTAGTTGTTGAAGCATTTCCTAATGCATCTCCAACTCTTGCTGAATTATTACTTTCAGTATATTCATCATAATATTTTTTATTTACCCCTGAAAAAATCTGACCATTTATTCCTCCAGCAACCCATTCTCTACAGTTTATATCTATTATCACTCCTGTTTCATTTCCTGTAGTTGATTTTATTTCACTTTCTTGTATTTTTTTACTATTTCCATATCCTGATGCTGAAAGTATTGCTATTGCTCCATATTCTGTTGAACGCATCATATGAACATCTATATTATTTGATGTTTCTGATGTTAAATCAGCATTTAGTTTTTCATCTAATCCCATTGCTTCCCCTGTCTTTTCCATATTTCTGAAATTTTTCATCCAATTATTTACATCATCCGTCTTTGTATACTGTGTACTTGTAGTTGCTTGCAATGCTGCATTTACCTCTGTAGTTTTACCCATTAAAATTATAATTGTAAAAATAATAATTAAAGTTACTACTTTAACAAAGCTTTTTCTTTTCATTTTTTCTCTCCTTTAAAATATGTAC
>CANQWL010000060.1 GCA_947627555.1 uncultured Clostridia bacterium | reverse complement strand
GCATATAACGAAAATGAATATATAGATAAAAAAATCAAAGAAAATGGAATGATTGTAAGTGGAGATATAGTATTTGTAGATGGATATCAGTTTCAAATTGATAGAAGTGTACCAAAAATAGGAGTATCAATAGGAAAAGGAGAAGAAGACTCACAAATAGAAATTACAATGACAAGTACAACAAGTAGTGATTTTGTAAAAGCTACAATTCATATTGAAATTGAATATCAACAAGATATTAAAACAATTATTTTTGATGGAGATAATTTAGATATTTCAGAAAAGAAAGATGAAAAATATGTAATTGATAAAGAAGTATATAGCAATGGCACTTATAGTGTAATAGCAAAAAATAATGAAGACAAATATAATATAGCAAGTATAACTATAACAGATATTTCTGAAGATATGAATATTTATACAGCAGAAGATTTAGTTGCTTTTCGAAATAAAGTAAATAATGGAGCAACATTTGAGGGAAAAACTATAAGAGTAATGAACAATTTAGATTTAAAAGATGTATGTGGAGCAGATACAAAAAGTTGGGAGCAAATAGGAAATTATGCAAAAGATAATACACATATATTTAAAGGTACATTTGATGGAAACTACCATATAATTGATAATATTTATATAAATACAACAGAAGGTTATCAAGGATTATTTGGGTATAATGCTGGAACAATAGAAAATATTGTTATTAAATCTGGAGAAATAAAAAATGCAGGTATTTACACTGGTAGTATAGTAGGCTATAATAAAGGTACTATTAATTGTTGTGGAAATCACATTAATATAACAGCTAGAGCTCATGTTGGTGGAATAGCAGGAAATTCATTGGGGAATATAATTGAATGTTATAATTTAGGAAATATAAATGGAAATGGAGTCGATGATTGGGGTGGAACTTATAGTGGAGGAATAGTAGGATATTTAGATGGTGGAAAGATAAGCAATTGTTATAATGCAGGAACAATAATAGTATCAAATTCAGGTCAAGGAGCAGGAGGTATATTAGGGATAATAGAAAATGCATCAACTATATGGAAATATATAGAGAATTGCTACAATGCAGGTAATGTAATTGCACCATTGTATGCAGGTTCTATTACAGGAAGTGTAACTAGTTATATAAGTATAAAAAATTGTTATTATACAAGTAGTAATGATTATTGTGGATATCAATATGCAACTCCAACTATTAGTAACGTGTCTAAAGTTAATGAAAGTGACCTTCAAGGCTATGCTACGATATTAGGAGAATCATATACAAATGATGAACAAAATGAAGATGAAACATGGAAATATAATAACGGATATCCGATTTTAAAATGGCAATCAGAAATTAAATAATTTAAAATATAATAATTTATAATAAAAAGGTTCTATTTATTAGAGTTAATATCTAGTAAATAAAACCTTTTATTTATTGCACTTTTAAAGAAACAATACTTACAGTAATATCAGATGCTGATGGTTGGAAATTAAGTTTAATATCATTACCAGTCTGATTTACAAACTTAAAATCATAACTACCATAAGCAACTGCTGCATCTTTTCCTTTTTGAATATAAGGAACATAATTGCTATGAGCATGTCTTTCTGTGACTTGTAAAGAAGGAACTGATAAAACAGCATTGTACAAAGTAGTACTAATTTGGCAATTTCCACCACCTAATCCTTTTTTCTTATTACCATTACGATCGAAAACATCAGCTTCTTGGTATCCCATATTTGTACTAGAAGGACCTAAAGTATTACAAAAAGAAAAAGTTTCACCATTTTTTACAATAGTACCATTTAGTCTAGAACAAGTAATAGCAATATTATTTTGTCTTGCTGGATCAGGATTATAAATTTTAGTTGCAAAAATAGCAATTTGTTCTTCAACTATTTGAGAAGATGTTTCATTATTATTTTGCTCATTATAATTATTTGTATTAGAATTAGCAGAAGTTCTATTTGTTTCGTAAGAAGATGTGCTGTTATCATCTTGAGATGTCTTATTAGAATTATTATTTATAACAAAAAAGAAAATTCCAAAAGCAATAAAAATAAAAACAACAAATAAAACAATCCATTTCTTTTTATCCATTATAATCACCATTTGTAGTTTAACCAAAAAGAAGAAAATTATTGACATTTTTTAAAATAAAAAGTATAATTAATGTGTATGATTAAAAATTAAGGAGAGAAAATTATGCTTTCAAAATATTGGAAAAGAATAGGAATGATAATTTTAATAGTAGCTTGTGTCTTTAATATTATGGCCAAATTAGTAAACAAATTATCATTAAATAAAGAAATGCTATATTCAGCACAATATATGGAACAAAAAGAAAAATAAGATAAATAAAATAAATAAGAAAATAGACTTGAAAATTATTCTAAAATATGTTATTATAAAAAATAGTCATATTATTTTTAATACAAGAAAGAGGTGAACTTTAAATGAAAAAAGATTTACATCCAGAATATAATCAAACAACTATTACATGTGCATGTGGTAATGTTTTAGAAGTTGGTTCAACAAAAAAAGATTTAAAAGTAGATGTTTGCTCTAAATGTCATCCATATTGGACAGGAAACTTAAGACAAGATACAGTTGGTGGTAGAGCAGATAAATTTAAGAAAAAATATGGTCTTGCATAATTAAAATATTAAATAAAAAAGAAATTCTGTAAATAAACAGAATTTTTTTTTATAAATATAATAAAAAAATCCAGGGGTGGTATAAAATAAAAGTAAAGAAAATGTAATTCTGTAATAATCTTGCAAAAAAAAACAAAATATATTAAAATATTCTAAGAAAAATGGAGGAAAAAAATTGGAAATATCAGAAGAAATAAAAGAACAAAAAAAATATATTGAAAAAATAAAAGAAATAAACCAAGAAAAAGATAGATTTTATCATATTTTAACAATGGGATGTCAATTAAATGAAAACGACTCAGAAAAATTATGCGGTATGCTAGAAAAAATGGGATATAAAAAAACTGAAAAACAATCACAAGCAGATATTGTATTATTCAACACATGTTGTGTAAGAGAGAATGCAGAAGAAAGATTATTTGGAAAAGTAGGAGAATTAAAAAACTTAAAGGAAGAAAAAGGAATTATTATAGCAATAGGTGGATGCATGATGCAAGAAAAACACATCACAGATAAAATTAAACAAAGTTATCCATTTGTAGATATTTTATTTGGAACACATACATTACACAAATTTCCAGAGAATTTATACAAAGCATTAAAAGAAAAGAAAAAACAAGAAGATATAATAGATATAGAAGGAGAAATCTACGAAGGATTACCAATAAAAAGAGATAGCAAATTTAAAGCATCAGTTACAATAATGAATGGATGCAATAATTTTTGTAGCTATTGTATTGTGCCATATGTAAGAGGTAGAGAAAGAAGCAGAAAGCCAAAAGATATTATAAACGAGATAAAAGAATTAGCAAAACAAGGATATAAAGAAATTACATTACTAGGACAAAATGTTAATTCATATTTAAGAGTAGAAAGAGAAAAAAACATTCCATTTGAAGAATATGAAGAAGTAAATTCTTTTGCAACATTACTATATGCAATTAATAAAATTGATGGAATAGAAAGAATAAGGTTTGTATCTCCACATCCAAAAGACTTTACAGATGATGTAATACAGGCAATTGCAAAGTGTGATAAAGTATGCAAATTAGTACACTTACCACTTCAAGCAGGAAATTCAAAAGTGTTAAAAGAAATGAACAGAAAATACACAAAAGAACAATACCTAGAACTAGTAGAAAAAATGAAAAAAACAATACCAAATTTAACACTATCAACAGACATTATTGTGGGATTTCCAGGAGAAACTGATGAAGAATTTGAAGATACGCTTGATGTAGTAAAAAAAGTAAACTATGAACAAGTATATATGTTCATATATTCTAGAAGAGTTGGAACGCCAGGAGACAAAATGGAAAATCAAATTCCAGAAGAAATAAAACACAAAAGATTTGATAAATTAAAAAGTTTAGTAGAAAGTCAAATTGCTCAAAACAATAAAAAATACATAGGAACAAAACAAAAAATATTAGTAGAAGGAACAAGTAAAAACAATGAAAATATGCTTACTGGAAGAACAGATAGTAATAAAGTAGTTGTATTTGAAGGAGAAAAGGAATTAATAGGAACAATGCAAGAAGTAGAAATTATTTCGGAGCATATGTGGTACTTGAAAGGTGAGACAAAGGGGACGGTCTTCAAATGTCTCACAGAAATTGTCGCAAAATAGCGAAAAAACGTATATGACAAAATATGACAAAAAACACAATAAAAAGTGAGACATTTGAGGACCGTCCCCTTTGTCTCGAAAGGAGAAAGATAGATGGCAGAATATTCACCAATGATGCAGAACTATATTAAAACAAAAGAACAATATAAAGATTGTATTTTATTTTATCGCTTAGGCGATTTTTATGAAATGTTTTTTGAAGATGCAATTAAAGCATCAAGAGAATTAGAACTTACTTTAACAGGTAAAGATTGTGGACAGGAAGAGAGAGCACCAATGTGTGGAGTTCCACATCATGCAGCAGATACTTATATTGCAAGATTAATTGCTAAAGGTTATAAAGTGGCAATCTGTGAACAATTGGAAGATCCAAAAGAGACAAAGGGAATTGTAAAAAGAGGTGTAATTAGAGTAGTAACACCAGGTACTCTTGTGGATAGTCATATGCTAGAAGAAAGAAAAAATAATTATATCATGTCAATATTTAAGTCTGGAATTTATTTTGGAATAAGTGTATGTGATATTTCAACAGGTGAATTTTATTCAGCAGAAATAAAAGATAACAATAATTTTCCAATGTTATTAGATGAAATAGCAAGATATACACCATCAGAATTAGTAGTTAATTCTATGATGTCAGATTGCACAGATGAAATGCAAAAAATACAAGAAAGATTTGAAAATATTTATATTACAAAATTCCATAATAAATTTTTCACAAACGAATTAAATAATCTTAACCTTAGATTTAATATCGTAGATAGTGATGGAAAAAAAGTAGAAAATATCGAAGAAAAAGGTTTAGCTATTAGTTCTATTAACGCTTTGGTAGAATATATAGAAGAAACGCAAAAAACGAATTTAGACCATATAAATAAAATTATAATATATAAGCTTTCAAGATATATGGCTTTAGATATTAATGCAAGAAGAAACTTGGAAATTACAGAGAAAATGAGAGATAAATCTAAAAAAGGAACATTACTTTGGGTACTTGATAAAACTTCAACCTCTATGGGAGGGAGATTATTAAGAAGATGGCTAAATGACCCACTAATTGATGTAAAAGAAATTAATAAAAGACTAGAAGCAGTAAAAGAACTAAAAGATAATATAATATTAAGAGGAGATATCATAGAAAGTTTAAAAAAAGTATATGACATAGAACGATTATCTGGGAAAATGGCATATGGAAATGCTAATGCAAGAGATATGATTACACTAAAAAATTCTTTATTTAAGTTGCCAGAAGTAAAAAAATCTTTAGAACAATGCAGCTCTAAACTATTAAAAGAACTTTATGAAAATTTAGATGAATTACAAGATGTTTACAAATTAATAGATATTTCAATTGTAGATGATCCACCAATGACAGTAAAAGAAGGCGGAATTATAAAACTTGGATATGATGAAGAAATTGATAAATTAAAGACAGCACAAACAGAAGGAAAGAATTGGTTAATTCAATTAGAAGCAGATGAAAAAGAGAAAACAGGAATTAAAAATTTAAAAATAGGATTTAACAAAGTATTTGGATATTTTTTAGAGGTTACAAAATCAAATTTAAACCAAGTTCCTGAAAGATACATAAGAAAGCAAACTTTAACAAATGCAGAAAGATATATTACAGAGGAATTAAAAAATTTAGAAAATCAAATATTAGGTTCAGAGGAAAAAGTAGTTGTACTAGAATATAATGCTTTTACTGAAATTAGAGAAGAAATTTCAAAAAATATAGTAAGATTACAAAAAACAAGCGAAATGGTGTCAACATTAGATGTTTTGACATCATTTGCAACAGTTGCAGAAGATATGAATTATTGTATGCCAGATGTAAACTCTTTAGGAAAAATTGAAATAAAAAATGGTAGACATCCTGTTATTGAGAAAATTTTAGGAGTTGGAACTTTTGTTGAAAATGATACATATTTAGATAAAGAAGAAAACAGATTATCTATTATTACAGGTCCAAATATGGCCGGTAAATCTACTTATATGAGACAAGTTGCACTAATTACTTTAATGGCACAAGTTGGAAGCTTTGTTCCAGCAGAATCTGCAACAATAGGAGTAGTAGATAAAATATTTACAAGAGTTGGAGCTTCAGATGACTTAAGTATGGGACAAAGTACATTTATGGTAGAAATGATGGAAGTAGCAACTATTTTAAAAGAAGCAACATCAAATAGTTTAGTCATTTTAGATGAAATAGGAAGAGGAACATCAACATATGATGGATTATCTATTGCATGGGCAGTAGCAGAATATATTGCAGATAAAGAAAAATGTGGAGCAAAAACATTATTTGCAACGCATTATCATGAATTAACAGAATTAGAAAATAAATTAGAAGGAATAAAGAACTATAATATTGCAGTAAAAGAAAAAGGAGAAGACATTATTTTTCTTAGAAAAATTGTAGAAGGCGGAACAGATGAAAGCTATGGAATCCATGTAGCAAGATTAGCAGGAGTTCCAAACAATGTAACTAAAAAGGCAGACGAAATTTTGCGTTCTTTAGAAAGAAAAAATATTTTAACTGGTAAAAAAGAAGAAAAACAAGATAAAAAGCAAGTAGAAGGACAATTTGATATGTATAATTATAAATTAGCGGAGATTGCTCATGAAATAGATAAAATTAATCTAAATGAATTAACACCAATTGATGCTTTAAATACATTAGTTAAAATAAAAGAAAAAATGAAATAATATAAATTAATTCATTTTTAGGTTAAAATATATTAGGAGATAATAATATGAGAAAAGTAGAAAAAATATTACCTGTTAGCAAAGCTAAACTTAATAAAGAGACAAAAGATAGTAAATATAAAGCAAGAAGAAAAATATTTATTGAAGGTTATAATAGTGTTTTAGATGAAGAAGATCTAGAATTAGATGAAGATATGGAAATTTATGAAGACATAGAAATAGAGAAAAAGAGTAAAAATTGTAACTATTCTAGTACAAGAATATCTTCAGAACTTAATACATCAATGCAAAGAAAAAGATTGGGTTTAGAACATGAAAAAGGTAAAGAAAGATAAAATATTAAAATTAGAAAAATATTATTGACATATAAAAACAAATGTTCTATAATAAATTCAATATAAAAGGAGTGATAATTATAGAACAAGATAATAATATTTTAGTAACAAAGGAAAAATTAGATATATCAAATAACAATATAGAAAATATAAAAAATTTAATTTATACAATAAGAAGAAAACAAGTAATGTTAGATAGTGATGTTGCTATGTTATATCATTGCGAAACTAAATATGTAAATCGTGTTGTAAAAAGAAATATTGAGAGATTTCCAGAAGAATTTTGTTTTCAATTAAAAGAAGATGAGTTTAATTCTTTAAGGTGTCAATTTGTCACCTTAAAGAATAATGGAAGGGGACAGCATAAAAAATATTTACCATATGTATTTACTGAACAAGGAATAGCAATGCTTTCAGCATTGTTAAAAAGTGAAATCGCAGTTAATGTAAGTATTAGCATTATGAAGGCATTTATAGAAATGCGAAAATTTATAGTATCTAATGGGCAAATATTTAATAGGTTATCAAATATAGAATGTAAGTTAATAGATCAAGATAGAAAACTCTCAAATCATGAAAAAAACTTTGAAAAAATTTTTGCTGAACTAGAAAAAGATAAACAAGAAGAATTCAAACAAAAAATATTTTTTGATGGGCAAATTTATGATAGCTATAGTTTAATTGTAGATATTATAAAAACTGCTCAAAATAAAATTTTAATAATAGACAATTACATAGATGATAGCATTTTAAAAATGTTATCAAAGAAAAACAAAGATGTAGAAGTTGTAATATTAACATCACAAAATAGTAATATACGAAAATTAGATATACAAAAATTTAATAAACAATATCCAATTCTAAAATTAGCCTATACCAAAAAATTTCATGATAGATTTATGGTAATAGATAATAAAGAATTATATCATATAGGTGCATCACTTAAAGATGTAGCAAAGAAATGCTTTGCAATTTCTAAAATAGAAGATGAGGAATATGTAGAAAAAATAAATAGTTTAAGTTAGAAAATGAGGTCACAAATTTTCGACCTCAAGTTTTTTAAACTATATCTCAATTTTAGGCTGATATTTCTCAAGCCACATATTTACTTGGCAAAGGTATGCCATAAGCTGTGGACCAGTCTTGGGCTGTAAAATTTAAGTACATATCAATTTTACTAGAGGATCTAAGAAAAGCTCTAAAATGATAAATCACAAATTTTTAGTTTATAATTATCTATACCTTGAAAAAATATAAAAATGAGAAAAATATTATTGACATACAAAAACATATGTTCTATAATAAATTCAATATAAAAGGAGTGATTATTATAGAACAAGAAAATAATATTTTAGTAACGAAGGAAAAATTAGATATATCAAATAACAATATAGAAAATATAAAAAATTTAATTTATACAATAAGAGGAAAACAAGTAATGTTAGATAGTGATGTTGCTATGTTATATCATTATGAAACTAAAAACATCAATAAAGCTATGAAAAGGAATATTAATAGATTTCCAGAAGATTTTTGCTTTCAATTAACTTTAAATGAGTTAAAGGAAATGTGGTTCCAAAATGGAACCACATTTGAAAAAGAGAATATAAAATATAGAAGTGAAAAGTATTTGCCATATGTCTACACAGAACAAGGAGTTTCTATGTTAGCAGGAATATTAAAGAACGAAATAGCAGTTCAAGTTAGTATAAATATTATGAGAGCCTTTGTTGAAATGCGAAAATTTATGCTATT
>CANQWL010000059.1 GCA_947627555.1 uncultured Clostridia bacterium | reverse complement strand
ATTTCTTCTTTTTCCAACCATTTTTAAAAGTCCTCTTCTTGAATGATTGTCTTTTTTGTGAACTTTTAAATGTTCTGTTAATTCATTAATTCTTTGTGTTAAAAGAGCTACTTGTACTTCTGGTGAACCTGTATCGTTTTCTTCTCTTTTATAAGTATTAATGATTTCTTGTTTTATTTCCTTTGTCATTTTATTTTCTCCTTTCTCAAGGCACTTTATTAGTTTATAATAGATTATTTATATAATTTATTTATAAACTTTACACCTTATTTTTTTATTTTTCCTTTAACTGAGCTTGAAGTTTAGGTGCTATTCTTAAAGCTAAGTAAAAGGTATGTCTTTTTTGACATACCCATTTTACTATATTTTTAAATTAATTTCAAGTGTTTTACACAAATTTTATACAATATACTCAATACTATTATTAGGAAAATACTTTTTCATTTCTTCTCTTAAAAATTTCTCTCCATCCTCTCTTAACTCTTTTTTATACCAATATTTTCCTCTTCCTCTACCTGTCATATTTTCCTTATTATATAAATTAATTGCATTAGGAAAGGCTTCTTCATTTATTTTTGTATGCACATAACTATATGTCATAAAAATTATTTCAAAAAAAGCATCTTTTTTAACTTTTTCAGATAATTCTTCACTTAATCTTTTAATTAGTTCTGAATATAATTGTTTCCAATTTTCTACCATGATAACTGGGGCAATCAAAATTCCAATTTTATATCCTGCTTCTTTTAATTTATTTATTGCTTCTATTCTTCCTTTTAATCTTGAAGTTCCAAATTCTACTTTATTGATGATTTCTTCTGGGTTTACACTCATTCTTATAATTACTTTTCCTTGATGGTCTAGTGGAAGAATAGGATCTACCATATCAAATTTTGTAGGTAATGTTAATAATCCTTTTTCTGTATTTTTAAAATTCTCAATTGTCCATACTAAATTTCCTGTAATAGAATTTTCTAAAATCAAATCACTATTGCTTCCTATTTCAAATGTTAATTCTTTATCTGATTTGTTTGCTGTTTTTATTATCTTTTCAAGCATTTGCTCTCTGTTCACAAATAATCTAAGATATGCACATTTATTATAATTACATACTAAATAGCAATACATACAAGCTGCTGTGCAACCTGATGATGTATATGGCACTAAAAAATCTGATGTTTTATGATTTTCCACAAATTTATGTGTTTTTCTTACTCCTATAATTAAATTCTGTTTCATATTTGCAAATTCACTATTTTGCTTTTTTCTCATTTCTTCTATATTGTTGTGATTTTCAATTTCGACTTTCGGTATTTCTTTGTATTTTTCCATTAGTTCTTTTCCTAATGGATAATTTATAATTTCTTTTTCATAATAAATTGCTTTTGGTTTAAACATTTTTCTTTCCTCCATTTTTAGTCTAACCAAAAGTTTGTAATAAATACAAATAAAAAGAGAAAACTCATATGTGTGCACTGCTTAACACATATGAGTTTGTAGACTTTTTAAGAATCATTCATTGAAATCATTTTCATTGAAATCATTATGGAAGCAATGATTTCCAATTCTCAATACGTGAATTCCTTCACGTATTTCTTTCTGATGACCTTCGACATGGTCAGGATCATAGAAGTATCTTGCACCTTCCGAAAACTCCTGCTCTGTCGGATCATTTCCAGCTAAAGCTTCCTCCACTGCCTTCTTGCAGTCCGGATATGCATCTAACATCTTTTGATTAATGTTAGATATATCCGCGAATTGGTAGGGTGCAGTTACGAGTTTAGTAATAGATTGTTTTCTATCATAATACTCGTACCGATTTAAGACAACAGCTGCAACAGCTACTTGTCCTTCATAAGGCTCCCCCCTTGCTTCTGCATAGACAACTTTTTCCATATTTTTTATGTCTATGTCAGAAATTCCTAAAGTGGAATTTTTTTCAGGAGCCTCTGTTGGCTTCACTTCCTTTGCTTCTTTTTTTGCAGTTTCCTTTGTAGCCTTCTTTTTCTTTTTCTTGATACCTATTGCTTTTTCTTTAACTGCCCTTACTATTCTAACATTAGCTGAATTAGTAGTACTCTCTACAATATTTTCAACCTTTTGTACCTCTTCTGCTTTTTCCCTAGAGGCATTTAAAGTTTTTTCTAAAATAAAGATTGAATTAATTGCAACTATCAAGCTAATAGTTATCATAATAAAAGCTTGTTTACGTGTCTTAAAAAATCTTAACCATTTTCTTTTAAGTTTTTTTAACACGCATTTTGTAAGTAGTGGACACCCATCACATTCCTTCCGGTAATTTGCCTCCGGACAATTCTTAAACAGTTTCATCTTCCTTCCTCCTTTTCCACTCTATCGAGCGAATTTTTTCTGTGATTTACATAAATATATTATAACACATTTTTACATTTTTTGCAAAAATAGATGCATTCTAAATATGAATACATCTATTTTTAATAATAATTTCTACAATATTTTTATATTTTTCTTTTCATTGCTCCTTTTGCTCCAAATACACATGGTGTAGTACATTTCCATCCTGGAAATGTGCATCTTGCACCTTTTGAATATGGTAATAGTTCCTGATAAATTTCTGGATTTGTTTCTTTTGTTTCTGCTAAATATTTTTCCATTATCTTGCTTGTTTGTTCCATTATTTCTAATTGAGCTGCACCACACAATCTTTCTGTACATTTTAAAATGAAATTTTCAAAAGTTCCTCTTTCATTTACTTGTACTAACATTCCTTGTGGATAATATTTTTCTAAAGATGATATATCCTCTAACCATTCTTTTTCTAGCTCTGTTCCTCTTATAATTGGTGGTATATAATATTGTGGATTATCTAAAAGTGTCATTTCATAGCTAATTGTTCTATGTCTTTGTGCTTGTGCTAATTGTGCAAAACTTGCTAAATAAGTTGTACAATAATTTTCTCCAAATTCTTCTTTTCTTTCTTTTCTTTGTGCAAATAATGAAATTTTACGTTTTTTTACATCTGAATTTAATTCTTCTACTTCTAAATCTTTTAATTCATTAATAAATTCTTTTAATACTGGTTTTAATTTTTTAGAAAACTTTGTTTCATTTTCTTTTTCTATGTAATCTTCAAACCAATGAATTAAGTAATTTAATTGACAAAAATTGACTGTATATCCCATAACTGTTGCTGGGGTAAATACACTAATTAAATATCTTGCATTTTCTTGTGCTAATTTTTCTACTCTTTTTTCATCTATTGTTGGATATTCTTCTGATATCTTTTGCTTATATATTGTAATCCATTTTTCGTATAATTCTTTTTCTTCTTTTGATGGATTCATTTTTGTGTATCTTGCTGATTTTTCAGATGTATTATACACTTTTTCATTGTTTAGTATCATTGCAAGAATTTTTGGTATTCCTTCTAAACTTAAGTTATAAGTTGGATGACCAAATACACTATGATGTCCTGATTTTAAAGTTCTATCTGCTCTTTTCAATGTTTTTTCATTGTCTTCATTTAATAATTTTTCTAAATTGTCAGGTAAATAACATATTCCTGCTTCTTTTCCTGAAAAGTCTATTGCTTCTTCTTTTGGCATCTGATATCCTACTTTTGTTGATCCTATTATTTCTATTTTCATTTTTCACAACTCCTTGTATAATTTTTTCATTTTAATTTTATCATATCATTTTTTTTAATTCTACAATTTTTTATTTTTTTATTCATCAAATTTCCACTTTGGTACGTATTCTTCTTCATGTTCTCCTAATTCTTGAATATATCCATTTTCTATATTTAATTGTTCTATATATTTTTCAATTTCTTTCCATTCTTTTTGTGTTAGTTTTCTATTAATTTCTTTAAAATCTTTTGCTTTGTAAGTAGGAAAGTATTGTGCCATAACACTAATATAAACTCCTTGAGGAATATTATCTTTTATCCATTTAAGAACTTTTTTACTATTTTCTATATTATTTGGTAAAACTAGATGCCTTATTATAACTCCTTTCTGTATTATACCATCTTTATTTATTTTTGTAATTCCTACTTGTCTAATCATTTCTTTAATTGCTTTTGTCGCTATTTCAAAATAATTATCTATTTTTGAATATTTTTTTCCGATATTATTTTCTGAATATTTTAAATCTGGTAAATATACATCAATATATCCTTCTAACATCTTTAAAGTTTCCACATTTTCATATGAATTTGTATTATAGATAATTGGAATTTTCAATCCTTTATTTTTTGCAATTTTTATTGCCTCTATAATTTGCAGAACATAGCTAGTAGGTGTTACTAAATTAATATTTTCTACATTTTTTTGTTGTTGCAGTAAGAATATTTGCGCTAGTTCTTCTATTGTAATTTCTTTTCCTTTTCCTAGTTGACTAATTTCATAATTTTGACAATAAATACAATTTAAATTACAGTTTGAAAAAAATATTGTTCCTGATCCATTTTTTCCACTAATACAAGGCTCTTCGAAATCATGTGTTGAATATAATGCTATTTTTACTTTGTTAGTTGCTTTGCATCTTCCTATTTTTCCATTATTTCTATTTATATTGCATTGATGTGGGCATAAATTGCATTGATTTAATTTCAGTATTGCTTCATTTTGTTTTAACATTTTGAACCACGTTTCCTTTTAAATATAAAATTTCTTTTTACTTTGTTTTGATTTTATCGTTATGTTTTATACAATTTACAATTTTATAATATTTTTTGATGTAATATTTTATCAATTTATTTTTTCTACTTTTTCTACTATCATATTAGTTTGATTTAGGTAAATTCTCTTTTTTACAAATCTATCAATATTATTTTTTACAATCTCATGAATTTGTGTTTCACCTTCATTACTATTTACTCTTCCAATTTCTTCTTCATCTGTATTTCTTACAATAATTGCTTCTTCTGAAGAATAATCTTCTATATATTCCACAATTTCCACAATATATTTATTATTTACTTTTTCAATATTATTTAACAAAAAAGTGTCTTCTTTTGTATCTAAGTCAACTTCTGTAGGTATATATTCATCTAATTCTTGATTGTACACAAGTTCTTCTGTGCCTTCACTTGGAAATTGTTTTTGAACATCTTGTCCAAATAACTCTTTTGCTTTATTTTGTATCGTATCATATTTTATTTCATATTCTTCTAGATTTTTCTTTACAACTCCCCAAAACCATAAATCATTAGCAGCATTAATATTATCAAATGCAGGTAAAGCCTCATTCGTAATTTCTTTCCACATATATATTTTTGATAAATAACTTTCAATTTGTTCTATCTCTTGTATTGTAACATTACTTTTTTTACCCATTGTATTTCTATAAAGTATCATTCCGAAAAATATAACTGCTAAAATGCCTATAATGATAAATAATCTCTTCATTTTAAATCTCCCATCTTATCATCTGCTTTTTTTACGTTTTTTATTCTATCATATTATGTATTTTTTGCCAAGAGTATTGAAAAATAACTAAAGATGCCCTTTTTATCACTCTTTTGGTAAATTAATAGGCATCTTTATTATATTAATATATTCTAACTCCTTGTATATGAATAAATCTAATTTTTGCATAATTATATTCTGCAATTGGTTTATTGTAGCTATCTAATGTATGTGATGCTATTTTTATTCCATATAAACTATAATTGTTTTCAATATTCACAATTATCAACGAATGTCCAAATACTTTTCCATCAAATGATAATTGAGCAATATCTCCTTTTTCTATATTTGTTTGAGTTGTATGTGTACCATATGGTCCTACTGATTGATTTTCTATTAAAAATTTATGTAAAAATTCTACTCCACTCCAAGAAGGAGATTTATTATTACCATTTATATAATACCACCCTTTTTCTTTTGTATAATTCATTGTATTGCTTCCTGCATAAATACATTGGGATATAAAACTTGTACAATCTCCTCCAACACTATCAAAGTTATAATACTTTGGATTTCGTAAAAATGCCCATTTCTTTGCATATTCTACTGCTCTTTGCCTGTTATATGGTATCTGTTTCATTTTTCTCCTTTCAAATAAGACACTAGGGACAGTCTTCATTTGTCTCAACTCTCACTTGTCATTATATTAATATTAAAAAAAATTGTTAACAAAAAATTTAATTTTTTTAATTTTTAAATTATCAAAGAAACTAATAAATTGTATAAAAATATTACACTATGGTAATAATAAGTAAAATGCTAATTGCTTAAAAATATAGTATTTTAAAGTTGTTAAATGAAAGGATGAAATATAATGACAAATTATAAAAAAGTGGCTTTATTTTTATTAATTCTATTATCAACATTTATTTTAATTCCAAATTTTTCTAATGCTAAAACTACTGAAGTATATGATGAAGAAACTTTACGTCAAGCTATTGAAAATGCGGAAAATGGAGAAATAATTTCTTTAACTGCCGATATAAATTTAACCTCTTATATAGGTATAAATAACAAAGATATAACTATTAATGGTAATAATTTTACTATATCAAGAATTCCTGAAAAATGGTATTCAAATGAAAATAATGGTACATTAATTACATCTGGTTCAGGTGCTAAACTAAATTTAGTAAATGTTAATTTAACTAAAGCTTCAACATATGGAGTGCAAGCATATAATGGTGGATATATATCTTTAGATAATGTAACGATTTCCGATTGTAATTATGGTGGTGTTTTTATTAATGGTGGTATTGTAGAGATTAAAAACTTATCTTTAAAGAAAAATGGTGGCTATGGTTTTAACAATGGTATAGAGATTGGAAAAGATAGTGGAACTACTGGTAAAAATACTCCTACATTAATTATGAATGGTGTATTAACATCTACTGAGACTTCAGGTGTAATTTACGTTGATATGTATGATCCTTCTGCTGGACTTAGTATAGTAAATTCTGAAAATACAATAAATCAAATTTTTACAAATGAAAATACATTAGTTATAACAGACCAGAATAATAATGTATTATATACAAGTAATGAAATTAAAAATTTAGAAATTGCAGGTGATCCTCTTGTTCAAATAGAAACTGAGGAACCACAAGAAAAAGATGAAACACCAAAAACTGGAATACGAAATAGTTTAATAATAGCTATATTAATTATTGTTTTATCTGTTGTGCTTTGGGCAATTTCAAAGAAAAAATGAAACAATGGGGACCTCCCCATTGTCTTATTTTCCTATAAACATTTGTACAAATATTTTTCCATATTTAGAACTGCTTACTACTCCTATTCCTGTGTAGTTAAAATTAGAATTTAAAATATTAGCTTTATGTCCTGATGAATTCATCCATGCATTAACAGCTCCACTATTACTTGAGTTTGCAGCTATGTTTTCTCCTGCAGTTCTATAAGATATTTTAAAACTTTTTAGCATATCAAATGGTGAACCATATGTTGGAGATGTATGAGAAAAATAATTATTTGCTACCATGTCCTCTGCTTTTATTCTCGCTACTCTTTGTACCTCTTCATCTACTTTTAGAGCTGTTAAACCATTATTTGCTCTTTGATTATTAATTAAGTTAAATATTTCTTTTTCATCTGAATTCATAGTAGATGTTTGGGTATTTCCTGTATTAGTATTAGTATTTGTATTTCCGCTATTTGATGAATTAGGGTAAATTGGTTTTACATATTGTTTGCTTACTGCTCCAACATAGTCTCCTTCCACTTGTACAATATACCAGTCTCCTACTCCTGCAAAAACTCTAATATATTCATTTTTCTTTACTGTAGCAATAATTTTATATTGCGTTCCTGGTCCACTTCTTACATTGAGTGTAGTTGCGGTTACTAATCCTGTTGAAAATCCAACATTATAATAATGTTGCATACCAAATGAGGTTGTAAATATTCCTATCATTAATATAAATGCTATTATTGTCGTAATTTTTAAAATATTTTTTCTCTTTATAGTAATTAATTTCATAAAACACTCCTTTTATTTATTTTATTAAATATATATTATTGTTGGAATGTCCTATATGACAAAATTAATAGAAAAGTATCTTCAAAAAAAGTATTATAATTATAATGAATTAAAATATTATACTACACTTAAAATTATAACTTTTTAAAAAATGACCAAGGGCGCTCCCTTGGTCACTTTAATTATTTTATTCAGCTTTTGATTCTTCTGTTTTAGTTTCTTCCTCTTTAACTTCTTCTACTTCTGGTACAGCTTCTTTAGCAGTTTCTGTATCATTTTTTTCTGTAGTTTCAACTTTTTCTTCTACTACAGGTGCTTCGGCTTCTGGTGTTTCAGCCTTTGTTTCTTCTACAGCAGGTGGTTCAGCTACTGTTTCTTCAGCCTTTGTTTCTTCAACTACTGGCTCTTCTGCAACAGGTGTTTCAACTACAGGTTCTTCAGCTACTGATTCTTCTTCTGCTAAATCTTCTTTTATAACTATTTCTTTATCTTCAATTCTTGCTCCTACCATTTCTTTTGTTTTAGCTGCTTTACCTATTCTGTCTCTTAAGTAGAATAGTCTAGCACGTCTTGCTTTACCTACTCTTACTAATTCTACTTTTTCAACTAATGGTGAGTGTACTAAAAATGTTTTTTCAACACCTACACCATATGATATTTTTCTAACTGTAAATGTTTGATTAACTCCTCCACCTTGTACTTTTATAATAATTCCTTCAAATACTTGGATTCTTTCTTTGTTTCCTTCTTTGATTCTTACGTGAACTTTAACTGTATTACCAACTTTTAATTCTGGTATTTTATTTTTTAATTGTTCGTGTTCGATTGATTTTATAATATCCATCTTAGAATTTCCTCCTTCTTTCTTGTATTGCTAGAGATTAAATTTATCTCTTCAATATTTTCTATTTTTTGAGCGGTGCATATTAAAATTTGCACTTCATTTTGACAGTTTCTTACTTAAGTAAGTCTGGTCTTTTTTGTTTTGTTATTTCTAGAGATTTTTGCTTGCGCCATTCTTCTATTTTTTCGTGGTGTCCAGAAAGTAATATCTCAGGTACTTTTTCGCCTTCAAATATTTCTGGCCTAGTGTATTGTGGATATTCTAAAAGTCCATTTGAAAAACTTTCTTCTTTAATGGATTCTTGTTTTAAAACTCCTTCTACATATCTACTTACACTATCTATTAATACCATTGCAGGAATTTCTCCTCCTGTTAATACATAATCTCCAATTGATATTTCTTCATCAACTATTTTATCAAGGA
>CANQWL010000058.1 GCA_947627555.1 uncultured Clostridia bacterium | reverse complement strand
TTCATTCTTTTTTATTTAGGACATTTTTATTTGCCAACTCTATAAAAATTTGGGACATTTTCACTTACCAGTCACAAGATTATAACAAAATTATGAAAAAACGTCATTAAAAATAAAAAAAATAAAAGTTGAATGTAATATAAATTGACTTTATAAGGAAAAAATTGTATAATAGATATGGTTTATATTATATAATAGGGGGTTTTTATGAAGAAATTTAGTAAAAAATTTATTTTAATTGTACTACTTAATATTATAATATTTTTCTCTAATATTGTATTTGCTAGTACATTAACAATTGAACAAAAGAAACAAGAAGCAACACCAATTAGTATAGAAGAGGGAAACTTAAGCAAAAAAATTACAAAAGTAGATCAAGAAAACAAAGAAATAACAATACAATTAAAATTAAATATTACTAAAGATAAAACAATTAGAGATGATACTGAAATTATATTTTTAATTGATAATTCACAAAGTATGCAAACTAAGCTAGGAGAAAATATAACTAGAAAACAAAAAGTAGTTGCATCTACAAAAGAATTAATTAACAAAATTAATAAGAATAATCCAAATGCAAAAATGGGAATAGTATCATTTGCAGTAAAAGGAGAAAGTGTACAACCATTAACTAATAATAGCGAAGAAATTCTTAAGTCATGTGAAACATTTGGTAATTTAACATGCCAAGGTGCCACTAATATGGTAGCAGGAATTACAGCTGCAAAACAATCTTTTAGTGCTACTGCAAACGATAAAGTATTAATTTTATTAACAGATGGAATACCAACAGATGATAAAAATGCAGTGTCTCAAAATTTAGTTGACCCAAATACATATATTATAACAACTCTAGTCGGATTAGAAAGTGAAAGTGAATCTGAAAAAGCTATTATAGAGTCAATATTTGGAACAGAAGAAAATCCAGTTGCTGATAAATTCTATAATATATCAGATAAGGATATTGAAACAACAATAAGTAACAATATTTATGGAAAAATATTAAATAGTTTTCAAGGGGTAGTAACAAATATTGAAATTAAAGATTATTTTCCAAAAGAAATTATTGATAATTTTGATATAGAGATAAAAAATAAAACAAAAGGACAAGCAAATAAAGATGAAAATAGTATATCTTGGAAAATAGATGAATTAAAAAGTGGAGAAAATGCAGTATTAGAATATGTTTTAAAATTAAAGGATGGATATGATAAAAACATTGAAAACAAAGATTTAAATACAAATGAAAAAGTAGAATTAAATTATAATGATATGAACAGAAAAGAAAATCAAAAGCAAATGTTAGATACACCTAAAATTCTGTTAAATGTAAAAGAAAGTGACAATAAAACAACACAAGTTAAAAATAAAAATGATAATACAAATAATAATATAAATAATAATATAAACAATAATACAGAGAACAAATTAAATACAGATAACACTGTTTTAAAAGGTTCTGATAGTACAACAGCAAATAAGATATTAGCTAATACGGGAAAAGAAAAATCTATTATATTACTAGTATTATTAATATTAATAGTAACTGAAACATTCTTTTTTGTAGCTAATAAAAAAGCAAATATTAAGAAATAAGAAAATAAGAATAAAAAACGGAGGAAAAAGTTATGATAGCAATTGGAAGCGATCATGGAGGATATAAATTAAAAGAAGAAATAAAAAGATATTTTAACGAAATAGATATAGAATATAAAGATTTTGGAACAGATAGCGAAGAAAGAACAGATTACCCAATATATGCTAGGAAAGTAGCTGAATCAATACAAAAACGGAGAATGCGAATATGGAATACTCGTATGTAGATCTGGATTTGGAATGACAATAGCAGCAAATAAATTTAAAGGAATAAGAGCAGCCTCAATTATGGATGAAGAATCAGCAAAATTTGCAAAATCTGATGATAATATTAATGTAATAACTTTAGGAGGAGATTACTTAGATATAAATAAAGCAATTTGTATTATAAGAAATTGGATATCATCAGAATTTAAAGGCGGAAGATATCAAGAAAGACTAAAAATGATTGAAGAAATAGAAAATGAAAACATGAAATAGGAGGCACATTATATGTGGGGAGATGTAGCAATCGCATTTTTGTTAGCATTTATTGTAACAATTATGGCAACACCATATACAATAAAAATAGCAAAAAAAATAGGAGCTGTAGATATTCCAAAAGATAAGAGAAGAATGCATAAAAAGGAAATGCCAAAATTTGGAGGTCCAGCAGTAATTTTAGGCTTTTTAATATCTACAATATATTTATTAATTGTAATGAGTATGGAAGGTACAATAAATTTATATGGACAAGAAGAATATGGCGTAAAATTATTAGGTTTATTATTAGGAATTATTGTTATGTCCATAATATGTATAATTGATGATATTAAAACAATAAAACCTATAACAAAATTACTTGGACAAATTCTTGCAGCGGTTATAGCAGTAAGCTTCGGAATTAGAATTGATGCTGTAACAATCCCATTTTTAAATGTACCAGAAATGAATGAAATTATATCTATTATCTTAACAATAGGATGGATAGTAGGTGTTACTAATGCTATTAACTTAATAGATGGCTTAGATGGACTATCATCTGGAATATCTGTTATATCTGCAATATCATTACTAATTATATTTGTTTTGAATGGTTCGCCATTAATATCAATTATTTTAGTAACTGCATTAGCAGGTGCACTAGTAGGATTTTTACCTTTTAACTTTGCACCAGCAAAAACATTTATTGGCGATACAGGTTCAAACTTTTTAGGATTTTCGTTATCAATTATTGCTATTTTAGGAATGGCAAAAACATATACTGCAGCAGTTATTGTATTACCACTAATTGTATTAGGCTTACCAATATTTGATACAATATGGGCAATTGTTAGAAGACTTATAAAAGGTAAATCAATCAAAGCAATATTTAAAGCAGACAAAGGACATCTACATCATAAAATAGTTGCTAGAGGATTTAGTCAAAAGCAAGCTGTATTAATATTATATGGAATTAGTGCTACATTTGGAATTTTTGCTGTTATACTATTAGATAGTGGAATATGGAAAGCTTTATCATTCTTATTAATGGTAATTGTAGCATTAGGATTAGGATATAAAAATTTTCAAGGAGAGAAATCAGAAACTCAAATGTATGAATGTATTGAATGCAAATATATTTATAACCCAAAATATGGAAACGAAAAAGCAGGAATTAAGCCAGGCACATCATTTGAAGATTTACCAGATAATTGGGTATGCCCAGTATGTGGAGAAGGAAAAGATATGTTTGAGATACATCAATAATCAAGTGACCAAGGGAAAAAGAAACCTTGGTCATTTTCTTGTTGTATAGAAAAAATATCGCTTTCCAATTTATTCTATTTGTAAATATTCCTTCTCTCACTTTACATTTTTCTATGTAATAAAAATGTAACATAAAAATCATTTACAGATTAAAAGTACAATGGTATAATTTAAGTGTAGAAACAACTATACATAAAAAATAGAAAGAATATGAAGAGTATGAAGAAAATAAAAGAAAATAAAAGAAAGTTAAAAATACTGATAATAATAGCAATAATAATATTGTTATCAATTATTATGTTTATGCCACATGGAATAATAAATATAATAAGAAATGCAATACAAAAAGAAGAAGCATATAGTTTTACATACGAAATAAAAAATTATGATAAGAATACAAATCAATATTTAATATTAGTAACCGTAACAAATCCAGATGGAATAGAAGAGATAGAATATCCAAACAATGAGATGACATTGTATTGTAATGGAAAGAAAAAGATTGCATTTGAGTATATTACATTAGAGATGGAAGATTATGAATTTAAAATAAAATTACCTAATGAAGTGGTAAAAGATGAAATTTTTAAATTTAAAAGACCAAGAATAGGAAAAGACTCATATAAAGAAGTAAATGGAATATATGTAAATGCTCCTAATATAGAAGATGGGCTAGAGAAAGAATATACAAGATATTTAGTAATGGGAGAAGATGGAATTTTAAAGCCTGGAAATTGGATAACCAAAGATCCACCAAAAGATTGGTATGATTATAAAGAAAAGAAATGGGCTAATATTTATGTAGAGAGTAATGGGGTAGAAAGTTATTATGTATGGATACCAAGATATGCATATAAAATAGAAGAAAATAATACGCAAGGAAATGAAAGAACAGATATAATATTTATAGATGTATATAATAAATATAAATATAAAGAAGATGGTACTGTAAAAGAAAAAACATGGGAAGAATTAAAATCAGAAGGATATAAAATACCAGAAGCATTTGAATGGGGAGATTATGGAGAAATATCTATTTCTGGATATTGGATGAGTAAGTATGAATTATCAGAGTTGAGCAAATATACAATAGATTATAATTTGACAGCAAATACAACACAGTTTAATGTAAGTAATTTTAAAACAGATGAAACTAAAAAAGAAAAGATAAAAAAATATACATATGCAATAAATGGAGAAATAAAACAAGAATTAACAGAGCTACAAAATTATTCATTTGAAAATACGAAAGCAGATGAAGATAATGTAATAAATGTAACTGCACTAGATGAAGATGGAAGAATAGTAGGAAGTATGACGAAAAAATTAGAATTAACAGATGTAAATGCTCCAAATTTAAAAGGATTTGATCCAGATACAACATTTTATGTATATTGGGATGAACAAGGAAATGAACACAATGAAACACCAATAAGTAAACCTCAACCAGAAAATTGGTATAATTATACATATGCAAGTTGGGCAAATATAGTAACAAGAAATAATGGATTAGAAAGTTATTATGTATGGATACCACGATATCAATATAGGTTAGATAATACAAGTCAAAGAACAAATATAAGATTTATAAAAGGAACAGGAGTAGAAGTAGAAACAGGATATAAAATACCAGAAGCATTTACGACTGAAACAAATGATGGAGAAACACAACTAGAAGGATATTGGATGTCAAAATATGAATTAAGTACAGAAGATGTAGAAAAAAGACTAGATGCTGAATTAGCAGTATCAAATGATTCAATAAGAGTAAAAGACATAAAGGGAACTTTAATAGATAATGCAAAAAAGATAGAGCAAAGACCAAAAGATGGTGGAGCAGAAGGAGAAACTGAGACAATAGAAACTCCAATAGAATTAAAATATGAATATTATTTAAACGGAGAAAAGAAAAAAGATGATGGAACAAGTAATATAGAACATTATATATATAAAGAATTAAGTTCAAATACAACATATACAGTAAATATAATAGTAAGAGAAAAAGAAAGTAATAAATATGTAGGAGCAATAACTAAAAAAGTAACAACGAAGAAAGAAAATGCACCACAATTTGAAGGATTTAATCTAGATAGAGTATACTATGTAACATATGATGAACAAGGAGAGGCTAAAATAGGAGATCAAGTACAAATAGACGAACAAGGAAATGCAAAAAATGCACCAAATAATTGGTATGATTATAGCCAAAGTAAATGGGCAAATATAGTAGTAACGGATGGAACAGTACAAGATGGAAAAATACAAGAAGGTGCAACAACAAATTATTTTGTATGGATACCAAGATATGAATATAGAATACTAGCAAATAGAGAGCTAGAAAATACAGCAAATAGAAGAGTAGAAGTAAATTTCATAGAAGGAACAAATACAAATACAAGTGCAGGATATAAAATACCAGAAGCATTTTGGTGGGATAAAAATGGAGATGGACAACAAAGTAATGATGAACAATTAAAAGGATATTGGATGAGTAAATATGAATTGAGTTCTTAGAAAATTTAAAATATTATATTTTATCAAAAACGCTCATTCAATCTAAATTTTATATATATTCTAAATTAAATAAAAAAAATAAAAATTTATTGGGGGAAAATAAATTATGAAAAGTAAAAAAATAATAATAATATTAATGTTAATAATAATTTTTTCACTAATATTTCAAATAAATACAGTACAAGCGGCATTACAATCAAATGAAAATACAGGAGTGACAAAGAATAGAGATACATGGATGACAGAAATACGAAAAATGGAAACATTAGGAGAAAGTTTAGGATTAACAGAAACACAAAAAGAAGATTTAACGTTTACAGGAGAATCAAATGAACTAGACATACATATGCAAAAAAACACAGAATATGGAGCAATGGCATTACTATCAGCATCAGCATATGGAAATCCAGATAAAATAAAAGATGGAGATACAACAACAGGAAATGAAACAGGAGTAGTAATGCCTTATAAGGCCGAGTGGACAGCAGCACAATATACAGACCATATTGGAGGGACAAACTATGCTAGTAGATATATAAATTATTATACTGTAAGGGATGGAGCTACGGAAAAAAATGGAGATGCATTGCTAGAAACGAAAGGATGGCATGGAAGTTCATATACTTATTATTATTTCAATTATCAGTATCCGGGAGTTCATAGATGTGCACGGAGGCATTGTGAGAAATTATTTTAATAATGGTATATTTAGTTTTACTAATGATAGGGCGTGGCGACGAGACTCTGGTGATGGCATTAATAGTGGTTCGAGTGCATACGAACCTAGTGAGGAAGCAGCTCTAACGAAAACTTATACCTCTCGTGCTGTTATTATTAATGGCGAAGGAGTTTAATAAAAAAATAAATCTCAAGAATATATAAAAATGAATAATATTCTTGAGATTTTTTCTTGTTAAATAGTGTTAAAAGAAATATGTTCATTTAACACTATTTAAAACATTTGGATAGTTAACTTTTGTTCACAATATAGACATAATTATAATTTATAATATATAATAAACTTATATAAGGAGAGATAGAAATGATAAATAATTGTATATTAATTGTTGATGATGAACAAAGAATGAGAAAATTAATAAGAGATTTCCTAACAGTAAAAGGATATGATATTTTAGAAGCACAAGATGGGGAAGAAGCATTGAATATATATGCAAAAAATAAAAATAAAATTAATTTAATATTATTAGATGTAATGATGCCAAAATTGGATGGATGGTCTGTGTTAAGGCAAATAAGACAAGAATCTAAAGTTCCTATTATAATGTTAACTGCAAGAGGAGAAGAACAAGATGAACTATTTGGATTTGAGCTAGGAGTAGATGAGTATATTTCAAAGCCTTTTAGTCCTAAAATATTAGTTGCTAGAGTACAAGCAATTCTTAAAAGAACAAATCAAAATGTGCAAACTAAAAAAGAATATGGCGGAATTAAAATAGACAAAGAAGGAAGAACAGTATCAGTTGATGATAAGCAAATAGAATTAAGTTTAAGAGAATATGAATTGCTTACATATTTAGTTGATAACGAGAATATTGCATTATCAAGAGATAAAATCTTAAGTAATGTGTGGAATTATGATTATTATGGAGATTCAAGAACAATAGATAGTCATATTAAAAAGATAAGACATAAATTAGGAAAAAAGGGAAAATATATAAAAACAATTAGAGGTGTAGGATATAAATTTGAAACAAAATAGAAAGATTACAGATACACATAAGTGTTTATAGTGATAATAGGTTTATAGGTAAATCCTTTATTAAAAATCTAAATATATTGTATAAGGAATAACACTAAAATGAACAAGATAAAAAATGCATTTAAATCAGTAAGAATCAAATTATTTTTAACATTATCATTAGTAATATTATTAATTATTACATTTTTAATTCTTGTAAATATTTTTGTATTTGGACAATTTTATTTATATAGCAAAACAAAATCATTGAAAGCAGTTTATGAAACAATAAATAATTATTATAACGATTCACAAAGTGTTGATATAGAAATGGAATTAGAAAAAATAGCAATTAAAAATAATTTTGATATTTTAATAAAAAATGACCAAAATGTAAATATATATACCTCTAATAAAGATTTCTTTTCAACGCTAGGACAAATGAATGAAATGTCTAGTAGATTTGATAATATAGGGGAAATTATAGAAGAAAACAATAAATTTACTATAAAAAGAATGAAAGACAACAAAAATGGAATTAGTTATATTTTGTTGTCAGCTACTATGGATAATGGTTATTTATTATATATTAGAATACCAATTAACTCAATTCAAGAAAGTGTAAAAATATCAAATAACTTTTTGTATTTAATGGCAGGATTTGCAATTCTTATAGCAGCAGTTATTGTATCTTATGTAACAAGAAAATTTACAGACCCAATTTTAGAGCTAAATGATATAGCAAAAAAAATGGCTAATTTAGATTTTAGCCATAGATATCAACTTACAGATGCAGATGATGAAATAAATAATCTAGGAAAAAGCATTAATGCTATGTCAGAAAAATTAGAAAAGACAATTAAACAATTAAGAAATACAAACACAGAATTAGAGAAAGATATAGAAGAAAAGTCAAAATTAGATGAAATGAGAAAAAGTTTTATTTCTGATGTATCTCACGAATTAAAAACACCAATAGCATTAATACAAGGATATAGCGAAGGGCTGTTAGAAAATGTTAATTCAGATGAAGAAAGTAGAAAGTTCTATGCAGAAGTAATTTTAGATGAAACAAATAAAATGGATAGATTAGTAAAACAACTTTTAGAATTAATGAAATTAGAGTATGGAAAAAGGGAATTTAATGATACGAAATTTAATATTGTTGAATTAGAAAAAGAAGTAGTAAGAAAATCAAAAGTAATGTTAGAAGAAAAACAAATAGAAATTAAATTTGAAACAGAAGATGAAATCAATGTCTTGGCAGATGACTTTTATATAGAGCAAGTTATTAGTAATTATATTACTAATGCAATTAAAAATATACAAGAAATTGATAGCCAAAAATATATTAAAATACAAAATGATATCAATATTGAAGAAAATAAAGTACGCATCAAAGTGTTTAATACGGGTAATAACATTAAAGAAGAAAACTTGGATAGAATATGGAAAAGATTTTATAAGGTAGATGAATCTAGAAATAGAAATTCAGGAGGAAGCGGTATAGGTTTATCTTTTGTAAGAGCTGTTATGAATAATTATAACAATGACTATGGTGTAATTAATAAAGAGAATGGTGTGGAATTTTATTTTGAATTACCAACGGTTGAGTAAGTGCCAAGGGTTCCGAGGGTTGCAGGGGTTGCCAATGGTTCCGGGTTGCCGAGGTTGCCAAGGGTTGCCAATGGTTCCGGGTTTAAAT
>CANQWL010000057.1 GCA_947627555.1 uncultured Clostridia bacterium | reverse complement strand
TAAAACAGTTTAATTATAGAGCAATTTTGAAGGGTAAAAAATTTTTATAAAATTTCCCGAAATAAATTGACACTATCCAAAAATACATAAAATTTGATTATACACCTAAATTATGTTATAATAATAGAGATTACAAGTTGTAGTTGTTTTGTTCTTATTAAATAGGAGGTAAAAAAATATGAAACAAGAAGGAGAGGCACCATTAATAAGTAACATTGGGACCACAGATGATATTTTATCCGAAATTGCAAGAATAGCAATTCAGCTTAATGACGAGGAGATTTTAGAAGAAATATCTCATCATCCTAATGTGGGACCAAAAACATCTGAAATTATTGAAAATGTTAAAATCCAGATTTAAAAGGAAGATATTAGCAGTATCTTCCTTTTATCTATTAGGCAATATATAAAATTGTAATTAATGTCTTTAGCTATTGACAACATCACGGTACACATTCTTCTGTACCAATATCATTCAAAATAGCTTTAGATTTTTGGTCTGGCATACCAAATCTTTGAGATAAATATCTTAAAGAAGCAGCAAGTTCGCCATCAGGTCCACCATATTGAGAAATAATTACTTTAGCAAGTTTTGGATCTGTACATTTAATATTAATTGGATATTGCAATGTTTTATTATAAGTCCACATTAATAATTCCCCCTTTCCCAAGGCCATGGTTCTTCTAACCATCTCCACTTATTACAAGGGTAATTAATGGTAAGAGGTCCATATACTTTTTGGTATTTATCTTCTAAATCTTTTAACATTTTACAATATTTATTGTGTAGGCAAATAGCCTTTTGATCATCTGGATGAGTATCTAGATATAATCCAAGTTCAGTAATACCAAACTGATAAGATCTAATTTGTTGAATCATTTCTCTTCTAGTTTCACAGTCTACAGTTCTTTCTGAATCACAACCGCAGTTACATCCATTATTATTTTTAGTATTAGCAGACAATACAGCATCATCCATATTGTTGCAACCGCAATTTCTATTTTCTTCTACTGACATTTATTACACCCCTTTCCAATTTCATTAGTAGCCTCAATGAATTTTTGTTCTTGCATATCTTGGCATGGAACATAAGGGCTAACTAATTCAGGGAAAATTGTTCCCATTTTTAATCCAACACATGGCTTAAAAGTTTTATCCATATATTGGTAAGGTACATAGCTTTGAGCTAACATTGGATTTTCAGGGAATACGCTAGTTTCTTCATCAAATCCACAACCACAACTATCATAATCTTCTTCATAAGAGTTAACATTACTACATTGATTTTCTATTATATCATTATTTTGTAACTCGCAAGAATTGTTTTTATAGCTGTTGTTCATACAATAACATTTTCTTCTAAACATTTTATTTCCTCCTTTTGTACATTATATGAAATCATTCGACAACAAGTGATAAAAAAACTCTAAAAAATATATTGACAAAAATAATCAAATATAATATCATGAATATATGAACATATAATCATATATTCAAATAATATATAAATATAAAATTTTAAATAATAGGAGGTACAATTATGCCAAAAGATGAAATAATTTATGATTTAGCAGAATTTTTTAAAGTTTTTGCAGATTCTACTAGAATGAAAATCATATATGCTTTAATGGAAAAGGAACTTTGTGTATGTGATATAGCAAAAATAGTAGGAACAACACAATCAGCAATCTCACATCAATTAAGATTATTAAAACAATCTAAATTAGTGAAATTTAGAAAAGAAGGGAAAGAAGTATTTTATAGTTTAGATGATGATCATATTGAAGAAATTGTAAAGAAGGGTCGTGAGCATATTGAAGAATTATAGATATACATTAAAAGGGCTTGATTGTGCAAATTGTGCCCAAAAAATTGAAGATAAAATAGCACAAACAGATGGATATGAACAAGTTAATGTAAACTTTTCTACTAGTAAATTATCTTTTAAAACAGAAAAACAAAATAATGTAAAAGAAGAAATTATTGAGATTATAAAAAGTTTGGAACCAGAAGTAGAAATACTAGATGAAGATAATACAATACAAGAACATTCAGAACGAAATAATTCAGATATTTTAAGATTAATTTTAGGAATTATAATTTATGCATTAGGAATTTATTTGCCTTTTGGAAAAACATTTATGATATGTGCAATTATCATTTCCTTAATTATTTTATTATCAAGAACTGCAAAAAAAGCATTTATACAAATAACAAAAAATAAAGTATTAGATGAAAACACACTAATTACAATATCAGTTATAGGAGCTTGCTTTGTTGATAAAACTATGGAAGGAATAATGGTTATAGTTTTGTATGAAATAGGTAAAATATTAGAAGCAAAAGCAGTAAGCAAAACAAGAAAATCTATTTCAGATTTAATGGATATAAAACCAGAATATGCAAATTTAAAAAATGGAGAAGAAGTAGAACAAGTAAATCCAGGAGATGTGAAAATAGGAGATATTATTTTAGTAAAAACTGGAGAAAAAATTCCATTAGATGGTATTGTTATAAATGGTAGTGCTGAAATAGATAATTCAGCATTAACAGGAGAAAGTGCGTTGATAAAAGTAGAGGAAAAATCAAAAGTACTTTCAGGTGGTATTAATGTACAAGGACTAATTGAAATTAAAGTTGAAAAAATTTATGAAAATAGTACAGTAAGTCAAATATTAAATCTAGTAGAAAATGCAACAGATAAAAAAGCTAAAACAGAAACATTTGTAGCAAAAGCTGCTAAAATATATACACCAATAGTATTAGGTTTTGCATTAATAGTTGCTATATTTATGCCAATAATATTTAAAAATGTAACATATAGTCAAAGTATATATAAAGCATTAATATTTTTAGTAATTTCATGTCCATGTTCTATAGCTATATCAGTTCCACTTAGTTATTTTAGCGGAATTGGTAAAGCTTCTAGAAGAGGAATATTAATAAAAGGAAGCGACTATTTAGATGGACTAAAAGATATTAAGCAAATTATTTTTGATAAAACAGGAACAATTACAACAGGCAATTTCTTAGTAAGTGAAATTAATTCATTAGATGATAATTACAATAAAGATGAGATATTAAATTATTTTGCTATGGGAGAAAAATTTTCTAATCATCCAATAGCAAAATCAATTTTAAAAGAAATAAAAGATGAAATTGATACATCAGAAGTAGAAAAATTTGAAGAAATATCAGGAAAAGGAATTAAATATCAATATCAAGGAAAAGATATTCAAATAGGAAATGCTAGTTTAGTAGAATTAGATGGAAAATTAAAAGAAAGTGAAGGAACGACTTTATATTTAAAAGTAGAAAATAAAATTGTAGGATCTATAACATTAATAGATGAAATAAAAAAAGATGCAAAATCAACTATAAAAACACTCTCTAAAATAGGCATTAAAACAAAAATGCTAACAGGAGACAAAAAAGAAATTGCAAACAAAATTGCAAAAGAAGTAGAAATAAACGAAATAAAATCAGAAATGTTACCACAAGATAAATATACAGAATTAGAAAAAATATTAGAACAAAGAAACGAAAAAAACAAAGTTGCATATGTAGGTGATGGAATAAATGATAGCCCTGTACTTGCAAGAGCAGATATTGGAATATCAATGGGAGGAATAGGATCAAGCTCAGCAATAGAAGCATCAGATGTTGTTATAATGACAGATGAATTAGAAAAAATAACAGAGGCAATAAATATATCTAAAAAAACAAATAAAATAATTAAACAAAACTTAACATTTGCAATAGGAGTAAAATTACTTATTTTAATATTAAGTTTATTTGGAATAGCAGACATGTGGGAAGCGGTTTTTGCAGATGTTGGAACAACTTTAATTACAATATTTAACACAATAAGAATTTTAAAATAAAGAAAATATGAGTAATAGAGGTATGTTTTTAAAAATTTTTCCAAAAAAGGATAAAGTAACACTCTTTACTCAAAGAATTATGGAAGAAGAATAAAAATGAAAAATCAAATAAAAACAAAATTATTTAATTTATCAGATCAAAAGTATAAAGAATTTCATAGTGGATTATGCCCAGGAGTAAATAATATTATAGGTGTAAGAGTACCAATACTTAGGAATTATGCAAAAGAATTATTAAAATCATATACAATAGGAGAACTTTTAAAAGAAATTGATGAAGAATATTATGAAGAAATCATGCTAAAAGGAATGCTAATTGGACTTTCAAGCACAGAAGATATTGATGTTATTTTAAAATATATCAGAGAATTTATACCTAAAATTGATAATTGGGCTATATGTGATGTATTCTGTGCAGGTTTAAAAATTACAAAAAAACATAAAAACGAAATGTGGAAACTTATACAAGATTATTTGAAATCAGATAAAGAATTTGAAATTAGGTTTGGAATTGTTATGATATTAGATTACTATATAGAACAAGAATATTTACAAAGAAACTTTGAAATTTTTGATAAAATACAAAGTAAAGATTATTATGTTCAAATGGCAATTGCTTGGGCAGTTTCTATTTGTTTGATTAAATATTATGATGAAACAATGCGATATTTAAAAATATGTAAATTAGATAATTTTACTTTTAATAAATCTTTGCAAAAAGCAATAGAATCTTACCGAATAGATAGTAAGCAAAAACAAATATTAAGAAAAATGAAGAGAGCCTAGCAAAATAAAATGCTAAGCTCTTTTCTTAGGAAAATTTTTTAGAAAAGTTTTACAAATTCATAATAATCATAAAATAATTATGAATTATACAAATTACATTTTTTTTCAAAAAATATCAACAAAATATTTGCTAAAAAAAAGTTTTATGATATACTAATCAAGTAAGAGAATAGTAAGGAGAAAAATAATGGAAAAAGAAAGAAGAGTAACAAGAAAACAAGAAAATAAAAATACAAATGCAGATATAGCAAATAAGAAGAAAATAATAAAAAAAATATTAACTATCATAATAGCAATAATAGTTTTTGTTATTATAGTTTTAATTGCTAATCATTTCATAATATTAGATAAAAACAAAAATATTAATTTAGTAATCAATAATAAAAATGTTACATCAAATTTAAAGAACGAAATTTTAATAGAAGATGATATTATTTATTTATCACAACAAGATATACAGAACTTTTTTGATAAATATATATATAAAGAAGATGAAACAAATCAAATTATTACAACATATGACAAAAAAATAGCAGCAATAGGATTTGAAAAAAATACAATTACAATTAATGGTTCAAAAAAAGAAATTTATGCACACACAATAGAAAGGGATGGAATAACATACTTACCAATTTCAGAAATGAAAGATGTTTACAATGTAGAAATCAAAAATATCGAAAAAACAAAAGTAGTAACAATGGATTCATTAGACAGAGAACAAAAAAAAGCAATTGTAACATCAAATTTATCAGTTAGGTCATCTACTAATTTTATTGCAAAAACTATTGACAGAATAAAAAAAGGAGATTATGTAATAGTAATTTCTAATGAAAAAAATTATACTAAAATAAGAACTGAAAATGGCAAAATAGGGTATATAAAATCAAACAAATTAGCAAACGAAATTAGCGTTAGAGAAGAAATGAAAGAAGAAAAACAAATTGAAGGAAAAGTAAATCTAACTTGGGATTATTTTTCAACAGTTGGTTCTGCACCAGATAGAACAGGGACAAGTATAGATGGAGTTAATGTAGTTTCGCCAGCATTTTTCTATTTAGATGAAGATGGAGATTTACAAGAAAACATAGGTAATGCAGGAAAAAAATATATTGAATGGGCACATGATAATGGATATAAAGTATGGCCAATGGTGTCTAATGCAGAGGCAGGTTTACAAGTAACTTCTACAATTATGAATAGTTACAAAAAAAGACAAGAACTTATCGAAAACATTGTAGATAAATGTGTAGAATATAAAATAGATGGTATTAATGTAGATTTTGAAAATATGAAACAAGAAGATAAAGATTTGTATTCTAGATTTATTATAGAATTAACACCAAGATTAAAAGAAATTGGTTTGGTAACATCTGTTGATGTAACAGCACCAGATGGAGGAGAAACATGGTCAATGTGTTTTGATAGAAATGTTATAGGAAATGTAGCAGACTATATTGTTTTTATGGCATATGATGAGTATGGAGTATCAAGTACAAAGCCTGGAACAACAGCTGGATATGACTGGGTAAAATTAAGTTTAAATAAATTTTTACAAACAGAAGTGATTAATTCTGATAAGATTATTTTAGCAATTCCTTTTTATACAAGAGTATGGACAACAAATAGCCAAGGCAAAATATCAAGCAATACTATTGCTATGAAAAATGTTGAATCTGTTATACCAAATGGAACAGAAAAACAATGGAATGATGAATTAAAACAAAATTATGTGCAATATAATGAAGGAAATAGCAAAAAGGAAATATGGATAGAAGACATAGATTCATTAAAAGCTAAAGTATCTTTGATTAAAGAAAATAATTTAGCAGGTGTTGCTTCTTGGCAAAAGGGTATGGAATTAGATGAGGTATGGCAAATGCTAAAACAAGAAATAAATTAATGAAAAATAGCTTGACATTAGTATTTGGGAAATATATAATACAAAAAAAGCACTTTTTGGGGGTATTTAAGGCATATGCAAAATGAAAATGTATTTTTTACAACAGAGAAATATGATAATTTAACAGATGAACAAATAATATCTCAAATTAAGCAAGGCGATCAGAATGCTTTATCTTATTTGCTAGATAAATATAGAGAATTAGTCAATAAAAAAACAGGAAAATATTTTATGATAGGAGCAGAAAAAGAAGACATATTTCAAGAAGGAATGATAGGATTATTTAAAGCAATTAAAGATTTTAATCCAGAAAAGCAAAATACGTTTAAGTCATTCGCTAATATTTGTATAGAAAGACAATTAATTACAGCAATTAAAACTTCAAATAGGCAGAAACATATGCCATTAAACTCTTATCTATCATTAAATATAGCTGCCTATGATAATAATGATGAAAATAGTGTAGAATTATTAGATACATTTGATAGTAAAACAGTAGAAGATCCGTTAGAAACAATCATGAAAGAAGAATATTATAATGAGGTTCAACAAGCAGTAGAAAAACATTTAAGCAAATTTGAAAAAGAAGTTTTAGACAGATTTATAAAAGGAGATAGTTATATTACAATTGCTAAAAAACTAGATTCTCCTGTAAAGTCAGTAGATAATGCAATTCAAAGAATTAGAAAAAAAGCAATAAAAAATATGTTTGATGAAAATGAATAAAAGTTTGGGGCTTCCAACGGGAATTGAACCCGTGACCTCAGCCTTACCAAGGCTGCACTCTACCAACTGAGCTATGGAAGCAATTTTATATACCTATAGAATTATACAATATATATTATAAAAATTCAATAGTAATTAAATGAAATTGCAAAGTTAAAATTTGCTATTGACTTTTTTATAAAAAAAAGTTAAAATTATATAAATGATAAGTAAAAACGAGTAAGAGAAAAGTAAAATAAAGGTTACTTAAAGAGAAAACTAGTCATAGGCTGAAAACTAGTTTAAGAAAACATATTTGAAAGACTAACTCTTCAAAGTTTCTAGTGAATAAGCTAGACGGAAAAGAACCGTTATATTCTTAAAATTAAGTGAAAAATAGGATGGAACCGTGTAAAAAACACTCCTATGGTTATCAAAACCATGGAGTGTTTTTTGATGATTTTAGGAACAAAAGAATTTTTAAAATTTCAAAAAATGTCAAGGAGGTATAAAAATGATAAAAATTAGTTTAAAAGATGGCTCTATTTTAGAGGTCGAAAAAGGAAGTTCTATTTTAGATGTTGCAAAAAAAATTAGCGAAGGTTTAGCAAGAGTTGCTACTTGTGGAGAAATAGATGGAAAAGTGAAAGACTTAAGATATGAAATAAAAGAAGATTGTAGTTTAGTAATTCACACATTTAATGATGATGATATAGAAGGAAAAAAAGCTTATTGGCATACAACATCACATATTATGGCCCAAGCAGTAAAAAGATTATTTCCAGATGTAAAGTTTGCAATAGGTCCTTCAATTAATGATGGATTTTACTATGATTTTGATGTAGAAAATCCATTCACAGATGAAGACAAGGCAAAAATTGAAGAAGAAATGAAAAAAATAATAAAAGAAAATATAGAAATAGAAAGATTTTCTTTGCCTAAAAAAGAAGCATTAAAACTTATGGAAGGACAGCCATATAAGCAAGAATTAATTGAAGAATTACCAGAAGGAGAAGAAATATCTTTTTATAAACAAGGAGATTTTACAGATTTATGTGCAGGACCACATCTTGAAAGTACAGGAAAAGTAAAAGCTGTAAAAATATTATCTTCTTCAGGAGCTTATTGGAGAGGTGATGAGCATAATAAAATGTTACAAAGAATATATGCAATATCATTTCCTAAAGCAAGCCAATTAGAAGAACATTTACAAAAACTAGAAGAAATTAAACAAAGAGATCATAGAAAAATAGGAAAAGAACAAGAAATATTTATGACCCATCCACTAGTTGGTTCAGGTTTACCAATGTATCTACCAAATGGTGCAACAATTAGAAGATTGTTAGAAAGATATATTCAAGACAAAGAAATACAAATGGGATATAGTCATGTATATACACCATCACTTGCAAATTCTGAATTATATAAAGTTTCAGGACATTGGGATCATTATAGTGAAGATATGTTTCCTGTAATGAAAATGGATAATGAAGAAATGGTGTTGAGACCTATGAATTGTCCACATCACATGTTAATTTATAAAAATAAAATGCATTCATACAGAGATTTACCAATTAGAATTGGTGAACTTGCACATGATTTTAGATATGAAAATAGCGGAAGTGTGTGTGGGTTAGAAAGAGTTCGCCAAATGTGTCAAAATGATGCACACTTATTTGTAAGACCAGATCAAATTAAAGAAGAATTTGGAAAAGTTGTTAAACTTATATTAGAAGTGTACAAGGACTTTGGATTTGAAGATTATGAATTTAGATTATCTTTAAGGGATAAAAATAATAAAGAAAAATACTTTGATGATGATGAAATGTGGGAAAAAGCAGAAAGTCAATTAAGAGAGATTTTAACAGAATTAGGAGTACCTTTTTACGAAGCAGAAGGAGAAGCAGCTTTTTATGGACCAAAACTAGATGTTCAATTAAAATCTGCTGTAGGACATGATGTAACAGTATCAACATGTCAACTTGATTTCTTATTACCAGAGAAATTCCAATTAGAATATATCGGCGAAGATGGAGAAAAACATAGACCAGTAGTAATTCATAGAGCAATACTAGGTTCATTAGATAGATTTATGTGTTTCTTAATAGAAGAAACAAAAGGAGCATTTCC
>CANQWL010000056.1 GCA_947627555.1 uncultured Clostridia bacterium | reverse complement strand
AAAGTGGACAACTAAGAAATCTACTAAAATATGGAAATCACACCTAAAAGAAATTACGATTTACTCTTTTTTACTGATATACTATTCAGATTGTTTACATTTTTTAAAATTAATGATACAATTGACAAGTAATTTATTTTTTAAAACCAAAAAGTATAAACAACTTGGAGGTTTTATGTCTCCAAACAATTAAAGGAGGAATTCAAGTGTCATCAAAGAGAAAAGTTGAACTAATGCCTAAGGATTCAAATATCCAACCAACAACAGTTGATTATGGCAAAATTACAGAAGTTCGGGATTATTGCGTAATAGCAAAATTTTCTTCTGGTGCATCACAGTTAGTACCAATATATCGTTTTATAAAAGAGAACGATAAGGCTAACTTATGCGTTGGTGCAAAGATAAAAATTAACCGATATTACAGTAATCCAAAAAAGCTTTTAGCATATAATGCTGAATTGACAACTGAATAATGAATGGGCAAGGATGTTATCGAATAAATTTTGATAACATCTTTGTCTTTTATATTTATACAAAACTTTGATAGTACAAGTTGGTATATAAATAAAATTTAATATTTAAAGCAAATGAAAATTATACATGTTTTAATTTTTTTATACATATTTATTGAAAATGTATAAAATTTATGATATTTATAAAGTGTTTAATTTGAAAAAACTTGCGGAGTTATATGCTTAATTTCATTATCGTTATGAAGGGAGATCTACTATGAAGATAGGAATAATAACTGATATACAAGTTAAGTGAATTAAAATTATTAGAAAATAGAATTAAAACAATTTTTTTAGGAGTACACATATGGAGATAGTAAATATAATAGAAGTGATAAAAAAATATATACCCATTGAATATTCAAGATTATCTGAAGGTATAGCTTATGCAATGCCAATAATTTTTTTAATATGTGCTTTAACAACAGTTTTTGCAGGATATAGATTTCATAAATTTTGGGCATGTTTTACAATGACAGTAGTATCTTTTATACTTGTTGCATTAACTTCGGCATTTTTTCCTAATGTAAATATAAACATATTTATTATACTTGCATTTATTATAGCAATATTAGTAGCATATTTTTCTAAACATTTATATAAAGTGCAAGTTTTTATAATTAATTTTTTAACTACATACATTTTTTTACCTAATGTATTAAGTAAAGTAATACCAAATGGATATAGTATTTTGATCAGTTTAGTTTTAGCTATTATTATTGCTATATATGCAATTAAATATAAATATATAGTAACTATAATAACAACTTCTATAACAGGGAGTATGCTAGTATTTAATCAAATTTTTACTCTATTAAATGTTAATAAAAATAACCACGTAATGGTTTTTTATATATTAGTAACAATATTAGCATTATTGGGAGGAGCTGTTCAATTTGAGTTTAGTGGACATAACGATATAAATAAAAGAGATGAGATAGATGAAAAAATAAATTAAGAAAATTGTATTTATAAAAACTTAAAAATATTAAAAGAAATTATTGAAAGAGTTGGCTCAAAACAAGAAATTATAGGGGGAGAATAGTTTGAAAAAATATAAAATGCCCACAAAATCTAATCTTAAAAGTAGAATATCAACTATGAATAATGCTTTTGCTTATTCAATAATGCCATGGTGTGAATTATCACAAGATGAATATAAATCAATACTAAGTAAATTAGGGATAAAAGAAAATCAATGTGCATATTGTTTGCGTAATAATGCTACGACAATGGATCATTTATATGGATTAATTAAGAATTCAGAACCAACAGGTTATTATACAGAAAAGAATAATTTAATACCTTGTTGTTCAAGCTGTAATAGTTCAAAATCAAATTATATAAGCCAGAATAAGGCAAACAAACTAGATATTGCAAATATAATTGGGGTTAATGATTATAACCATTATTTAAAAATAAAGAAAGAATTAAATGATAAAATTATAGAATGTCAATTGGAATGCGAAAAAATAAAAGACAAACTTGACAACCATCTAAAAAATGAAAAAGAGCAGGAAAAGAAAAAGAAACAATAATGGTTAGGCTTTAATAATATAAGGAGCGAAAAATGATTAAAATTGTGGAATATAAAGATGAATATGCAAAAGAATTATCTGAAATAATATTAAGCAATATGTATCAAATAAATATTAAAGATCATGGAAAAGATGTAATAGATAAAATTTCAAAAGATTTTTCAGAAGATGAAATAAAGAAAAACTTTCCTAATAGAACTAGATGCTTAGTAGCATTAAAAGATAATGAGGTGGTTGGTACTGCAAGTATTGATAAATATAAAGGTGATGAAACAGGAAAAAAATACATTATATTAACTGTGTTTGTAAAAATACAAAATCATCATCAAGGAATAGGAAGAAAATTAATAGAAAAGATTGAGAATATTGCAATTAATATTGGATGCAAAGAATTAATAATACTTGCTTCTGTTTATGCTTGTGAATTTTACCGTAAATTTGGATTTGATTATTTGGATAGTAAAAAAATACAAAATGAAGATAAGGAATATATTTTAATAAAAAAATATTAATTTATTGAGAATAGGAGAGAGAGGCAGTTTTGAGAATAAAAATTTTAAAACAAATTAATATTTCAAAACTAAATTTTTAAATTTTGCAAAAAATCTTTAGAAGAATTTTATAGAATAAAATCATAAAAATAAAATTTATAATTTAAAAACAAGTTTAATTGTAATTTTTCTAAATATTTTATAAAATTTTAAAAATAAATTTATATTTATAGTATTATAAAATAACTTCGTTTTATAAAGATTCAAAATCGATTTTAAGCCGTTTTTATAAAAAAGGCATATAAGTTTGTTGCCTGTAAATTTAAGCAAAATACAGAAACATAGGCATTTGCACAGATTTATAAAAATTTTCTTAAGATACAAATGTAAAAAATTAAAATTTATGATATAAAAAATAAAATTATATATAATAGTAAGAAAAACTTATCATAGGTTTAAAATAACGAAGCTTCAGGATCAAATATAAGACATTTTAATATTAAAGTAATATAACTTGTTGTTTAAATATATAGAGAGAATTAGTTAAAAGTGGATAATAGCAAGGAATAGCGGCAATTTAAGAATATGTGATTTTATTCCTATTCCTATTTGCACAAAATTTTGATAATACGAACCAATATATAAGTTAAATTTAATTTTTGAAGCAAAATTTAAAAGTTTAAATTTTAATGATTTTGATAACAAACTTCAGCCATATATCAAGAATTCGTACCAAAAAATTGTATATTTTTACATACTAATGGACATGTAGATATAGATGCTATAAAAGTATGTGAAACAGTTAGTCCAGAAATCATTATTCATGTTTATATTGAAGCACCAGAAGTATTTGACAATATGCGGACTTAGAAGTAAAATTGTTTTATTAAATAATAATATTTAAAATTATATACAGAAAGAGAAGATATTTAATATGGAAAAAAATAATATAAGAATAGAATGTTTAAAAAATGTATTGGAATTAGATTTAAGAATTCCTAATTATCAAAGACCATATAAATGGACTATTAAAAATATATCTGAGTTGTTAACTGATATCGAAAATGCAATTGACAAAAAGGATTTATATGAAAAAGGATTTACTTATCGTATTGGAACAATAATATTGCATAAAAAAGAAAATAATAAAAATCAATATTATGATATTGTTGATGGACAACAAAGAATTATCTCTTTGACTTTATTAATGAAGTATTTATATAGTAATTATAAATGTTCTATATTAGAGCAAAAATTTACCAATAAAATTACAATTAAAAATATTAATAAAAATTTTAAATATATTTCTGATTGGTGTAAACAAAAAAAAGTTGAAAAAGAAAAAATAATAAATGCATATCAAAATTTATTAGAATTAGTTGTAATAAATGTAGACAACGTGACGGAAGCTTTTCAATTATTTGATTCTCAAAATAACAGAGGAAAAGCATTAGATCCACATGATTTATTAAAAGCATATCATCTTAGAGAAATGAAAGATTTTCCTTATGATATGGAATTAGCAGTTAAAAAATGGGAAGCCAAAAAGTCTAATGATATTAATGATTTATTCAATTGCTATTTATTTAGAATTTGGAATTGGTCAAAAAAAATAAAGACAAAGGAATTTACAATAAATGAAATAAATACATATAAAGGAATTCAATTGAATTCTAATTACAATTATGCAAAAAGAGCTTATAAAGCTTTTCCATATTTTCAAATTAATGAACCATTTATTTCAGGAAATGATTTTTTTAATTTTGTAGATTATTATCTTCATTTGCTAGATATTATAAAAGAAGAATTAAGAAAAAATACATATAAAGAAATAAATGAAATATTAAATAACAAACAATTTAAACTATCTACAGGCTTTAAATATACTATTGAATTGTTTTATTGTGCTATACTTGCATATTATGATAAATTTCATAACTTTAGTGAAATCGTAATCAAAAAATTATTTTTATGGGCTTTTATGTTAAGGATAGATATAAGAAATTTAGGATTTGATAGTGTAAATAAGTATGCGATAGGTGGCGAAGATAATAATATATATACAAATAAAATTGCAATATTTGAAAAAATTCAATATGCCAGATTACATACAGAAATTGAAAATATCCAAATTGAACTTAAAAGAAATAAAAACAATAATTGGAACGAATTATTTGAAAAATTAGAAAGAATAGAATAATCAAGGAGGTGGAATTTTATGTCTAATGAAAATAATAAATGTGATGAATTAAGAATTATTAATGAAAATGGTAAAAGCATTTTTAATTTAAATTTAAAATATATCATTCCGTTATATCAAAGATCTTATGCATGGAAAGTAGAACAAGTATTACAACTAATTGAAGATATAAATAAAATTGAATATAATACTAAATATTATATTGGAACGTTAATTACGCATAAAAAAGACAAAGAATTTGAAATTATAGACGGACAACAAAGGCTAACAACAATATTTTTATTATTAAATTGTTTAAAAATAGAAACTGAAAACACACTAATTTTTGCATGTAGAGATAAATCAAATTATACATTAAAAAATATAAAAAAAATCATTGATGATAAAAAAGATGAATTAGAAGCAGAAAGACTAGAAAATAATATTGTAAAAAATGCAAATTTTATACAACAATATATTGAAAAAAATTTAAAATATAATATAAATGATTTTATTAACAAATTAAAGAGAGTTATAATATATCGTATAGAAGTTCCAGAAAAAACAGATTTAAATCACTATTTTGAAATAATGAATACAAGAGGAGAGCAACTTGAACAACAAGATATATTAAAAGCCAATTTGATGAGTTATTTAAAAGAAAAAGATAAAGATATATTTTCTACTATTTGGGATGCGTGCAGTAATATGGATGTATATCTGCAGATGAATTTTAAAGTCAAAGATAGAAGTTTAATTTTTAATAATGAATGGAATGAAATACCTTCGTCAGAGTGGGAATATTATAAGGAACTAGAAAATAACAAATCGGACAATTATAAAATAAATACTGAAGAAATGAATATAGAAGAAATAATAAAATCGGATATAAAGGATGAAATTGTTAATCTATCTGAAGATGGAGAACAATATGTAAAATTTAAGAGTATCATTGACTTTCCATATTTTTTACTTCATACTTTAAAGATATTTATTAGATTAAAATGTATAGAAAATAGTGAAGAAAATAAAAAGATTATTGATGATATTCTAGATGATGAAAAGTTAGTTGATAGTTTTAATAAAGTAATTGAAAAAGGTAGAATTAAAAATAAAAAAATTAATACAGAAAATTTTGTTAAAGAATTTATAATTTGTTTGCTTAGAAATCGTTTTTTATTTGATAAATACATCATAAAAAGAAAAATTTTAAATAATAGTAATGATGACCAAGATGGAGAGTGGAGTCTACAAGAACTTCATGTATCTGGACAACAATCTAAAAAGAAACCATATTATAAAAATACATGTTTTACTGAAGAGGGTAAATGGGAAAAAACAAATAATCAAATAGTAAAAGAAAATATTATGATTCAAGCTGCACTTAGAGTATCTTATATTTCTCCAAGAGTTATGCATTGGATTACAGATGCATTGTATTGGTTGTATCAAAATATCAATGAAAGTATGGGCCAAAATACTTTATATATGTTACAATCGCAAATTGAAAAAAATGCAATAGAGGCTGTAAAAACTAATTTCTTTGAAAAATGCGAAAGTGAAAATTATAATATGGGAGTTGAAACTCCACATATTGTATTTAATTATTTAGATTTTTTAATTTGGAAATCAAATCAAAAAGATGGAAGATATAAAGATTTCACATTCGAATTTAGAAATTCGGTAGAACATTGGTACCCACGCAATCCTTCTAAAGGAACATTCGATCAATGGGAAGATGGAGTTAATACTTTTGGAAATTTATGTATTATTCAAAGAAATATTAATTCAAAATTTTCTAATATGGATCCAATGGGTAAAAAATCAACATTTGAAAAGGAGATTAATAAAGGTAGCTTAAAATTAAGAAAAATGAGCGAATTAACTCATAAAAATGGAAAGAAAAATGCGCACACTTATTGGAAAGAAATTGCTTGTAAAAAGCATGAAGAAGAAATGATTAAAATATTAAAAAGTGCATGTGGCATAAAATAAATACAATTAATTATTAGTAGAACAAATTGAGTGATAAAAAAAGAAAATCAAACGAAGTAGGGGAGAGGAGCTTATTTTCAAAGATTTTAAAAATATAATAGATTAAAAAATTTCTAAAATTCTAATATTAAAGTTTCAAAAATTTTAGTGTTAGAATTTTTTTACGAGAAAATATAATTATAAAAATAAAAATCCGAATTTATAAAAATTTAAAATTTTTGATTTCAAATTTGTTTGTATAATCTTTCAAAAAACCGAACATTTGTTATTTGAGAAATTTTTTATAATTTTTAGATAAATTTTAAAATTTTTACATTATAATTATATGTTTTTTAAATATGCCTATAATCTTATATAGATTATAGTTTTTTAGCGTCTTAAAATCGTTTTTAAGGCGTTTTTATATTTTATTAAACAAGTTACATTACTTAAATTATAATTCTAAATATCATTTTATTATGATGATCTAATAAATATCATAAAAATACTGGAATTTCAGCAATTTATAAAAAACTCTAAAAATAGCTAAAAAAACGACGCACGAAAATCGATTTTAAGCCGTTTTTATTTTAAAGTAATATAAGTTTGTTGTCTAAAAAATAAGGCTATATTTAGAAAATAGCGATTTTGGAGGTTTTGGATAAAAAATGAAAATAATATAATACAAATATTAAAAAGTAAAAAAATAATACAGAAATAATTATATAAAAATGTGATAAATATAAAATTTGTTGAAATCATTGAAAATAAAGACTTCCGAGAATCGATTATAAAGCAATTTAAAATAAAAGTAATGAAGTTATATGTCTAAAATAAGAGCTTAATAGAGGTTGTAATGAAGATATAGCAAGAAGTACAGGTATTATAGGTATATGTTTGAAGTCCTATTCCTATTTGCACAAAACTTTGATTTTGTGCAATGTTGTATTTCTATTTTTATACTACTTCAAATCTATATATCCTACTCTCTCTTTTACTAATATATGGATTTTCGGTAGTATTACTATTTTTTATATAATTATTTTTTACATCTATTTCTATACTCCCAAGTTTTTGGGCATTTTTTCTTTTACTTCTTATAGTATTTTTTTATGAATTTTTTTGTGTTTTGAATTTTTTATGATTATTGTATTTCAAAATATTTATTTGATTTGTTATTCTTCCCTACTCATAAAGTTAGTATTTGAAAAAAAGAGCCATTTTTAGTTTTTATTACTAAAAAAGCCCTTTAATTTATAAATATCCTATTCTTTTTCAAATATAAGATTTACATATATATCGCCTTTTATATCTGCTTCTTTTTCATAGTTATATAATTTTATTTTTCCATCTTCATTTCTGACAATATATTCATCTTCTGAACGATTAGAAGAACCTATTTCACTCATATTTTGTATATCAGATATTTTTATTCTTCCACCATCTATTGTGTATTTTCCTTTTTCATTAACAACATCTAACCCTAAACATATTGTATATGTACCATCTTCTTTAAATTCCATAGTAGAAGCATATTTTAATCCTGAACCAAATATATCCATCGTATCACAATTTTTGTTATCTGTGCCTCTTATTTCCCATTTTCCAATTAACTCATTCTTTGAAATAGTTGTATTTGGCTCAAGTTCTTTACTATTTTTGTCATTGGATCTTTCTGTAGTAGTTTCAAGATCATCCGTTTGAACTGTATTGAATCTTTCTTCATTACCTGTTTCATAGTTAATTATATGCTCATATTTATCTGCCCCAGCAATGCTGTATATATATATTATATAGTGTAAAGCTCCATTTTCCCCAATATATGGTTTTGTTTTCTCTAAACTACAATTATCTTTTGATGTAGTTTTTACGTTTGCCTCTTTTATAAACTCATCTGCTCCTGTTACATCTTGATATGATTCCGAACATATCTTTTTCATTTGATTTAATATTGTTTCTTCATAATTTTCTTTTTCTAAATTTTTGTTTGAAATTACTTCATCTTTAGATAATTGTTTTCCTGTAGATTTATCTACATTATATACATCATATTCCTCGAAACTTGATTCTGTAATTGATTTTAGAATAACAACAGAAACGATATTATCATTTTCATAATATTTATAGCTTGTATTTGAACTTGACATATCTGCTTCATCTGTTTTATATTTATTTAAAATTTCTGCATTTAGATTTTTTATTTCTTCTGTATTTATATTAAATGCTGGTACATCCGTTGTAACTGTGTCATCTAAAGGAGACTTGAAATTTTCTTTATATGCTGAATATACGATTTCTTTGCTTTCATCTATTTTTGCTATTTTATTACTTTCTTCATTTGCTTTTTGTTCTTCTTGTATATTATTTTCTTGTTTTTCACCACATCCAGTTAATACAACAGTCATCCCAATTAATAGTATAAGAATCACAAATACTAATATTTTCTTTTTCATTTTTCCTTCCTACTTTCTTTATTTATATATTTGTAATATTTCTTCCTTTTCTACATTATATACAAATGAAGTTACTTCGTATAAATGCAGCTACATAAGTACCACATTTTAACGTATAATTTCCTATTATTTTTTTAATAAGTTTTCTATAGCCTGTCTTAATTCAGTTGCAGAAATATATCTATCCTTAGGATTTGAAGCAATAGCTTTCTGAGCAATTTTGCTTAAGCTAAAAAGAGTTTGAATTTCGTCGATAACATATATAATTCCATTCTTACCGTTACTTAG
>CANQWL010000055.1 GCA_947627555.1 uncultured Clostridia bacterium | reverse complement strand
ATAACAATACCATTACCACCCCTTGAACAAGAATTGTCTTCAACAGCTTGTTTTAAATATTTTTCTACAATTGTTTGAATATTTAAGTCTATAGTAAGTGTTAAGTCACTACCATTTTCGGCAGAAATGTAAGTTTCTTCTGAATTTGGTATTTCTTTTTGATCACTACCTTTATAACTAACAATCTTTCCAGGAGTTCCAGTTAATACAGAGTCCCAAGTATATTCAATACCGCTTAATCCTTGATTATCGTTACCACAAAAACCAATTAAGTTAGAAGCAACAGTGCTATATGGATAATATCTTTTTGAATCTTCATCTATATTAATACCTATTTTTATATCATTATCTTCCATCCATTGTTTTAACTCTTCTACTTTGTCTTGTTCTACTTTTTTTATAATAGTCTCAACTTGAGAGTCACTTGAAACTTTAGATAAAACATCTTCATAATTTAAACTAAATATATCAGATAAACCTTTTGCAATTTTTTCTTGTAAAACTTTAGTTTTTTCTTCTGTATCTTCTTTTATTTTTAGAGGGTTAATAGTGATTGTATCAACTTGAGCACTTATTGCTAAAGCTTTTCCTGTTGAATCATATATATTACCTCTTTTTGGACTGATAATTTGATTAATCAATTGTTGATTGTAGGCAAGTTCTTTTAAATAGTTTCCTTGAACAAATTGAATAAATCCAATACGAACAAGTAATATGATAAAAATCAAAATACAAATAATAAGCGAAATTTTTACTTTTTTGACATGTATCAAATTTTTAGATTTATGTTTAGTTTTCATTCTTATAATATTTGATTTATTTGATTTAGAATTTTTTTTATTTTTCATATTTACGCCTCTTTTGTTATATTTTCAACTATATTTTATATGAAATAATTAAAAAATGTCAATAGGGAAGGTCCTTTTTGACATACTAATATATAAGTTCTTTTTTTCAATTTTAAGTTATAAAATTATTTAATTAATCGGCTACGCTACATTATAAACAAATTATAAAATTAACAAATAGGCCCCTCTCAAAGCAAGTTTGAGATTCTCCCATTTGTTAATTAAATAATTTGTAATATAATTTCACTTGCATTCATAATTAAATAATTTTATAACTTAGAATTGAATTTTAATTATTATAAACTATTAATATGTCAAAAAGATCCGTTCCTATTGACACTTGAAAAAAACAAGTAAATATAATAAAATATTAAAAGGGATAATGATTTTAGGGAGAATAGGTATGAGTAATATAAAAGATGAAACTGAATTCATTATGAAGAAATATAACATAAAAGCAAACAAATCATTAGGACAAAATTTCTTAATTAATGATAAGGTAGTAGAAGAAATTATAGAAAGTAGCAAGATAACGAATAATGATTTAATAATAGAAATAGGACCTGGATTAGGAACATTAACAAAAGGTCTATTAGAACAGGCAGGAAAAGTAATTTGCATTGAACTAGATAAGAGAATGATAAATATATTAGAAGATAGATTTTCTTTATATGATAATTTTGAATTAATTAATCAAGATGTATTAAAAGTGAATTTACATCAATTAATCAAAAAAGAAAAAGAAATAGGTAAGATAACAAATGCAAAAATAGTTGCAAACCTTCCATATTATATTACAACACCAATTATTATGAAATTATTAGAAGAAGAATTAGATTTAGAGAGTATTACTGTTATGATACAAAAAGAAGTGGCAGATAGATTAATAGCAATTCCAGGAGAAAAAAATACAGGTGCTATTACATATTCAGTATTTTACTATTCAGAAGCATCAAAAGTTATGGAAGTTACTAACGATTGTTTTATACCACAACCAGATGTTACATCAGAAATTATAAAACTTAATATTAGAAAAAATAAAGCAATAGAGGTAACAGACAAAGAAATTATGTTTAAAATTATAAAAAGTGCATTTATGCAGCGAAGAAAAACTTTGCTAAATGCATTAGTAAACACAAAAGTATTCTTAAATAAAGAAGAAGGAATAAAAATTTTAAATGAACTAGGTTTAGATATAAATATAAGAGCAGAAAAATTAAGCATAAATGATTTTGCAAATATTACTAATAAAATTTGTAAATTAAGTAATAATTAAAGCTGAAAAAATTTCCAAAAAACTATTTCAATTTCTAATATTTTATGTTATAATAAAAAAGAAATATATAATAGGGAGATTGTGATGAATCAAATTTTAGTTACTGAAAAATTGTATATTACACCTGAGTTAAAAAGGAAAAAGAAAATATATAAATTTAATTTTCTTTTATCCATTTTTTTAGTATGCATTTTAATTTCTTTATACATATATGCAGAATATGACAGAAACAAAAGTGAAGAAGTATCACAAGAAATATTAGAAAACATTCAATTAGGAGAAGATACTACAACAATTGATAACGATATATTAGTAGTTATACTAGATGATGAGGAGCAAAACGATCAATTACAACAGGAACAACAACAGGAGCAGCAAGAACAAATACAACAGGCTGCAAACGCAAATAGAACTGTTCAAACAACAAGTGGAGGGTACAGATATGTATCAGTTGCAACTATTAATATTCCAAAATTAAATCTTACATATCCAGTTTTAGATGGAGAGACAGATTCTGCACAAGAAACAGAAGCATTATTAAAAATTGCCCCAACAAGATTTTGGGGACCAGAACCAAATGAAGTGGGAAACTTTTGCATAGTAGGACATAATTATAGAAATTCAAAGTTTTTTAGTAAAGTTCCATCACTAGTAAATGGAGATGTTATAGCAATTACAGATTTATCAGGAAGGACAATAAATTATAGAGTATATAATAAATATCAAGTTGATCCAGCTGATGTAAGTTGTACTACTCAATTAACAAACGGAAACAAAGAAATAACATTAATTACATGTACTGATGATAGTAAACAGAGAATAGTTGTAAAAGCAAGAGAAATAAAATAAGATTATTAATATATATTAATTAAAAGAATATGGCAAAAGGCACCTTTATATAATAAGGTGTCTTTATTTTGCAATAGGAAAGTTATTTTTTATTATATAAAAACAAAATTTTAAAATAATGAATTAACAAATTAATAAAAATTCTCATACTATAAAATAAAAAATATGAGGAGGACTTTAATCTTGGCAAAAATAATTGTTTTTAATAATGATACTGATAGGATGGAGACATATTACAGAGGAGAATCTGAAGCAATGCCATACAATACAAATGGAACATTAAGAGTAAGAGAATTTAGAGGAAGTAGCAAATCAAATATATTATGGACAACAAAAAGAACAATGCAAAGTTGGAATAGTCAGAGATATTTGTTTGGAGCACCAATTCCAGTAGGTTTTGCTTTTAAAAGGCCATATGAAGGAGGACATGGAAACCAAAGTCAACATTATGCAGGAGTAGCTTTTGATGTTGGTCAAACTTTAACATTAAGTAGAAGAACAGCTCTATGGAATAGTGCAAAAAATTCAGGAGTATGGAGTTATGTAGAACCAATTTCACTAACACCTACATGGGTACATTGGGACAAAAGATTTCGGTACACCTGCTTGTTCAACAGGTGGGTTTCCGACACTAAGAAGAGGCAGTATAAGCAATTATGTGTTAATAGCACAAGATGATTTAAATACATTAGGATACAGAACAAACGGATTAGACGGAATTTTTGGATTAGCTACTTATAATGCTGTTTTAGCATATCAACGAGCAAAAGGGCTAACTGCAGATGGAGTTGTAGGATGTAACACATGGCGTTCACTTCAAGAGGCAGTTGTAGGAACAGGTCCGACAAGTACAACTATAAACTAAAAAATAATATATATGTTGATATTATAAAATACTTAATATATAAATTAATTGTAATATAATAATTTTTTAATATATAAAAAGAAATTCTAAATTAAATCTAGAATTTCTTTTGCTTTAATAATATCTTCATCTGTTGCTGGTCTAACATTTTCTAATGGATAATCAGCACAAAGTTTTTTCCATTTATAAGAACCCATATTGTGATAAGGTAACAATTCGACTTTTTCAACGTTTTTCAAAGAAGATATAAATTCTTTTAATTTTATTAAATCTTGTTTATCATCTGTAATTCCTGGAATAATGACTTGCCTAATCCAAACAGGAATAGAATTTTGACTTAAATATTTAGCAAATTCTAATTCTTGTTTGTTAGAATGACCAACCAAGTCTTTACATTTATCATCATTAATATGCTTAATATCTAATAAAACTAAGTCAGTAAGAGACAGAACTTTTTTTATATCATCTGTAAGAGCAACCATACCTGATGTATCAATACAAGTATGAATATTATGTTTTTTTAATTTTGTAAAAAGTTCTATCAAAAATTTTACTTGTAAAAGAGGTTCACCTCCAGTAACAGTAACTCCTCCGATTAGGATAAATATAATTTTTATAACGTATAATTTTATTATAAATATCATCTAAAGATTTATATTCACCTGAATTAATATCCCAAGTATCACGATTGTGGCAATACTTGCATTGTAAATGACAACCTTGCAAAAATAGTACAAATCGAATTCCTGGGCCATCAACAGTTCCAAATGATTCTATTGAATGAACTTTTGCATAATATTTTAAATCTTTTTCTTCCATTTGTTATCTCCTTTAATTGAACATTAAAAAAGTAATAAGTGATGTTTTTTTATATAAAAAACATCACTAAAAATTTTAAATTCTTTCATGTATTGTTCTATTAATTACATCTAATTGTTGTTCTCTAGTTAATTTTGTAAAGTTTACAGCATATCCAGATACTCTAATTGTTAGTTGAGGGTATTTTTCTGGATGCTCCATTGCATCTTCTAATAAACTTCTATCAAATACATTTACATTTATATGATGACCTGTTTGTGCAAAATATCCATCTAGCATATTTACTAAATTGTCAATTCTTTCGTTTTCTGTTTTTCCAAGTGTTCCTGGTGTGATAGAAAATGTATAAGATATTCCATCTTCTGCATTATCAAATGGTAGTTTTGCAATAGAATTCATAACTGCTAATGCTCCATTAGTATCTCTTCCATGTAGTGGATTTGCTCCTGGTCCAAATGGTGCTCCTGCTTTTCTTCCATCTGGAGTATTTCCTGTTGCTTTACCATATACGACATTTGAGGTAATTGTTAATATTGATAGCGTAGCTGTAGAATTTCTATAAGTTTGATGTCTCTTTAATTTATGCATAAATGTTTTTACAAGTTCAATTGCAATTTGGTCTACTCTGTCATCATCATTTCCAAATTTAGGAAAGTCGCCTTCTACCTTATAATCTACTGCTAGTCCAGCTTCATTTCTAATTACTTTTACTTTTGCATATTTAATTGCAGATAAAGAGTCTGTAACAACTGATAAACCAGCAATTCCACAAGCCATTGTTCTATATATATCTTTGTCATGTAATGCCATTTCAATTGCTTCATAAGAATATTTATCATGCATATAATGGATTGCGTTTAATGCTTTTATATAGATTTTTGCTACATAATCCATCATTTGATTGAATTTTTCCATTACTTCATCATAATTTAAGTATTCAGAAGTAATAGGTTCATATTTTGGAGTGATTTGTTTTCCAGATATTTCATCTTTACCTCCATTAATTGCATATAATAAAGTTTTTGCAAGATTTGCTCTAGCACCAAAGAATTGCATTTGTTTACCAATTCGCATTGGAGAAACGCAACAAGCAATTCCATAATCATCTCCTAATGTAATTCTCATTAAATCATCATTTTCATATTGAATTGATGATGTTTTAATAGATAAACTTGTTGTGAATTTTTTGAAGCCTTCTGGTAATCTAGTTGACCAAAGAACTGTTAAGTTTGGTTCAGGTGCAGGTCCTAAATTTTGTAATGTGTGTAAAACTCTAAAAGAGTTTTTAGTAACTAGAGTTCTACCATCTATTCCCATACCACCAATACTCTCTGTTACCCATACAGGATCTCCACTAAATAATTCATTATATTCTGGAGTTCTTAAGAAACGTACTAACCTTAATTTCATTACAAAATGGTCCATTATTTCTTGAGCTTCTTCTTCTGTAATAATTCCATTTTTTAAATCTCTTTCAAAGTAAATATCTAAGAAGGTAGAAGTTCTACCAAGGCTCATTGCAGCACCATTTTGATCTTTAATAGCTGCTAAATATCCGAAATATAGCCATTGGACAGCCTCTTTTGCATTTGATGCTGGTTTTGAAATGTCAAATCCATATTTAGAAGCCATTACTTTTAATTCATTTAGAGCTTTTATTTGTTCACTTATTTCTTCTCTTTCTCTAATTATTTTTTCTGTTAATTCATCGACATCCAATATATCTAAATCTTTTTTCTTTTCTTCAATTAAAATATCAACACCATATAAAGCAATTCTTCTATAATCTCCAATAATTCTTCCACGACCATATCCATCAGGAAGTCCTGTAATTAGATGAGATGATCTTGCAGCTCTTATGTCAGGTGTATAAACATCAAATACACCATCATTGTGAGTTTTTCTGTATTTATGAAATATTTCTTCAACTTTATCATCCACTTTTCTTCCATAGGCTTCACATGATTTTTCAACAATTCTAATTCCACCAAATGGCATTATAGCTCTTTTTAAAGGAGCATCTGTTTGAAGCCCAACGATTTCTTCTAAATTTTTATCAATATATCCTGCTTCATGACTAGATACAGTAGAAACAGTTTCTGTGTCTATATCTAGAACTCCACCTTCTGAATTTTTTTCTTTTTTATATAATTCTAATACTTCATTCCATAATTTCTTTGTTTTTTCAGTTGTACTTGCTAAAAAGGAACTATCTCCTTCATAAGGAGTATAATTTTTTTGTATAAAGTCTCTCACATTTATTTCTGATTTCCAGTCTCCTGTAACAAAATCATTCCATTGTTCAAATTTCATTTTTTACCTCCTATTTTTTTATATTATTAACATTTTTTCGCATATTATAATAGCATAGTAAAAAATTTTTATCAATATCCTATTCTAAAAAAATAACAAAATAAAAAAAATCTCAATAGATTGAGATTTTATAAAATTTATAAATCATAATTAGAATCTGCAATTACTTTTGCAACATCATATATTAATTTTTGTTTATCAGGAGAACATTTGCTTAATAATTCAGAAAATTCCTTGTTTAGATAATTTGTAGAACTACTAGAAGCACCATTTAAAAGGTATCCTTCAGTAACATCTAATAAAGAACATAACTGATTTAATCTTCTTAAATTAATATGTGAATTTCCTCTTTCTACTCTACTTAAAAATGCAACAGAAATATCTATCTTTTCTGCTAAATCTTCTTGGGTCATATTTTTAGCAAGTCTTGCTTGTTTTATTCTTTGACCAATTATACTATAATCTATAGCCATTTTTTCTCACCTTCCTTATTTTATATTTGTAATATAGCATTTTATAGTTTAAATTTACAGAAACTAAAAAATACATATTTAACTAATAAGTTAAAAGATATATATAAAGAAATCAATGCATAAAATTAGAATATATAACAAATTATATAATGAAAATATATTATCCATACTAAATGATATATTTGAATTTAAAAAAATAAATTATATAAAGCACTGTAAAAAATAAAGAAAAATGAAGAAAAAGACAGAAAATGAAAGAAATACATACATAATTAATCTGAAAAATGGAAAAAATTAGATATAAAAATGAGAAATTTAAACAAAATAGGTATACATAATTTGAAAATAGATAAAATATATAGTATAATAGAGAACAGTCGCATAAAAAATAGTAAGGAGAGTGAATATATATTTTAAGTAAAAGAATAAAATATTACACGAAAGAAATTCTAAAGTATTTTAATCTTGTTCTAATAGCTATTAGTTTAATAACAGCGATTATACTAATAAAATATAAACCAATTTATAAAATAAGTATTTCAGGAAAAGAATTAGGATATGTAAATACTAAAAAAGCATTAGAAGAAAGCATAAAAAATAATATTTTAGAAAATCAAGAAAAAAATATTGACTCTATTGAAATTAAACAAGAGCCTAAATATGAGTTAACATTAGTTAGTAGAAATATTGATACAAATGAGCAACAAGTTGCAGAAAATCTAAAACAAGAAATTGTAGTAACTTATAAGTATTATGAAATTGCATTAGGAGAAGATGTTATTGAAAAAGTAAATACAATAGAAGAAGCAGAAGAACTATGCAATATTATTAAAAGTAAAAATTCAGAAATACAAGAGTTAAAAAACGGAAATAGTAATATTGACTTAAGCATTTGTGAAAAATACACACAAAATTCTGAAGAATTGGTAAATATAGATATAGCAAAACAAGAAATTGAATCAAAAGCGCAAGAAATTATAAAAAAACAAAAAGAAAATGAAGCTGAACAAGAAAAAATTAATCTAATGCCAGATATAAATGGAATTAAAATTGCCACACAACCAATATCAGGTATAATTACATCAAGATATGGAGTGAGTAGTTCAATAAGAAGTTCAAATCATACAGGATTAGATATTGCAGCAGAAGCAGGTACACCAATTAAAGTTATAGCAGATGGAATAGTTACAAGTGCTACTTATAGTGGATCATATGGAAACTTAGTGAAAATAGACCATGGAAACAATGTAGAAACATGGTATGCACATACAAGCAAAATGTATGTAAATGTGGGACAACAAGTTAAAGCAGGAGACATAATTGCAGCAGTAGGATCAACAGGAAATTCAACAGGAGCACACTTGCATTTAGAAATAAGAATAAATGGAAATCATGTTAATCCACAAAATTATTTATATAAATGAGACAATGGGGACAGTCTTCAATTGTCTCATTTTTTTGCTTATAGCTATTTAATATTCAATTGTAAGTTATAAAATTATCTAATTATGAATGCTAGTGAAATTATATTACAAATTATTTAATTAACAAATGGGAGAATCTCAAACTTGTTTTGAGAGGGGCCTATTTGTTAATTTTATAATTTGTTTATAATGTAGCGTAGCCGAATAATTAGATAATTTTATAACTTACAATTGAATAAAAACTATATATAAGCGTGTCAAAAAGAAATATCTCCTTTTGGCACATTTTTTTTGATATTTTAAAATTCTTGACAAAATTTTCTAATAATATATAATAGATTTGGTTAAACTAAAGAAAAGTCACAAAAGATTATTTTGTGATAATAGTCTATTAAAAATATATAATAGACTATAAAAGGAGGTACAATTATGGCTGAAAATGTAAGTCAAGAAGAAGAACAAAAAGTTAAGCAAATGATTGATGATTTAGTAGAAAGAGCTAAAATTGCATCACAAGAATATCTAAAATTAGATCAAGAAACAGTAAATAATGTTATAAAAGCAATGTCAATGGCAGGATTAGAACATCATATGGAACTTGCAAAAATGGCAGTAGAAGAAACAAAAAGAGGAATTTATGAAGATAAAATAACAAAGAATATGTTTGCAACAGAATATGTTTATCATAGTATTAAATACGAAAAAACAGTAGGTGTAGTTAATGAAAACGATGAAGAAGATTACATTGAAATAGCAGAGCCAGTAGGAATTATTGCAGGAGTAACACCTGTTACAAATCCTACATCAACTACAATGTTTAAATCAATTATAGCTGCAAAAACAAGAAATGTTATTATATTTGGATTCCACCCATCTGCACAAAAATGTAGTAGTGAAGCTGCAAGAATTGTGAGAGATGCAGCAATAGAAGCAGGTGCTCCAAAAGATTGTGTATTATGGATTGAAGAACCAAGTATTTTAGCAACTAGATTATTAATGAATCATCCAGATGTAAATTTAATTTTAGCAACAGGTGGAACAGGAATGGTAAAAGCCGGACAGTGCGCGGATCTGGAAGCCGAAAC
>CANQWL010000054.1 GCA_947627555.1 uncultured Clostridia bacterium | reverse complement strand
TATTTTGTTTTCGTTCAAAAATATTATATCACTAGGAGTTTGAGGTTTCAATTTTCATTTAAGTTAACAGATTGGAATAAAATATAAGGAGAAACAAATGGCATTTGATGGAATTGTTACAAAAGCTATTGCTTCAGAATTGCAACAAATTTCTGGAGCCAGAATTGATAAAATATTTCAACCTAATAAAAATATACTTTTATTAGGCTTTTATTTAGATGGTACAAATTATTTACTTAATATCTGTACTGACCCTATAAATTATAGAATTAATTTAACTACAAATACTAAAAAAAATCCTCAAATAGCACCTAATTTTTGTATGGTACTTCGAAAACATCTTATTGGATTACGTATAAAAAATGTAATTACAAATAATCTAGAAAGAATTGTAACTATAGAATTTGAAGGGTTTGATGACATTGATGATATTATTTCCAGAAAACTAATTATTGAATTAATGGGAAAACATTGCAATGTTATTTTATTAGATGAACAAAATATAATTATTGATAGCTTAAGACATATAAACTCTGAAAATAGTTCTAGAACTATCGTTCCTCATGTTACATATGTATTTCCATCTATTTCGAAATCTAATTTTCTAGATTGTTCTTTAAAAGATTTTATAAATACAATTGAAACTAGTAGTATAGAAAATTTAATATCTTCTATTGCAAATTTTTACAATGGTATTAGTAATAGTTTTATTGAAAATAGTTTAAGAAAATTGAATATAACGGAAATTAATCAAGATTCCATTAAAAAAATTTATTTTTATATAAAAGAAATTATTAATTGCACAGATTCATTAAATTTAAATTTTGAATTATCAAAAAATGAAAATAATGTTTCTTATGATTACTTTTTAGTAACAAAAAGTAATCATAAAATTTCAGATAAAAATGATTTTTCACTTAACTTTTTTCTTGATGATTTTTATTATCAAAAGGAATCTAATGAAGAATTTAAATCATATAGAAATAGTATATTAAAAATGATTTTAGCTACTTTAAAAAAGTATCAAAAAAGATTACTTAATATTAATGAAAAGTTGAAGAATTGTGACAATATGGATATTTATAAATTATATGGAGAGTTAATAACTGCTAATTTATATAAAATAAAAGATCAAAACATTGAAAGTATTGAACTAGAAAATTATTATGATAATAATAAGAAAATTGTTATTCCTTTAGATTGCAAATATTCTCCTAGTATAAATGCAAAAAGATATTTTAAAAAATATAATAAATTAAAAAACGCATTATCAATTGTTACAGCTCAAAAAGAAGAAACTGAAAAAGAATTAAATTATATTGAAAGCATCGTTTATGAATTAGAAACAGCTAAAACCGTAGATGAAATTGCAGATATTTATGAAGAAATTTCTGAAAATGTTATTTTCAAAGATGTCTCTAATAATCTAAATTTAAATAATACTATTAAAAGTAAATCAAAAATAAAAAATAATAAGATAAAAAAATCTCAATTAACAAAAAATAAAAATGTGTCTTTTAATCCTTTAAAATATATTATTGATGGTTATACTCTTTTAGTTGGTAGAAATAATAATGAAAATGATTATTTAAGTTTAAAATATGCAAAAAAGACAGATTTATGGTTTCATACTAAAGATATTCATGGTAGTCATGCAGTTCTAATTTTAGATAGTAATGTATCTAATAAAGTGTCAAATAAAATACCTACTAATGATGTTATTATTAAATGTGCTGAAATAGTTGCATATCATAGTAAAGCTAGAAACTCTTCTAATGTCCCTGTTGATGTTTGCGAAATAAAATATGTTAAGAAGCCTAAAGGTAGTAAACCTGGTATGGTTATTTATACAAATTATCAGACTTTTAATGTTAATCCAAAAATATATAATAAATAATTTTTAATTTATATATAAAAATCAAACCTCTTGTTTGCAATTTTTTTCAATAAATAATTGACTTTCTACATAAGTTAAGAAATTCTAAAATCATTTTATTGCACCCTTCCATTAAAAATGAACTCTTTCCATAAAATGATTTAAAAATTTCTAAACTTATTTCAGTCGTACAATTAATTTATTGAAAAAATTGCAAACAAGAGGTTTTGTATAAAACATATTTTTTATTCAATTTATTTTATTAATTAAGCTTGTATCTAGCTATTTACCATAAAATTAAAATTGTTACTATTGATGCAAACCATATTTCAGGTTTATTTAAATCTTTTGGTATAAACTCTATATCTATATCAACATTGTCTTCTTTCTTTTCGTTTACAATGCTTATATCATAATATTTCGCATAATTTGTTTTAAAATATACTTCAAAATCTTTAGTTCCATCTTTTTCTAAATTTTCTATATTGTAATATTTACTACCTAAAAAAACATCTCTTTCAGAATAAATATCAACTTTCAAGAACTTTCCATTTATATCTTCAGTTCCTGAATTACTAATAGTACCAATTATTCTTCCATTTACTGATGTTGCCTCTGCTTGTTTGATATTTACTTGTTCTATATTATTTTTACTTTCCATATTTTTATATGTTGAATTTAATCCTACATTAATAATGAATTCTGAAAATACAAAAAATCCAATAATTAATAAAACATATATTAAAAAGGTTTTCATTCTATCCATAATTTTATCTCCATTTTTACTAATATGTATCTATTATACCAGAAAACTATTGATTTTTCAAGAGGTTTTTGACACAGCAAAAAGACAAATAGAATAATTCCATTTGTCTTAATTTCTTAAATTTCTTTTTCTAGGTGAACAGAGTAAATATAGGTTTTATTTACTTTTCTGTTTAGAGCTTTTTCCAAAGCTTTTTTGTATAATTCGAGTTGCTTTTTATATTTTTGTAGTAATTCCTGTTCTTTTCCTTTTTCTACATAGTCTGTTTTATAATCTACTAATACTAATTCATCTTTTTCATTGATATAATATAAGTCTATAATTCCTTGTACTAAAATGTTTTCTTGCATTTCTTGTGTATTTTTTGTTTTTCTTAATCTATCTGTATTTTCTATATCTTGTTTGTATATTTCTTTTGCTGGTATGTTAATATAAAATGGCTTTTCTTTTTCTACTTGTTTTGCTTTTTTTAGTTCTTTCCATATAGTTGATTTTGTAAACGCTAATATTTTGTAAGGAGAAATTACTTCCGCTTCTTTTTGCGTTATTATTTGTTCTGCAACTAGCTTGCTAATTAATTCTTTTACATCTTCTAATGAATAATCTTTTCTTTCATCTAATTTTTGAAGACATAAGTGTACTAGTGTTCCTTTTTGTGCTGATGTTATAACATCTTCCTCATCTTTTCTTAAAAATTGTGGCTTTAATAAACTAGGCTTTGCTATTTTAGATGTATTGATTAAAACATCATCTAATGATGGCTCCAAAAAGTTTGAATCAGATTCTATAATTTGTGAATTTCTTTCATTCTCCATTTGTTTAATTTTAGTAACAGATGATTTTGTTGGAATAGTAGTAGATAGCTCATAATCATATGACCAATTAAGCACTTGTTCTAATCTTTCTAAATTGTTTTCATCAATATGATTATTTTCTAATATGTTACTAATATCTACATCTTCTTTATCAAATGATTTGAAAGATTTCATTAATTCCTTTTTTTGATAAACTTGTAAGTCTACCAAATCGCCAATATTTTCTTTTTCATATTGATAAACAAGCATTATCCAATCTAAATATCTTTTGTATTTTTTTACTAAAATTGGATTAATTTTGCTAAATTCACTATGTTCAATATTTTTATCTATTTCATTTATACTATTAAAAGTTTTTTCATATCTATTTACTTGTTGGCTAATTTTTTCTAAATCTTTATCATAATCTTTTGACAATCCTGTAATGAAAAGTTTTTCCTTTGCTCTTGTTAATGCAACATATAAAATTCTCATTTCTTCTGATAATGTTTCAACTAATATTTTATTTTTCAATGCAACTTTTGTTAATGTATCATATTGAACTTGTCTTTCATAATCTATATATTTTACACCAATTCCCATTTCTTGATGTAATAATATATTTTGATTTAAGTCCATTAAATTAAATTGTTTTCCTGTACTTGATAAAAACACAACCGGAAACTCTAATCCTTTACTTTTATGAATACTCATAATTCTTATAACATTGTCATTTTCACCAATTAATTTTGCTGCACCTAAATCTCCGCTACTTAATTTCAGTTTTTCTATAAAATTTATAAAATTGTATAATCCTTTAAAATTACTATTTTCATATTGTTTTGCTCTTTGGAATAACATTTTTAAATTCGCTTGTCTTAAAAGTCCATTTGGCATTAACCCAACATAGTTATAATAACCTGTATCAAGATAAATTTTCCAAATTAATTCATCTAATGCTAAATACTCTTGTTCTTTCCTCCATTTATCTAAAAAGCTGAAAAAATTTTGTATTTTTTCTCTTAATTGTGGAGTAACATCCATCTTTGCTTTTTGCATACAAGTATAAAAATTATCATATTTATCAGATAAACGTATTTGTACTAATTCATCATCTGTAAAATTACCTATGTTAGACCTTAATACTGTAACAAGCGGTATATCTTGCATTGGATTATCAATAATTTTTAATAAACTCATTATTGTTTGAATTTCTATTGAGTCTAGATATTCTTGAGAACTGTCTGAAAATACTGGCATATTTAGATATATCATTTCTTGTTCGTAAATTGGTGCAATATTTGATGTTGACCTTAAAAGTACAACAATATCTTTATATTGTATATCTCTATATATATTCTTTTTTACATCCCATACTTTAAATTTACTATCAATTAATTTTTTTATTTGATTTGCAACAAACCTTGCTTCTAATTCAATATCTTCTATTCTTTCTGTCTCTTCCTTTTCTTCATCATCTTCTAAATTGTCATAATTTTCTTCTATTGAATATTTTGTTTCCTCTTCATTTATTTCTTCTTTCAAATCAATAATATGTATCTCTGTTTTTAGATTTTGTTCTGTTGATGGATAATTCGCTCCTAAATTCAAATATTCTTCTTTGTTATATTCAATATCTCCTAAAAGATTGCTCATAATATCTTGAAATATCAAATTTGTAAATTTAAGTACATTTTCTCTACTTCTAAAATTTTTAAATAATTTTATTTTTAGGCTATCATTTTCTTTTTTATTTTCAATGGCTTTGTATGTTTCGTATTTATTTAAAAATAGTTCTGGCATGGCTTGTCTAAATTTATAAATACTTTGTTTTACATCTCCTACCATAAAAATATTATCTCCATTTGAAACGGAAGTTAAAATATACTCTTGGACTAAATTACTATCTTGATATTCGTCAATTGCTATTTCACTATATTTTTGTTTGTATTTTTTAGCAACTTCTGTTGGCTTGATTATTCCATTTTCTTCTTTTAATAATATTTTTAAAGCAAAATGTTCAATATCATTAAAATCAACTAAATTTCTTTCTCTTTTCCTTTTTGAAAATTCTTCTCCAAATTCTAATATTACATTTTCTAAATCTTTTAAAATAGCATACATATCTTTGATATCTTGCTTTGCTTCTTTAGAATCACATATTAAAATTTTATCTAATACCTTATTTAATTTTTTCTTTACATCATCACGAACTGCTTTTGCTTGTTCCTTAATTTCTGATTCTACTTTTTTTCTTGGCCAAGTAATAAATTTAATATTTTCTCTTATTTCATATGCATTGTCCCAATTTTCTAAATTATTTTTTAAATTTTGTAGCATATCAATATCGTTTCTAATTGTTTGTTGAAATTTATCTAGTTCTGGGTCATATGATAAATTTTTTTCTGTTTCTTGCAATGATGTAATGTCATCAATTAGTTCTTCTTCTATTTCTTTTAATAAATTTTCTCCCCAAATTGTTTTACTAAAATCATTATCAGATTTTAAGTTAAACATTTCTATTTTTTCATTTAGCCACTTTTCAGGGAAAGGATTACTTTGTATATATGTATAGATTTTTAATATAATTTCTTTCAAAGGAGTATCATCTCTATAACTTGTATATGTATTAATTAATTTCGTAAAAATTGCATCTTCTTCTTCATATTTTTTTTCAAAAAGTTCTTCTATTACCTCTTGCTTTAATAATTCAATCTCTGTTGTATCTCCAATTCTAAAATTTGGAGATATGTTATCTAACTCATAAAAATAATTTCTTACAACATCTAAACAAAAAGAATCAATAGTACATATTGAAGCCCTATTTAACAAATTAATTTGTTTTTGTAAATTTTGATTTTCAGGATCTTCCTCTAGTTTTTTATAAATAGCATCTAACACTCTTTCTCTCATTTCAGAAGCCGCAGCATTTGTAAAAGTAACAACTAATAACTTATCTATATCAACATTTTCATTTATAATTTTATTAATTATTCTTTCAACAAGCACAGCAGTTTTACCACTACCTGCAGCAGCAGCAACTAAAATATTTGAATTTTTTTCATAAATTGCTTGTTTTTGCTCCTTTGTCCAATCCATCACTTTAACTCCTTTTTGCAATTTGCTGCCATTGGTTCCGGGTTTAAATGGCAATTTTTGTATTTATATTTCTTACCATTTTATTTGTTCTAAATTTACTAATTCGTTTTTCCTAAAGGTCATTTTTAATAAGCATGGTGAAATTATGTCTAACTCTTTTCTTTTATATTCAAGATTTAATCTCTCATTTACTTTACAATAACTTAACAAGTAAAATTTAATTGCACCACCATGGCTTACAACTGCTATTCTTTTTTCATTATATTTTTCAAGTATTTCACTAATAAACTCATTCATCCTTTTATTTGTATCATTTGCACTTTCACCATCACGAGTTTTAAATGTTGGGAAAGCTAATTGTTCGCGAGAAGGATCTCTAGTCGCTTTATCATTCATAAATTTTGACAAGTCTTCTATATTTCCAAGCTTTCTTTCACATAATCTTTTATCTAAATTGTATTGTAAATTATTTTTATATGATATATATTTTGCAGTAGCTTTGGCTCTTGTATAATTGCTTGACCAGATGGCATCAAGCTTTTGTAACTCAACATTTTCACTTAATTTTTGAGATTGTTTTTCACCTTGTACAGATAATATTTCTTTTTCATTAATCATTTGAGAATTTTCATTTGTATTTCTAATTCCATTTTCATCAATAGTTTCAGCATGTCTAATTAAATAAATAATAGTATCCATCATCTTAAATAATTTCCACCTCTTATTTTTATATTTTTAATACTTGTATTATACTCCTTAAAATTTTACTTTCAATTTTAGCGATAAATTATTTGAATTATAACATAAAAGACAGATAATTTTCAACTAATTATCTGTCCATCAATTATAATATTTTTACATTTTTTTCTTCTTGATTTTCATCTGTCCATATATCAGCTAATGTTATATTTCTCGTTCCATCTTGACTTTTTCCTAGAGATATTGCTTTTAATTTCACATTTTCCATTTTTATGCCTTTTTCTATTAATTCGAAATATTTTCTTTCCTCTTCTTCTGTTCCTTGTGTATTTATACCTTTTAAAACTATATCACTAATTTCTGCATTTCTTATTTTTAATCTTAAATCTTTCATTACTGTTGCAATTATATCGCCTTTATCTTTTCCAGAAAATTTACTACAAATTCTTTTTGCTTCTTCAAAATCTTTTCTAGATATAAGGTTTTCTACTACTATTCTCACCGCTTGTCCTAAATCTTTACCACATAATTCTTGTATTTGATATATTGTCGTTTCTGGATTTACAACATAAAATCTGTCAGATTTTTCTCTTATTGCAATTCCAATTTGAATTAAAATCTGTCTTTTTTCTTGTTGCTCTGTCAAACTAAATGTAGTCTTTGGTTTGCTATCCACTCTTTTTTTTGCTTCTTCTTCAATTATTTTCTTTGCTTTTTCAATATCTACTGTTCCATTTGCTAAATTATTTATTATTTCCAATATACTTTTGGGGATATCATTTTTAATTCTTTCTAATGCTTTGTTTTGTTGAATTTTTGAAATTTTATTGTTTATCTTACTTTTTACTGAACCTATTAAAATTTCATTTTCTATTTCCATTTCCGTTGTTATTTTTTGTTTTAGAGCCTTCAATTCTTCTAAATCTTCTGTTTGACTTTGAGCAATATCTATTGCCTCTACTAATTTTCTATCTATAATTCTTTGATAGTTATCTATTTTTTTTATAATATTTGATATAGCATTTGATAAATTATATTTTTTTAAACTTTTAACATCATAAAAAAAACTTGATTTTGTCAATCCTTCAACATCCATTAAAATATTTAATTTTTCTACCTGTTCGATAGTTAATGGATAATTTTGTATCTTTTTCACTTCTTCTAGTATGTTAGCAACATTTTTTCTTCTTTCATATTTTGAAATATCTCTTATTTCTTCTATACTATTTTGAATTTTAGTAATACATGAATTTATTATTTCTATTTCTTCTTCTGATAATTGTTTTACATTATCTACTTTATCTACTTTATTACTTTTAAAATATAAATTTTTATATCGTTCTCTCATCTGTTGCATTTTTTGGTGTGCTTCTTTATTTCTATTACTAACTATTTCACTATAACTATATCTTTTACCCTTTCTTGTGCTTTCTTGTTTATCTATTTTTTGTTTAATTTGTTTTATATCTTCTAGTGGAATATCTAATTCAAAAGATATTAATTCTAAATCAAAACCACTTTGAATCAACTTTTTTATTTCGTCTACTTCATTATCTTTTATCATACTACCCATTCCTTTATAACTTTTTATAATTTCTTTATCGGTTGTATTTAAAATTATATCTTTCGTATTCTATAAGTTGATTAGAATTATAACATAAATTTATATATTTTTCAATATTTTTAGAAATATTATTATGTAGATACACGAAAAACCCCCAGATACATCTGGAGGTTTTCGTGTAATACCAAGTTACAAAATTAGTCGGTAGGGTCCGTAAAACTCTCGATTTCATTCTCAAGCATTACAATGTTTTGCATACATTTAAGGAAATCTAATACTCTCACTTTCGTATCGGAATAATATTCCTTTACAAAATCATTGATAAACTTAGAGAAAATCATCCAGTTAATTTTTTGTTGTTTCTTTGGAATTGTTAACTTTGAGAAAATAATCTCTATAGACATTTCTTTAAGTCTAACAGCTGTATTTGCGATTTCAAAGATTTCCTTCTGTTGTCTAGCTTTTAACTTTTTCAATCCCATAGCTGTTAAGACATACTCCACTCTTTTTTCGATAGGCTGTGTCTTATCAACACTACCTAAAATTTCTTCGAATTGTGGTATGTCAGGCATACACTCCATTTTGACTCTGTTTTCAGACTTTCCGACCTCTGCATTTTCGTTCTGCTCGGAAGTTTCTTCTTCCTCTGCTTCCTCCTCTGCTTCTGCCTCTTCGGTCTGCTCGGGAATTTCTTCAGCAAATTCTACTGCTTCTACTATTATTTCATTATTAAATTCATAATCCTTATACTGGATTATTGCTTTAATCAGTTGCATAATAGTCACATAAGTTTTGCTGTTTTTAAACTTACTTGCAACCTGTCTTGTACACCAAACCTTGTCCCATTGTCTGTAATTAACGCCGTTGCTCTTTAAGATTTCTTCGATATTATTCCAAGTAATCTTACTAGCCTGTTCTGCAGATTTGATTATACTCTGAAAAAGTTCCTGCCTATTGTCCATTTCAAGCCAACGTGAAACGGACTTTACAAATTCTTCATACGAACTGGACTTTTGGGCTAATTCGTTCAATTCCGGTATTTCATATTCCTTTTTACTTGGAATTTTAGAATCGTTCGGATTGTTTTCCTCTACCACTGCCTGTTCGGTCTGCTCAGGAATCTCTTCTTCCTCTGCTTCCTCCTCTGCTTCTGCCTCTTCGGTCTGCTCGGGAATCTCTTCTTCCTCT